>JASHOY010000457.1 GCA_030038435.1 Acidobacteriaceae bacterium | reverse complement strand
CCGCCCAGCGTGCCGCCGACCGCCTTCATGGCCCGGTCGGTCTCCTCGGCCACCCCCATCAGCGATTCGGCGTTCTCCGACGCCGCCTTGCTCATATCCCCGATTACGCGTTCGGCCAGCTTGGCGTCGCTGATGTTGCGCCAGGAGGCGTGAAAGGCAAGGACTTTACCCTCCGCATTGCGCACCGGCGTAAAGTCCAGCCCGAAGGTCACTCCGCCCAGGGTAAGCTCGGTGCTGTGATGCGCGGCGGGATCGGCCAGCATCTTCCTGAAAATGTCGCGTATGCGCTCCGGATCCTTGTGAAACTGGTGAATCGACCGCCCCAGGGCCTGGCGAACGTCGGCCCCGCGCAGATTCGCATTCAGGCGCTTGTAGTTGAGCCCCATGCTCTCGCGCGCCGCGTGATTCATGTAGAAGATGGCGTTCTCCATCTTGTCGTCGGCTTCGCAAAGCATCTCCAGGCTGGAAAGCGGCTCGAGCAGCAACCGCGCGTACTCGAGCAGCGCCGGCTGTTCCGAGCCCTTTCCGCCGGCGTTTCCCCGCGGCCGCTTCCGCGCCGCGCGCGCGCGGGCTCTATCGCCGTGCAGAGCCGCCGGGACGGGCACCGTCCTTGCTGTCGCTCCCGATGCCAAGCCGCTGTTTGCCTTACCCTGTCTGTTCACGACCGTGCTGGCCATATCCTGATCTCCTTTAGTGAGAAATTGCGCTCCCGACGGCGAGTGCATCGAGCCAGTTGAGGAACCGCCCCACGTTCTCTCCCGCGTAAATCGCTCCGTGCTGGGGGCAGAGCACATCGATCTCCAGCTGACGAACCCGGTCGATCCAGTCCTTCTTTGCGGAGTTCGAGGGCATCCAGCGCTGATGAAAATACTTGGCGTGCTGGATATGCTCGTCGAATCCCTTCGCCGACTCCGTTCCCCGCCTGCCTCCGACCCAGATGCTGTGGCCGGGGGGCAGAAGCGCTGCTCCCACGTCGCCGCAGAACAGCACCTTGGCCGCCGGGTCGTATAAGTGAAAATTCGCCGAGGCGTGCAGATAATGCGCGGGGATGAACTCCAGCTTCCGGTCGCCGAGCATCATCGATCCGCCCTCGTCGGGAATGCAGACCATCTCCGCGTTCAAGGCCCCGTAGTGGCGGATAAAACCCTCCCACAACGCCGGCACCTGCCACTGGATCTTGTCGTTGCAGGCGTTCCAAAGCGGCAGGCTGGAGGCGATATCGGGATCCTGATGGGATACGAACGCCTTGCGCACCGAGGTCGGCGGCACCACTTCGGCCACCGCCGCCAGCACCTGCGGGAAGATCTCGAAGCCGCCCGGATCGAGCACCGCGCTCTCGCCGCTGGATTCCACAATGTACACGTTGGAATCAATCACCCGCCGCTCATCCTGGTCGAATAAAGCCCACCAGCGATGGTCTCCGGCTTCAAATACCGGCTCTGCTCTCATGGAGCACCTCCTCGAGTTTGCTGCGGTATCTCCAGATCGCATCCCGCACCTTGGCCACTGCCAGGCCCATCTCGTGGGAGACCCGCATCAGCGGGGCGCCGGTGTGCTCGGAAAGCGCAGCTTCGATCCGCCCGTTGGTCACTACGTACTCCTGCTCGGCAATGCCTTCCTGCAGCCGGATCACGGTTTCGATCAGCCGGCGGAGAATGGTCAGACCCTCTTCCTCTTCGGCGGCGGTGTTGCGGTGCCAGTTGTTTTCCGAGTTGCGCAGGTATTCCACCGCCGCTTTCTTTCCGCCTGCGATCTGCGCCGCGCGCCCGAACATCTCACTGAACTGCGTGTTTTGCAGGATGCGCATGTGCACCCTCACCAGCGGAGCAATGGACTGTTGCAGCGGCATGGCGGCGTCTTTAAGCAGCACCGCCTGTTCGCGGAATGCCTGGGCGACGACGCCGTAGCTGGCCAGCTTGTTTCCGTGCCGCTTCACCAGCACCATGGCGTTCAGCGCCCGCCGGTCGATTTCCCGAAGAGAGCGCTCGATGGTCCGCCGTGTCAGATGCGAGACGTCCATGATGGCTATGATCCGGCGGATATCCATTACTGCCCCCTTTCGACGGCGGCGCTGGCGGCGGCGCTCAACGCATTGGCATCCAGAATCAGGACCACGCTTCCGCGTCCGGAGATGGTTGCGCCCTGGTAGAGGCTGCTGTCGGAGAGAAAATCGATCGGTTTTACCACCGAGTCCTCGTTGCCTAGAACCTCGGAGACCACAAACAGCCCGCGCTCGGTCAGTATGCCCTCGACGGTTTCAGCGCCCAGCCGCAGCGGACGGTTTTGCAGCACCGCGCCCAGGTCCGCCAGGGGAACCGTCTGCGTGCCGTCCACGCGATAGCTCACGCGTCCTCTAATGCGGTGTACACGGTGCTCTTCGAGATCGATGAGGCTGTCGATGGCCGAAACCGGCAGAGCATAGATATCCTGGCGCACGCGCAGATAGAGCACCGGCAATACCGCCAGGGTGAGCGGAAACTCCATCGAGATTGTGGTTCCCTGGCCGGGTTGCGAGTCGATCGACAAACGGCCGCGCAACTTGTCCGTGGTCTGTTTCACCACGTCCATCCCCACTCCGCGCCCGGACAGTTCCGAGGCCTGTTCCTTGGTGGAGAAGCCGGGCCGCAAGATGAGTTGCAGGGCGTCCTGGTCTGACAGGTGCGCGGCTTCATCTGCGGAGATGATTCCCTTCTGCACCGCCTTCTGCATCACCAGCCTCTGGTCGATGCCCCGCCCGTCATCGGCAACCTCGATGCGCACCCGGTCGCCCAGATGAACCGCGGCGATGCGCAAAACTGCTGTGACCGGCTTCTGGACGCTTTTACGCGCCTCCGGCTGTTCAATTCCGTGGTCGAGGCTGTTGCGCACCAGATGCACGATGGGCCCCGACAGCGCGTCCACCACGGTCTTGTCGATCTCCACCTCTTCGCCGCTGATCTCCAGCTGCACCTCTTTGTGCAGCTGTCGGGACACGTCCCGCACCACGCGCGGCAGTTGCTGGAAGAGCCGCCGGCAGGGCTGCATGCGCAGGCTCATCACGCTGTTCTGCAGATCGCTTACCCGCAGATCCATCTCCCGTGCGATGCGCATCATGTTTTCGTCTTCCTTGCTTAAGCCTCCCAGCGCGGAGGTGAGCCGGTTGCGCAGCAGCACCAGTTCTCCGACCTGATTCATGACCGCATCCAGGCGGGAGGCATCCACGCGCAGCGTTTTCTCCGCGGCTAGATTCGCCGCTGCGTTTTTGCCCCGGATCTCTGCGCCGGGCTCGGCCGCCTGCGGGCTGGCCGCAACCGCAAGGGGCGCCGGTCGCGCAGCGGCATGCGCAGCTTCGGCGCGCGACGCCTCTGCGCCCGGCGCCGGCGCTGCGGCCAGGACGGGAACGGGTTTGCTCGGGTCGTCAACCGCACCCTCATCCATTCCGGAATCATCCTTGGCCAAATTACGGATCTTGCGGCTCATCTCCGCGGGCCCGGCTGCCGGCGCCTGTTCCCTGGACAGCTCCTCGAACATGGCTTCGATCACATCCATGCCACTGAGAATCGCGTCGATCCGCTCCGGCGTTACCGGCAGAGTGTGCGCGCGCAACTTATCCAGCAGATCTTCCAGATCGTGGGCCCACTCCACCAGGTGTTCGGCCTCCAGAAACGCCGCGCCGCCCTTGATGGTATGAAATGCCCTGAAGATGGAAGCCAGCGCCTCTTTATCTCCTGGCTCTGATTCCAACCGCAGGGTATCTTCCTGAGCTTTCTGTAAAAGCTCCTTTGACTCGACCAGGTAGTCATGAAGAATTTCCAGGTCCATGAGGCCGTCCTGCACCCTGTATCGGCGCAAAGCCAATTGGCGTTAATTGCCCAACCCCCGCGACGTCATGGCCGGCCTTCCCGGAGGCGCGAGACAGGCGATTTCCTGCCAATTCCCTATTTGGCTGGCGGGAATGGTCTCAGAGCGAGCCCCGACGGAGATGGGCGCCAGAGAGGCGCCAACCTCAGTTCAGGACCAAATGGTTGGGGACCAATCCTCGGGAATTATGTCCCTGGCTCGAGGTTCGTCCTTCTGCGCCGGGTACAGTCGGGGGAAGCGGCGAAGGCGAGGGATCTCCAGGCTTGCGGACAGTACTGTTGAAAACAGGATCGAGCTCAGAGCCGTCGGATGGTAAGGCTTCTTGCCCTGGCGCGGACGCGAGGGCGCGCTTTGAACGTACTTCCGGTAGGCGGCAATCCAATTGCTGGCAATCGCTTCCTGGGCCGCGGAGAGATCGAGTTGGTGGGAGCAAACCATCTCGTGAAGGCGCTCTTCCAGGATGTCCTTGGTGCGAGCGTTCCACATCGCCGCCTGGTAAGGCTCCGGCCACAGGTTGCGGATGTTATCCGTGCCACCCAGCCCCGGGGTAATCAGATAATCCACCTCATAACGGCTGGATTGCGCCATGGGGATGCCATATTCCGCGAAGACTCTCTGCCGATCCTGCGCCGAGACCTGCTTTACTACCTCTTCATGCGGCAATGCGCAGACTTCCGCAAGCGACGCCGGACGTGCGGCTCCCGGGGTAAAAGCGCGATCGGGCAGAATTCCCCGCTCCGACGCGAGAGGCCGCCGCGCCACGACGGCCGCCGGGGAAGGGGGAAAGCTCAGAACCCCGGCAACAACCATCGCAGTCGCCAGCCCCGCAAAGCCAAATGCCCATGCAAAGAATGCGCCGCCGTTGTGGCCGCGCGGGGTGAAACTCCCTCCGCTTCTGGGCAGCTCCGCCAGCCGGCTTCGCAGCAACGCGCGCGGCGATTCAACTGCGGGCAGATGGGCGCTCAGGCGGCTTTTCTCCAGCATCGCAAATTCAGCCAGGGCGCTCTCCATCTGCGCCGACCTGGCGCGGCAGAGCGCGCAGGCCTCCAGATGGCGGCGGAGGCGCTTGGCGCGCACTCCAGGTTCCCCCTCCGCGCAATGCAGCAGCTCTTCATCGCAAAGATGCTGTTTGCCATCCCTCATCGACCTACCCTCGATCGGCGCGGCTCAGTTTGCCTAACGACCGCGCCAGCGAAATCGACACATTTCCCAGCGAGATTCCCAGGGCGCTGGCGATCTCGCGATAACGCAGCCCTTCGGCGCGCATGCGCAGACAGCTCTGGTCCAGGTCGGGCAATGCCCGCACCACGGCCAGCAGTCGCGCCTGCCGCTGCGCCTCGGTGTAAACATCTTCAGGATTCGGTCCCGGATCGGGCCACCCGGCCGGATTACTGGAATCCTCCTCAGCCCTCCCCGCCGGCAGACGCTGATCGGCGTACCGGCGCTTCAGGGTGAGATTGTGCGCCACGCGGAAGATCCAGCCGCGTAGATTCCCACGCGAACGCCCCAGCTGCAAATGCCGGAAGAGAGAGAGAAACACCTCCTGGACGATCTCCTCTGCATCGGGAACGGAGACGCCGAAGGAAACCGCGTAACGCAAAAGAGGATGGCGATAGGCCTCAAAGAGACCCAACACCTCCGCCTCAATCTCGCCTGCGTCTGCCGGAGCCGCCCGCAAGGACGACAGAATTGGCAGACCACACCTCAGCTCCGCAGCCGCGGTTTGCCCTGGTGCTTCCATGTGGATCTTCGGACCCCTCCGGATCTGTTCCCCTGCTGCCTCATTGGATGCGCGGCGACTGCGCCAGGCACACTTCCAGAAAAAGACTGAACAAAGTCGGATGCATCGGAATATGCAAGATGAAAGGTTCTGCCCCTTATTTCTCCTGTTCAAAGATGTAACTGGTCCAAAAGATAAAATAGAGCTTCGCCTGGGTATTCTCTTGAAGCGAACTATATTGCTCCTCTTTCTCAGCACTCTTCCCGCGCTTTGCCAGAGCAACAGCGGGGAACTGCGGCTGACGGTCACCGATCCCTCGGGCCACGCCGTGCAGACTGAGGTCGAGCTCGTCAGTCAGGCCAATCAATATCGCGACACGCTGGCGACCGATGACCACGGCAACCTGGACGCCAGGCGGCTGCCATATGGGATTTACCAGGTACAGATTGAGGCGCCGCCCTTTGCCGCCGTCAATGAGTTCGTTAAAGTTGACTCTGCTCTTCCCGTGGTTCGCACGATCGAGCTGAAAATGGCTCCGGTCTCCCAATCGGTCACCGTCCATGCCTCCGGTCCGCTGATCGATCCCTTTCGCGCGGGCGCAGTCCATCAAATGGGGCTGCAGACAATCCGGAACCGGTTGACCTCGCTGCCTGGTCGCTCCATACAGGACCTGGTCAACTCCGAGCCGGGATGGCTCTATGAAGGCAATGCAGTTCTTCATCCCCGCGGCTCCGAATACCAGACGCAATTTGTCATCGACGGCATACCCATCACCGACAACCGTTCGCCCGGTTTTGGTCCCACCATCGAAGCCAATGCCATC
>JASHOY010000456.1 GCA_030038435.1 Acidobacteriaceae bacterium | reverse complement strand
CCTCCGCAAGAACCGAGCCGAGTCCCGATGCGGCACGTACAAGAAAGTTCTTGCCCGTATTCTTTCCGTAGACGTTGCCCTTGATTGGGCCGAGATCGAGCCCCGTTCCGACCGCGTCGATATTCTCCCGCGCGCCGTCGAGGAGCTCGATTTCGTCGAACTTCACGCTTACCAGCCCGCTTCGGTCGGCTTGCTGGAGCTGACCGTACACGCGCGCGCCGGCAGGCACGATGATTCGGTCCCCGATCGCGTAGGTGTATTCAACGACGGCGACGACAGGAGCCTGCACCGCACTCGAAATCTGCGTCTCCAGCTTCGCCTGAATGCGCGTCCCCGGCGTGAGTTCGAGTCTCGGTGTGCCATCGTCGCCGGTGCTCGTCCTGGGGGCGACGCCGGCTTGGTCCTGCGGCTGGCTCCGCACGAAAATCAGCGACGCCTCCTTTAAGGTATTCTGCTGGCTTTGAGGAGCCTCTGCAGGCGGGGCTTCGTTGTAAGGCGCCGGATCTTCCCACTTCTGCTGTGTGTCCGCGAACGAGGGTACAGCTCCGAGAGAACTCACGACGGCGGGCTTGGCCGCGAATGGCTTGACGATTGTCCCATCATTTGGCGAACGTGTGCGCTGGATGTCGCTCGGTCCAATCTGCCCGCTGGTGTTATCTTGAGCGGGTGTCCGCGGCGCGTCCATCACCGGAGTTACGCTGTCCTTGGGCGAGGATGATTGTTCCTGCTTGGCGTGCTGAGATCCAGGCATCGCAGCCGTCACCTTTCTCGGGGACTTCCCAACAATTGCCGCAAAGACAAAGAATAGGACTGCAACGGCCAGTCCTCCGCCAAGCAGCATGAGCTTGCCCTTGCTGACCCCTTCCACGGCTCTCGCATTGGCGCGCGTGGCGAACTGCGGTGGGGATGCCTTGTTTCCATTGCTATCGGATGACTCCAGGGTTTGCGTGGTAGCCTGCGGCATCTTCGGCTCCGGAGGCTCGACCACCGTTGTGGGTAGCCCTCCCGTTCCGTTCGTGTTGTTGTCGGCGAGATTCATGGCCTGTCGACTCCTTTCTACTTGCGGTCACCGGAGATGGGCGGAGTGAATGGAAGGCGGATCAGGATGGGGCGGTCGACCTGATCTGCCTGCGCGATCTGCAGAAACAATTTCTCCGTCGATTCCTTGAAGTTGGGACGGTCAAAGACAACCACTCCGTCGGCTCGCTCTCCCGGCTCAAGCCGCGTCCCGGTCAGCCTGAAGTCACGGATTTCGAGCTGATCGGCGATGATCCCTTTGCCTTCCTTCTTTTTCTTCTTGGTGGCCTGACGCCCGGTGATTTGGATCTGCGGAGGCACAATCTCGACCGGCTGGTCGGAGTGATTCAGAACGGAATAGGAGACAACCGTTTCGTTACTCCATTGGCGCATGTCGCCGATCGACGTCTCGATCTGCTTGTCCGGCCATTTCTTCCACTTGGGCGAGTTCACTTTCTGCTGCTCGATGAATTCCTCGTCGAGACTGGAGAGCGGCGCTGAGCCCGAGCGGGCGCCCGCATCGCCGATGGGATGGTCTGGTTCTCCGCTATTTGTGCCCGGCGCGGCCGGAGCCGCGAAATCGGCCGGGATCAGAAAACTTCGGGCATTCCGGTATTCGATCAGGAAGTCCACGGGCTGCGCTGGATCGGGTGAACCCTCGCCGTCGCTGACCAGCTCAAGCGTTACATGCTGGCCGGATTCGGTTGCGATCAAGAGATCCGATTGCGCCGGCTTCGTGGTGATTGGCTTGACATAGACATACTCCGGCTCGCCCTGGCTGTGCTCCGCCTTGAACTCGCTCGGACTGCCCAGAATGACAGACGTGACCTCTTCCGGCATCTTGATCGTCGATTCGAACTCCGGCCGCAGATGGAGAACCGTCACCTCCCGCGGGTTGATCGTGATCGTCGCGATACGCGCTTCTACTGCCGCGTCCGTTGCGTTCAAGTGCAGAGGGATCAAGAATGCGATAGGCAGGATCCAGCGGAACTTCATGGTGACGACCTCCTCGATGGCCTGACGGCCGGATATTTGCGAAACATGTACCGCCGCCGCACCGCTTCGACGTATGCCACAACATCCGGGTCGCTGTACAACAACTGCTTCCTGGCGATGCCGCGGTCGCCGGCATAGTAGGCGGCGGCAACCAGGCGCAGATCGCCGTGGAACTCCCACATGAGCGACGTGACGTAGCGAGTGCCCGCCGCAATGTTCTGCTCCACATCGAACGGCTCGAAGGCCCCAAAGCGCCGCGCCGTCCCCGGCATGAGCTGCATCAGCCCCATAGCTCCCTTGTTGGAGACCGCACGAGGATTCCAGCGCGACTCCACATCGATCAGGGCACCGATCAATTCGGGCGGCACACCGTAATGAGCCGCGTATTGGCGCACGAATCCCGCCGCCGGAGCAGGGTCGGGCTGCCCGAAGGCAAAGCGGGGAATTACGAGTGCGAGAAGGATTAGCCATCGCGTCATGCGGCCGGACCTCCATGACCCGCGAGGCTCTGCGCAAAGCGCGCGCCGTCGTCGAGCAGGCTCTTGAATCCTTCGCGAAGTAAAAGGTGGCGTCGATCTTTCTCGGTCTTGGCCAGGAACGGAAGCAGGACGTCACGATGCTCCGCCGTCACGTGGTCGGTACCGAGCAACTGCAATGCGTTGGCGAAGTCGATCATCTCCGAGACCGACGGCGGTTTTTCCAGCGAATAATTGCGGAACGAGAGCGCAATCCCGGCCATCTCCTGGTGAAATTTCACATCGGCCTTGGGCGTGCGGCTGGCGATGATCTCCGCCTCGCGCTCCGGCGTCGGGTGCTCGACGCGTACGTAGAGACTGCGCCTCCGGATCGGATCGCCCAGCTTTCGTTCTTCGTTGCTGGTGAGGACCACGAAGGGTATGCTCTTTGCTGAGACGGTGCCGAACTCGGGAATCGAGAGTTGCCATGCGGATAGGATTTCCAGCAGCATGGCTTCGAACCCGTCATCCACCTTGTCCAACTCATCGATCAGCAGCACACAAGGGCGCTCGCATTCGAGCGCACGCATCAGGGGTCCGGGCCGAAAGAAATCCCGCCCCTTGAGGTTCTCCTGGACGCTCTGCCAGTTTTCGTGCTGCCCCTTCGAGAACTCCATGTAAAGCCTTTGCAGGCTCTCGTCGAAGCGGCCGATGGCCTTGTCCTCGGTCACGCCGCGGTAGCATTGCAGCCGCTCGACGTGCGTCTTTGCCGCTGCGGCAACCGATAGGGCTAGTTGGGTCTTGCCACTCCCCGCAGGCCCTTCGAGCAACACCGGTTTCTGCAGCCTGGCCGCCAGGAACACCACCTGGGTCATCACCGGGTCGATGAAGTAACCGGTGGCGGCGAGCTTATTTGCGAGGTCCGTGATCGAATCGAACATCACTCTCCCTCCTCCGGAATATCGCCGGCAGTCGGCACCGGGTTGAGGAGCCTGGAGGGAGCCTCTTCACGAATGGTTTGGCGCAGGTCGCAGAGGACCTGAAGCCAGATGGGGGCTGCTGATGAGATCGAGAGGACAAGGAACCCGAAAAGGACGGCTTCGTTCCATGGATCTGCGTCCCAGGCCTGCCTAATCGGGAGGGAATTACGAGCGACGATGGCAAGTTCGCCAGCCGTTATCGCCGCCGCGATGACCAGCCTCCTGATTCGCCCTTGCATGGTGCCCTCCTCCGAATACGATCGGAGGATGGGGCCAACCGAAATCTCGGTCAAATTGGAGCCCGGTGAGCAGCAATGTACGGGTCAAGCGCCGTTTTTTGTCCAGACTTCAGGAGGGATGGGTCTATATCCGGCAAAGACGGATCGCAGCACACGCTTTCCGGGTTTAGAGCGACGTGCCAAGGTTAATCCCGCCGCCTTCAGGCGGCCGGCTTCAGCGCGTTCCTAAGATGCCGGTGGGGCGAGGAGGGGGCGTGCAGAATCACGGCGCGCTTCAGACTAGCT
>JASHOY010000455.1 GCA_030038435.1 Acidobacteriaceae bacterium | reverse complement strand
TTCCCTGGTAGCAGATTCCCCATTCTGCTGGAATGCGTAATTAGGAAATGGATCGCGGTCCAGCAGTCTTCGTGAACCCCTTGCGAATCTCGGTCAGTGCCAATCACCAAGGCGCTCATTGACCGATTTCTGCTAACCCTGGATCAGACATCTTTTCAATTGCGCTTCGGGTGTCTGAGTGAAATGCACTCAAGTTGGGTCATCGGTTTCGCCTATCGCACCATAGGTACGAAGTCTTGGACTCCTGAAAATGGCAGCGTTACCTTTCGGCACATGGTGGCAGAACATCTGCCTCCGGAGGTGCCAATGAAGATTCCGCCCACATCCATTACACGTCATAGAATCTTCCACTGGGAGCTTCCACGACGTTTCAGTCAAACTCTCACCATTCCTTCCTTCCCCGTCCTCGCGCTCAATCGATCCCATGCTTCCTCCCGTCTCAGACGACGGCGAAGACAACTATTGTTCAAGCGAGCACTTATCCGGGCCGCACACGTTATGGGGCCGACGCTCACTGCGCTCATGTTCGCTGGTGCCAGCAGCGCCGTCGCCCATGCCCAGGGAACGATGGATTTCTCCGGGGCAACCACCCTGATGGATACGTTCAAAACCTTCGCCATGTACGCCGGTGCAGTCATCTGTCTCGGCGGCCTGATCTTCGCCGGAATTCGCATGATGACCGGACGATTTCAGGATGCCATTCCTGGCCTGTTCGGCGCGCTCTTTGGCGCCGGAGTTCTGGGCTGGGGAGCCGGCTGGATTGGCTCGCTTACTGGGCAGCAGATGTGACGGTGAGCAGCCATGACCAGACGAGGAGAACCGTTACCGATCAATCAAGCGCTGAATCGTCCGAGAGCCAAGCTCGGCCTCGACCTCACAGCATGGATGGCGATCGTATTCGTCTGCGTAACGGTTTTCCTCGTTGGATTTCGTCTGGTGGCGATGGTTGCGTTTCCCACGCTTGCAGCGGGGGCATGGCTCATCGTCCGTAAACACCCGAAGATGTTCGAGCTCTGGGGCCTGAGCCTCAGCCAGAAGTCCTACTATGACCCGCGCAAAGAGTAGCCAAGCAAAATTCGTACCTTGGTTCGCGAAGGCCGGAGCGGCGTGCAGCATCGTTCCGATTGCACGCTTCGTCACCGAGCTCATCTTCGCCTTGAAAGGCGGAGGCTACGGATGCCTCTTCGCGCTGGCCGGAATCGATGAAGAAGGGCTGACAGACCAGGAAGTCGAAGCACGGATGTGCTCGCTGGAGGGTGCCCTGCACGGCCTGCCCGAAGGCGCATGTTTGTACCAGTACACCCGCGTGATGTCAGGGCATGATTTGCCCCGACAACAGCAATACCCAAATCCCGTCACGCAGGTATTCGCAGACGAGCGGTTGACCTTCCTTGAGAGAACGGCGGGATTCCGGCGCATCGACCTTCACTGGTGCCTGACGATTGAGCCGCCAAGGATCAAGGCATTTCAGCAGAAGCCCAAAGAGTACGCCACCGACACTTCGCGGATGCTCGCAGAACTCCAGAAGACGGCCACGATTCTGGAGGGCCATCTTGGCAGTTCCCTAGGATTGCGGCTGCTCGATAAGAACGCCGCATTCCAGTTCTTCAGCTACATTTTCAACCTTGAGGAATGGGCGCAGGCCGACCGGCTCCGGGCTGACGCTGGCGTAGACCGCCAGGTTGTGAAGAATCCTGTCGCGTGGCACAGCGACCACCTGCGTATCGGCAAACGTTATGTGCAGATGTTCTCCTTGAAGACGACGCCGGAAGCATCAAGGCCATGTCTCTTTTCCAGCCTGCTCACGCTCGACTGCGACAGCATCCTCTGTTCGACTTGGCGACCAAAGTCCAACGCAGCAGCACGGAGCGAGATCGACGCTCAGGAGAAGTTCATCTCTTTCTTCAAGGTGGGCGTGTTGACCCGCGTTATGAGCGGGCGAGACACGGCGTCGCTTGAGACCGGAGCCGGGGCAAAGGCCGCCAATAGCAGCGTGGACGACCTGACCGAGGTCATCCGCTCGCTCGACAAAAAAGCACAGGGGGAATACTCGCTCCGGCTGCTGCTGGCTGCCAATACACCGGATCAAATACGGGACAACACTCCCGCTGTGCATCGGGCATTCGTCGATGCGCGGGCACAGGTGATCGAGGAGACACTTGGCAATCTCTCCGCGTTCTATGCAATGTTCCCCGGCAACGGAAAGTTCAACGTCTTCCCGCTATGGTTGTCGGAAGACCATCATGCCCGGCTGTCCTCGATATTCGCTCCGCATCTCGGGCATCCGCGCTCCGAGGATCTCGATACTGAGTACCTGAACATTTTCGAGACCCGCACGCGAACGCCCTTCTTTCAGGATGTGTATGTGGATGGCGTGCGGGTCATGCTCATTCTTGGCCCAACCGGCACGGGCAAATCCGTCCACGGCAACCAACTCATTGCCCTTGAACAGAAATACGGCGGATTCAGCTACATCTTTGACATCGGCGGAAGCTACGAGAGCGTTGTCGAGCTCTACGGCGGGCGGGTAGACCGCGTCGGCAAGGACGGCCCCCGCGTCAATCCCTTCGCGCTGGAGCCGACCGAGAGCAATCTCAAGTTCCTGTACACCTTCATCCGCCTGCTGCTGGCCAACGGCGGAGCCGACCTGGAGCCTGAAGACGACGATGTGATCCACAAGGCTGTGCAGGATATGTACCTGCTCGACCGAGAAAACCGCCGCCTCTCGAATCTCTACCTGCCGAAGAAGCTCGACCGTTATCTCTCGAAATGGGTCCGTGATGGCGTCTATCACTCCATC
>JASHOY010000454.1 GCA_030038435.1 Acidobacteriaceae bacterium | reverse complement strand
CTATCCGCTTTTTCTCGCCATCGCCATCGGCGCCTTCAACCAACTGACCGGCATCAACGCCATCCTCAGTTACGTGCACACCATCTTTACCGCGGCCGGATTTAACCAGCTCTCCAGCGATTCCCAGGCCATCGCGATCGGCGCCACGAATCTCGTCTTTACGCTGGTCGGCATGGCGATGATCGATAAATTCGGCCGCAAGACACTGCTTATTGTGGGAGCCATCGGCGACGCCCTTTGCCTTTCCGGCGCGGCATGGATTTTCAATACCAACAGCCATCAATCCGCCCTGTTGCCATTACTGGTTTTATTCATCGCCTTCTTCGCGCTCTCGCAGGGGCTGGTCGTCTTTGTCTACATCGGCGAGGTCTTTCCCAACGCGGTTCGTGCAAAGGGGCAGGGCGTCGGCAACGCCAGCCTGTCCGCGATCAATATGACCATTCTCTTCGCGTTTCCTATCGTGGCGCATAACTTCAGCCAGGGAACGCCGTTTGCGTTCTTCGCCGCGGCCACGGTGGTGCAGTTGATTGTGGTTTCGCTTTTCTTCCCCGAGACCAAGGGGCAGACACTGGAGCAACTGCAGCGCAAACTGATGCGGGCGTAAGCGGATCGTCTGCCGCTGGTCGCCGCGAGTCTCACACCGACTCGATGGCGTGAATGCTGTCGGCAATCTGTTGCCGAAGAGTCTCCAGGTCCGCTTGAAACATCCGGCGTTCCCGCGCAGGCAACTGGTCGAGGATCGCGCTGTATTCGGCCACTTCGCAGCCGGGAAATGCGGCATAACCTGCTGTTCCGGCCAGGGCGCAGCTTATCTTGACCAGTTCCGACACATCCCAAACATCGCCTGCGTGACGCGCCAGATGGTGATCGGCAACTACCGGTTCGTAGCTGTCTGGCAGCTTCCAGTCGCCAATCAGTTGCCGCCCCGTTTCGCAATGATCCCAGCCGAATAGTTCGCGTTCCGCGCCGAGAATGCTGGCGGCATCGCCGTGATGGGTCTCCAGCAATGCGGCATAGCCCTTAGGCTCGACGACGGCTAGCGCCATGCGCCCAATGTCGTGCAGGATACCGGAAGTGTATGCCAGATCCTTGTCGATAAATCCCGCCTCAGCCAGCCGCTCCGCGATGATGGCGCAAGCGAGATTGTGGCGCCAGAGATTCCGCATCGCCGGGAAGCTCATAGCCTTGCCCAGATAGGCGCGCACCCCCACGGTCACGCACATCCCTTGCAGCGTATTCGCGCCCAACACGGCAACTGCCTGCAAAATGGTCGTTGAGGGGTACCGCGGCGCATACAGCAGGGAGTTCGCCACAGTGAGCACTTCGCTGGCAAATGCCGGATCGGAAGAGATGAGATCGCATAGCTGGTGCAGCTGCACATTCTCGTTGTTGGCTAGTTGCAGCACGCGGACCGCTACCTGAGGAAATGGCGGCAGGTGCAGATAGGCCCAGGGCAGATTGGCTGCCCGGCCGCTTCGCTCGTCCATTCCCAAAGCCCCCAATCCGAACTCCTTTCACCGTGTCGTCTGCCACCAGCGTGTGTTCTGGCGGGACCTCCTGTGCGCGAATCTTTCGGTCGCGCCGGCAGACCCGCACCGCCATCCAAGGAAGTTTTCGGCTGGGTGAGGGCATTTCGACAGAGGAAATTTCGCGGAATGAGAGCCGGGCAGCGGAAGACCTACTTTGCTGTCCAGATGAGTCCGTCCGTGCTCACCCATACTTGACTTTTGTCATTAATGATTTCAAAAACAGTAGCTGGCGCGGCCGCAGAACCTGTCTCCGAGGGCGGATTCGCTTCTGCTTCCATCTTGGCGTCCGCCGCTTCTTCCGCACGGCTTACCGGATTTGAATGCGTGCGCACCGCGAAGACGCGGCCAGTCCATTGCGGGCTCACCTTTTGCCAGGTATATCCGTCGTCTTGGCTCAAAAACACAGTGCCCGCTTGGTCGACGGCCAGGATGCGGTGGCCGGCTGATGCAGTCGAACGGGCAGTGAGCAAGCTTGGAAGCACAATGACCCCGGCCGGCGACGTCAACCCGTGCAACACGCCCGGACCGCGCATCATGCCGAATGGGGCGAGCGACGCGCTGCGCGTTTCTATCTCGGGAGACTGAGCCGGCACGGCAACCGTTTCGCTCCCCGCCGGACGTGACGTACCTGCAGCCTGCCCGGAGCTCTGCTGCTCTGAATTCGCGGCGAAGAGCTGGCTATGGGCCTGGATTGGTTCTGCTTTCGGCTCTGCGGATTCGAGCTTTTTCAATTTCGCCTCGCGCTCTGCGGAAAGCGGGGACTTGTAGATCGCGGGACTTCCTCCAGCCAGGAAGCTCTCACTTGTGAAACCCTGCGCCAAGGTGCTCGGGGTGGGCGGTAGTTGAACGGGGCGCGGTCGATTCAGAGGTTCAAGCCGGTCCGCGATCACCGGCCCTTCGTACGGCCGTTGGCGTGAAGCCAGCGCACCGGCCGAGACTTTGGGTTTTCCGGCCCTGACTGCTGGCGGGGTGGGTGTGGGCGACGCCGGTCGTGCAACTTCAGCCTGCCCCGTTGGCGAAGGAGCTGAAGCGGTCTCCGAGCCCGCTGCGGCACTCTGCTCCGCGATCTGGGTCGCCGCGCCGCGTTGCTCGACCTGCCG
>JASHOY010000453.1 GCA_030038435.1 Acidobacteriaceae bacterium | reverse complement strand
TCGACAATCCCCGCATGCAATCCCAAAATGCGGGATGTCTGCTGCGCCCGACGTTCGGGCGCCGACCAAATCCGGTCAGCCCGAGGTGTGCTCCAGTTGAGATGTGTGATCTTCGCGGCTTCGCTCTCCAGAACAGGCTCGTCAAGAGGAAATGCAGCATGTCGCTGCGCTTCTGTGGCTGCGTGCGCGATGAGCGTGAGTCGAGTTGTCAAGTGGATTCCTCTGTCCGGTCCGTCGTGGGCCTTGACACCCATGATACGGAGGCATACGGTTAGATCAGTCTTTGAAATGAAGTGGAGAAGCCGGTGCAATTCCGGCGCGGTCGCGCCACTGTGATAAAGCCAGACCTTCCTTCATTTCTCAAACGAACTTTGCTATGGGACGCATGATCCCAGGAGGTTCTCGAATGGTTCAGCATGTAGCTGGCACCCTAGCTCCTCAACCTGTTTCCATCCCCGTCATTCCTATCCGCGAGATTCTGCCTTGGGCGATCTTCGGCGGGCTCCTGATGCTGCTGGCGCTCTACTTCGTCAGCGCCGAGCAGGGCGCAACCTCGCTCATTCAGGGCCACGTCATACATGAGTTCGTACACGACGGTCGTCATCTTCTCGGCTTTCCCTGTCACTAAAGAGGACTCCATGACTCGTATCCTGCTTGTGCGCGGGATGCTTGCGGGGGTCGTCGCGGGCCTTCTCGTCTTCGCGTTGGCCCGGGTGATCGGCGAACCGCAGGTTGATCGTGCTATCGCGTTTGAAACTGCTATGCACCGGGCAGAGGGCGAACCGCCCGAGCCTGTGATTGTCAGCCGCCGGATACAGAAGAGTTTCGGCTTGCTGACGGCGACGGTTGTGGACGGTACTGCCATGGGAGGCATCTTCGCCCTTGTTTTTGCCTTCGCCTACGGCAGATTGCCGGTAGCGAACCCGCGCGCTCTATCAGCTCTGCTGGCAGGTTTAGGGTTTGTGACGCTCGCCGTTGTTCCGGCTCTTAAGTACCCGGCAAACCCGCCTTCCGTGGGAACTCCCGAGACGATCGGCGTGCGTACTGGGGCGTTCTTCTTACTGATCGCTTTCTCCGTGGTGGCCATGATTCTTGCGGTAAAAGTTGAGCGCCGCGTTCACCGGCGGTTGGGCGGCTGGAATGCCTCCCTCGTTGCGGTTGTGTTCTTCATAATTGTTATCGCCGTTGCGTCTCATTTTCTTCCAGATTTCCACGAGGTTCCGGCAGGATTTCCGGTAACGCTGATGTGGAAGTTCCGTGTCGCTGCTCTTGAGATGCAGGTGCTTCTTTGGAGCGTTCTTGGGTTTTTCTTTGGATGGCTTGCGGACCGGAGTTTCACCACACAGCGTCTGCACGGCTAGAGAAAGACGCTGCGGCGGAAGCAGGTCTCGAACTGCCGTGGTACAAAGGTATTAACCTGTGGTGCCCCTGCCGGGGCTTAAAAGGGAAGCTCGGTGCGAAGCCGACGCGGTCCCGCCACTGTAAGCAGAGATGAGCCGCTCGTAGTACCACTCGGCGCGAGCGCCGGGGAAGGTGAGCGGTTGGCACGAGATGCCATCTGCGAGCCAGGAGACCTGCCACGGGTTAGCTGCGGATTTCTGCGAAGGACAGAAACGATGCGCCCGGTTCAGGATCTTCATTACTTCAGTACGTCTCGGCCGCGCCTCACCGTCAGATCGGGATGGTTTTGCGGATTCCTGCCGCGACGACTTTCATTCATTACGGTGTTGCTGGCGGCTTGCACCCTCGCGGTGCCCGCACAAACCAAACCCCAGCGCATCGTATCCACTGCGCCCAGCGTCACTGAGACGCTGTTTGCGCTGGGTGTTGGCGACCGAGTCGTCGGAGTCTCTCGATTTTCCGATTATCCGCCTGAGGTACAAAGGCTCCCCAAAGTCGGGGGCTACATCAGCCCAGATATTGAGGCCATTGCGCGGCTCACGCCAGACCTCGTGATCCTGCAGCGAATGGGCGGGACGACAGAGGTGACGGATCGCCTGAGCGCTTTGCACATCCGCTTCATTGAAGTACCCCACCGCACCCTTGAGGACATTTTCACCGAGATTCAACTCATTGGGAAAGCTGTGGGCGTTCCGGACCGCTCCGCCGCCCTGATTGCTCAGATCAAAGGCTCTCTCGACGCGATTCGATCCAGAGCGAGAACGATGCCGTCCCCGCGTGTATTGGTAATTGTCGATCGTCAGCAGGGGACTCTGGATGATCTCATTGCGGTCGGCCCAAACAACTACGTGAATCAGATCATCGAGATCGCGGGTGGAACAAATGTTCTGGCGCGGCCTGGCCTGCCGCAATATCCGCGGATTTCGCTGGAAACCGTTCTCCGCGAGAACCCCGACGTCATCATCGATCTGAGCGGCACTCAGCAGAGTGAGGCGGCTCGCAGGGCATCGCGTGCTGCAACCATTGCTCTTTGGGACCAATATCACGAACTTGCGGCCGTGCGTAAGGGTCACGTCTACGCCGGCACAACCAACTCCCTCGTGGTTCCGGGCCCGCGCACTCCGATTGCGGCGCAGCGGCTCTTCGACTTCGTGCATGGAATCGGAGGCTCGGATTGAACCGCCTGCTCAAAGTCGAGGGTGTGAGTTTTTCTTATGGAAGCCGATCGGTTCTGGATTCGGTCAGCTTCTGCGCTGGAGAAGGCGAGTTCCTCGCGCTGCTCGGGATCAATGGCTCCGGAAAGAGTACCCTGCTCGACATCGTCTCCGGATTTCGCAGACCAGAATCTGGCTCGGTTGTGGTCAACGGTCGAAGCCAGCAAGAGTGGAAGCGACGAGAGATGGCGCAACAGGTCTGTCATCTACCACAGGTAATTCACGCAGATCTTCCCTTTACGGCAGAGCAACTGGTCGGCATGGGACGATACCCGCATACTGACCGCTGGTTTGAATCCGACCAGGATCACAGACATGTTCGCGCTGCAATGGAGCGTACGTCCTGCTGGTCGCAGCGTCATCGATCGTTCGGCTCCTTGAGCGGAGGTGAGCGGCAGCGGGTTCTTGTGGCGGCATGCCTTGCTCAGAACGCTGCCGCGCTGCTTCTGGACGAGCCGTCCACCTTCCTCGACATCGAGCAGCAACTGCATTGCTTCAGTGTACTTCGCGAGGAAGCACAAAGTGGAAAACTGTGTGTTGCGGCGACGCATGATCTGAATCTGGCGCTAACCTATTGCACCCGTCTGCTGATCCTCGCAAATGGGGTCATCGCCTGGGACATTCGAACGGCGGAAGTGCATGATGACAAAGAATGGCTGAGCCTGTTCTCGAACCGTCTGGACATGGGCACGACCCCTGGCGGGTCGCCCTGGGTGTGGTATCAATGAGCGCCACACAGCAGCTTTCGTTCGTCGCACGTTACAGCCTTGCGCTTTCGCTTGCGGTGTTCCTCGGTGCGGCCGTGCTGTTGCCCTGGGTTGGCGCGGGGCCCATCAGTCTGTCGCGCGTGTGGCGTCACCAGGCTCCGGACTACGAGATCCTGCTTCAGCTGCGGCTGTCCCGCACGCTTCTCGCGCTGGTCGCCGGCGGCGCGTTGTCGCTGGCCGGAACGCTCTTTCAGGCGATGCTGCGCGATGCACTGGCCACTCCCTACACGCTGGGTATCTCGGCGGGCGCCTCACTCGGCGCGGTTGCCGTGATTGCGGCAGGATGGGAAACATTCCTCGGAATTCCAATGACCTGGATCGGAGCTATGGCCGGCGCGCTCGGCGTTCTCGTTCTGGTGGTCGGCGGTGCCTTCCGGCAGCGCCAAATATCCGCGTTCAGTCTGCTGCTTTCGGGAATCGCCATCAACAGCATCTGCGCCGCTTTCATTATCATCCTCAGCAGCTTTGTAGGAATGTCGCGGTCGTTTTCGATTGCGCGATGGCTGATCGGTAGCATCGACGCAACCAGCTATACCTCGCTCGCAGTGCTGGCGGTGGTTGTGTTGTCGGTCGCTGCCGTGATCCTTTCCCAGGCTAGAAGCTGGAACCTGCTCGCAGTGGGCGAGCGGTGGGCGGCCTCACGCGGCGTGCGCGTCGGAGCGCTGCTTGCGCAGGGTTACGTTCTTGGCTCGATCCTGGTGGCCG
>JASHOY010000452.1 GCA_030038435.1 Acidobacteriaceae bacterium | reverse complement strand
CCTCGTTCAACGGCAGGACAGCTGACTCTGGATCAGCATATCGGGGTTCGAATCCCTGGGGGGCAGCCAATAGATTCTAAGGCACTTATGCCGATTTTCTGAACTCATCGAAAACCCACTATGACGTAAAATATGACATAGAATTCAGCGAGCGAGCTGTTTGGCGCGCCGCGCGTTCCGCTCGTTCACAAATTCCGCCATACCTTTGATCTCAGGATGTAGGTAGCGTTGCGTTGGAGTGACGCTCAGGTGGCCGAGCATTTTCTCCACCAGAACGATGTTGCCGGTGCGATCGAGCATGTCGGTCGCGAACGAATGCCGCGCCGAGTACAGCACGACACCCTTCGGAATGTTCGCGTCCTTTCGCGCCACCCCGAATTGTTTGGCGATCGTGAAGTAGCTCATGTGCGTCCCCTTCTTGCACTTCGACGGGAAAACCCACGGCGACCTCGTCACCGCCTGGTTTACCGCTTGGCGATCCCTCAGCAGATCGTGAACGCGGTCGCTGAGAGGCACGTAGCGTTTGGCGGTTTATGTCTTTCCGACCGGGACGAAGATCAGATTCTTGTCCCAAAGGACATTCTCCCAAAGCATCCGAATCACCTCGTCAGGGCGCAATCCGGCATAGTGGGAGATAAGAAAACATCCCGAAGAAGCTGTCGGTTCCTGCGGCGCGGGGTTCTCGATGGGACGGCCGGCGCTGCCGGTTGCACGCCGCTCGATCAGCTTCCCATCGTGCAAACCGGGAGCTGCTCCTTCTCTGCGATCAACAGCCGCAGGTCGCGCAGATTATGGCCGGTCGGGCCTGTCACCACTGCGTCGCCGATCGCGGTGAACAGCGGACACGCATTGAATGCGGAGAGCGATTCCTGGGGGTCGAAGCCGAAGGCTCGCGCCCGCGCCGCGGTTGTGGGATCGGCAATTGCTCCCGCGGTCTGCGTATTGCCATCGATCCCGTCTGAGCCGGCGCTTAACACGGTCAGGCGTTCGCCGGGATGGTTCTTAAGCTCCAACGCACACGCCAGCGCAAACTGCTGGTTGCGGCCTCCGGCGCCCGGCGTGCGGTTGAGCGTAACGGTGACCTCGCCGACTGAAATCAGGCAGAGCCGCGCCTGTTTCGCGCGCAGTGCGTGAAACCGTTCCAGCAGGTAGCGCGCTGCATCGGCGTAGTCCCAATCGTCGCAACTGTTATCCACCACGGCAAAGTAGCCTGCCTTTTGCGCGAGCGCACGCGCATTTTCAACCAGGTCGTGGGTCGAGAGAAGGATTTCAAAGACCGAGTCGCGAAAGGCCGGCTCCTCGCTGCTCATACTGGCCGCGGCAGTTATGCGGCGCGTTTGCGGCGGCGCGTTCTTTGCCTGTCTGGGAAAGAACTGCGGCAGCCAGCTCTTGTTGCCAGGCGACTCGGGCAGATCGTTGCGCTCAAAGAAGGCGCGAATCGATGGGGGAAATTTTTCGGCGAGAGCGTACCTGGCAATCAGCTCCCGTGCGTCGTCCACGGTTGAGTGATCGGGCGATGTGGGACCGGAGGAGAGCGCATCGAGGCTGCGCAGCGGCACGTCGGGCAGAAGGAAGCTGACCTTGGCGGCTTCTGGCGCGGCCATGGCCAGCCTGCCGCCTTTGACCGCGGAGAAGTGCTTGCGCAGCGTGTTGATCTCGTTGATGGGGGCGCCGGAGGCGAGCAGCAACTGATGGAAGGCGACGGTCTCTTCAAGGGTGATCTGCGGATCGAGAGGCAGGTCGAAAATCGCGGAGCCGCCACCGGAGATCAGAAAGAAGATCAGCGTATCTCTTTTCGCTTTCTTGAGCAGCGCCAGCGCCGCGCGCGCCCCGCTGAAACTCTCCTCATTGGGCAACGGGTGGCCGCCTTCAAAATAACGGAAGCGCCAATTGCGCTTCGTTGGCGGCTGGTTCGTACAACAGATGCCGCGGAGGCCCTTACGGCGTTTCATGCGGTCCAGCAGGATTTCGAGCATGGGCGCCGCGGCTTTGCCGAGCGCGATGACAAAGATCCGTTTGTAGGCCGCGAGGTCGATCTCTGAAGGACCGCTGCCGTCGGGCAGGAGCCGGTGCATCGTTGCGCCTTCGAAGCGGATGCGCCGGTCAAAGGCGGATGCGATGTTACAGGCTTCGAGCGCTCCGGTAAAGATCTCCGTGGCCGTGCCGTGCAGCGCATCGAGGGCGCGTTCCAGGGTAATTTCACTGGCTGGGGTCATGAGATAAGCTCCTTAATCCAGCCGGCGAGCGTGTGTTGCATGGGCTTCAGTTGGCCGGTGAAGAAATGATCGGCGCCGGGCAGGAGCACCAGTTGTTTGGGTTCCGCGGCGGAGGCGATCAGATGCGACAGTTGGGTTGCCGGGGCGAACGGGTCGCGGCCGCCGCTGAGGAAGAGTTTGGGGAGGGTGCAGGCGCCGAGAAACGGATAGCTATAATTGCGGCCGGTTGCGTGCGTTGGAAGACCCAGGGCGGCCAGGGCGCGAATTTCCGCGGCTGACGGACCGGCGCTGCAGCAGGCCTTGAGCATCATGGCGGCGCCAAAGCTGAAGCCAGCGGCAACGACGGGCAGCCTGTATTCGTTTTGGAGCCAGGCCAGCGCCGCAAGAACGTCTTCGGATTCGGCCTCGCCGTCGTGCTCGCCCTGGCTCATGCCCACCCCGCGAAAGTTGAAGCGCAGCACG
>JASHOY010000451.1 GCA_030038435.1 Acidobacteriaceae bacterium | reverse complement strand
GTCGACCCGACCATCCGGAAGTGGCTATGTTGGCTGTCGTATACAGGAAACGGCAACTCTGGTTCTGCTCTTGATTTCAGCCATGATCCCACGGCTTAGGATCAACTGGCAACAACCGAAAGCCGGCACGAGATAGCTGGAAAAGGCCGATTCAGATGCAAAAAGGCCGCGCCATTTGGCGGCGCGGCCTTTGCGTGCCCGCAACCCGATTCTCAGAATGGGTTGAGCTTGTCCAGGCCCTTCTTTTTCTTCTTCCGGCTCGAAGATTCGTTGTCCAGGCTGGGTTTGGGGGCTTTCTTTTTCTTGTTTGATGCGACAGTGGTGGCTGTTTGCCCCTGGTCGCCTTTGATGTCATTGATCTGGGTTGGCGCCGCGGCCGGCTTTTCCACCGGCGGCAGAGTGGTATTGGCAGAAGCAACCGGTTTGACCAGAGCATTGGGATCAGATGTGGGCGCGCTGTTGGGCGCGTTGACAATCTGCACCCCTACGCCGGTTCCCGCCGCCGGCGTTCCTTCCAGCAACGGCGCGGAATTGGGCCGGTCGCTGCGCGGCGGCTCATTGGCGGCCGTTGGCTGAGGCGCGAGCGCCGGCTGCGAAGGCTTGCCCGCATTGATGGCCTGATCATAGAGGGCGATGTTTTGCTTGTTGATGTCGGTGGCCAGGGTGCGCTTGGGGTCGGTAAGGGTGGGATCGCCCACGTGCGCTGCCTCCACCATCGTGGGACCGCGTTTGATAAGCCCAAAGAGCGTATCGGTAAAGTGCAAGGGCTGCCGGCTGCTCTCTTCCGCTTCGTTTTCGGCAATGGCGGCCTGGGTCGGCGTGGGGATGGGCCGGTTCATCGCCACCAGGCGGTCGCGCGCGTCTTCTACGTGCGGCGCCATCGGATACTTGGTGATGACTTTGTCGTATGCGGCGGCGGCGCGATTCTCATAGTCGGCCACCATCCGTTCGCGCACCGCACCGGGCAGCCGTTTGGCCATCTGGAAGCTACGCGCTTCACCCTCATAGCAGTCGCCAATGTCGATCAGGACCTGATCGCTCTTGGAGTAAAGCGGATAAGTGTCGGCAACGGTCTCCAGGCGGGCGATGGCGGCGTTGTAGTTCTGAACGCTCTCGTAGTAGGAACCGATCTCAAATTCGCGCTCCGCCAGCACTTCCTGCACGTCGCGCAGCCGCTGCTTGGCCCTGGGAACGAGTGGGGAATCCGGGAACTGGTTGATCATGTTCCGGTATTCCTGCTCCGCCTCCTGTGCGTTTGTGTAATCCCGGTCCGGCTTCTCCATCTGGTCGTAGTAAATGTCGGCCACTTTCATCTGCGCTTCAGCGGCTTCAGGCGAATCGGGATAGAAGACAATGAAATCCTTATATTCGGCTTCGGCCTGCATCAGCGCGGCGGTGCCGCCTTCTTTGAACCAGGTGTCGCCCACGGAAAGCTTGGCGCGCATGCAATATTGTGAGTCCGGGCAGTAGGTGTTCAGCAGCGTTTGCAGGTCGAGGCGGGCCACGTCGTAATGACCCTTCTTCATCTGCAGCATGGCCTTGTTGTAGAGAATCAGGTCCGGCTGCTCCGATTTCACGTTGGCCAGGGGATTGTTTTTGAGGTTGAAGTCTTTCTTGTGCCTGATTTTGGCATGGGCCGACACCGCACCCAACGCAAACCCCGCAAGGGCCGCGACAGCCAGTTTGTTCGATAACCGGTTCATACCACCTCGCTGCTGCGGCCAGCATAGCTGCCGCTCACCAGACTGCTAGCGTATTTTAATGAATTTTACTCTCTTTGCCTTTGGCCCGGCTTTCCGCTTCGCGAGCCGCGGCGAGCAACGCCCGCGCGTCCCGTTCCGGCTGGCCTGCACCAAAGACGGCATTGCCCGCCACCAATAATTCCGCTCCTGCTTGGACGACCAGTGCAACCGTGTCGTGAGCCACGCCGCCATCGACCTCGATTCTAAATGCCAGATCCAGTTCCTTCCGCATCTCGGCCAGGCGTCTTATCTTATCGAGAGAGAAGGGGATAAACTGCTGTCCACCGAAGCCGGGGTTGACGCTCATGATGAGCACATGATGAACCATGGGCAGAATATCTTCTATGAGCTCCACCCGCGTGGCCGGGTTCAGCACCACCCCCGGCTTCATGCCATGGTGGGCAATCAGCTCCAGCGAGCGATGCAGGTGCCGGCAGGCCTCGTAGTGCACGCTGACCCAGTTGGCGCCGGCCTCGGCAAACGCGGGAATGTACTCGTCGGGGTTTTCGATCATCAGGTGACAGTCGAGGGGGAGGCGCGTGGCTTTGCGCAGGCTCTGTACCACCGGCGGGCCGATAGTGATATTAGGCACGAAGTGACCGTCCATGATGTCGACGTGGATGGCCGTGCCGCCACCGCGCTCGGCTGCGGCAACTTCCTCGGCCAGGCGGGCAAAATCGGCAGACAATATGGAGGGAAGCAGTTCAACCATGGGATCGCGGCGCGGAAAATCCCTACGCTTGCTCAGTTTATCAGTTGCGCTTTCCGGCTTCGACTCGCGGTACTGGGCCACTCTCAATTTCCACAGAACAATCGAGCAGAAAACGGCAAGCAACATGCTGGCGGGGCGGTGAACTATGATTGCCATTAAGCCGCTTTCACCTATTGATCCGCGAGTATATCGGCCACGGAGAAAACCAGTGACTATTGCTGTCGGCTTTGTCCACGACAAGGGTCTACTGTTTTGTGCAGATACTAAAGTCTCGACAAACATCAAGACAAACGAGAGTAAGATCGCTCATTTCCTGAGCGATGATACGCTTTGTTCCCTGACTTTTGCGATGTCCAGTACGGATTTGAATTTCCCGCGCAACGCTGTTGAACGGTGTTGGAATGCAGTAAAGGGAATGGACTTCAAGAAACTTTCCATTGATGCTGTTCACGATGCGGCAGAATTTGCGCTTGCGGAGTTTTACCGAGACCATATCTATCCTCACCCAGACCGCGCTCCTGATGGCATCTTTCTTGAATTGTTGGTTGGAATCTGGTTGCGCGGAGAAACTCGGCTTTATGTCTCACACGAGACGGTCCTTAACCTCGTTGATCACTATGAGTGTATTGGCTCAGGCGCGTATCTGGCGAAATACCTGATCCGTCAATATCTCAGAGCCAACATTAGCGCGACTTCGGAACAGGATGCTGGCCTGATCGCCAATTATGCGGTTGGGCAGGCTATCGAATACGACGAGTCATGCGGGGGCGAGGCCGAAATGCTCATTCTCCGGAATGGCGGTTCTGTCGATTCGATTTGTCCGTCTGTGCTGTATCCTGGGTTTCAATTCATGTCCAATTTTGAATCTATAAAGTGGAGAATGCTGCATGATTTGGCACAGGTGACAGACGACTACGAGGCAAATACCGACCAGATTATCCAAAATTTTGGCGCTGCCCTTCGGATCATGAACAATGCAAGTAAATTTGAATTTGACAGCTTCCGGAGAATCAAAGAA
>JASHOY010000450.1 GCA_030038435.1 Acidobacteriaceae bacterium | reverse complement strand
ATACAGGATATTTTATGGTCAAATTTCCGGAACGCATCTGGCCCAGCGAAGTAGTGCATCTCGCCTTCCGCCATCCGGACTACAAGCCGCTCCTCGAAACCCTTCTGATCGGGCTGCACGCCAAAGTGGACAAGCTTTATGTGGTGAAGATGACTTCGACTGCGGCGCCTGCGCCCGCTCCCGTCGCCCATCCCACTCCGCTTTCCGACATACGCATTCGCTATACCGTGAACGAACAGACCGATACCGATATCGGCAGTGTGGTGAAGGTCTTCGAGATCGAGAATCAGGGCAATGTCCCGTGCAAAGCGAATGATCTATGCTCCCCAGGCGGACTCTGGAAAGAGGCCAAAGCCTCGATCACAATGGATGCCGGCCCCGGCAATGTCTTCCGCAACGTGCGCGCCTCCTGCATCGCCGGCCCCTGCCCCTTCACCCGAATCGACTCCAAGGGCTTCAGCCGGGGCGGACCTAAGATCGTCGTTTCCGCGGTCGACTGGTCCGACACCGCGACCTTCCTGGTTGAGGCGGAGGTCTTTCAGCAGAGCATCGTCTCCAAGCTCCGCCTCTCTTACCCCGTCAAATATGGGCGCGACCTTCACTTCACCGCTCCTCCCACCGCCGAAGGCGTCACCATCGAAGCCAACGTCGGCGACTCGCCCATCGTTTTTCCCCTCGGCCCTGACCTTTACATGAGCTGGGCCATCTGCAACTCCCGTAAAGGCTCCAACCACGACACCATCTACGAATGCGAACTAAGGCCCGGCTACGCCTTTTAGCCGCTTTTCCGTCATTCGAAATCCCCATTCTGGGGATGACAGCCACCCGATTGTTCACTATGATGGCCGCAGAATTCTCGTTCCCTCATCGCCTGGCGTTGCGGGGGCAGAGTGGATTTTCGCGCCGGATACGCGGCTTCCCGAAAGTTGTAGAGAATGGAAACAATCTCCGAGCCCTGCGTCGCAACCCTCGAACCCGTTCCCACGGTCCGGGCGCCGCATGGCGAAGGCAAAACCGCCGTCATTATTGGCGCCGGCCCCGCAGGCCTCACCGCTGCTCTCGAATTCCTCAAGCACTCTGACGTCAAGCCCATCGTGCTTGAAGCTTCGCAGGAGATTGGCGGCATCTCCCGCACCGTTCGCTATAAGGGCAACCGCATGGACATTGGCGGCCACCGCTTCTTTTCTAAAAGCGATCGCGTCATGAAGTGGTGGCTCGAGCAGATGCCGCTGGAAGAAGGCGCGAGCCAAGGCCCCATCCACTACCACCAGCAGACTCGTTCCATGCAGGGCTTGACCGCCGGCGCCAGCGGCAAGCTCGCCGATCCTGACCCTGCCGATCCCGACTTGGTGATGCTGGTCCGCCCTCGCAAGAGCCGCATCTATTTTTTGCGCAAATTTTTTGACTACCCCATCACTCTTACCGCCGACACCCTCTCCAAGCTCGGCCTCGTTCGCACCACCAGAATCGGACTCAGTTATTTGGCCTCGCGCGCCCGCCGCACCAGGCCGGAAAAATCCCTCGAGGATTTTCTCATCAACCGCTTTGGACGCCAGCTCTACCTTACGTTCTTCAAAAAGTACACCGAGAAAGTATGGGGAACGCCCTGCTCTGAAATATCTGCCGAATGGGGCGCGCAGCGCATCAAGGGGCTCTCGCTTACCGGCGCGGTAAAACACTTCCTCAAGAAGAAGCTGGGCAAGAGTGAAAGCGGCGTGGCGCAGAAGGGAACCGACACTTCGCTGGTCGAGCGCTTCATCTATCCCAAATTCGGCCCCGGCCAGTTATGGGAACACGTTGCGGACGAGATTGTGAAGCGCGGCGGCGAAATTCACCTCGGCCTGAAGGCTGTTTCCATGCGCACTGACGGCAATCGAATCGTCTCAGTCGATGCGGCTGGTGAAGACGGCACGCTGCGCACCTTTGCTGCCAATTATTTCTTTTCCACCATGCCCATCCGTGAGCTGGTCGGCGCCCTCGAGCACGGCGGCGCGGAAATCCCCCCTGACGTCAAATACGTCTCCGAAGGTCTCATCTATCGCGACTTTATAACCATCGGTATCCTGGTCGACAAACTCGCCATCACTGAGCCCGACGGCGGATTGCTCAGGGATAACTGGATCTACATCCAGGAGCCCGATGTTCTGGTAGGTCGCGTGCAGATCTTCAATAACTGGAGCCCATACCTGACCGCGCCCGGCAAAGTCTGGATCGGCCTGGAGTATTTCTGCTACGAGACAGACGATCTATGGAAGATGGCCGACGAAGAGTTAAAGCGCTTCGGCGCCGCGGAACTGGAGAAGATCGGCATTCTCAAGGCCGCCGATGTGCTCGATGGACATGTGGTGCGGGTTCCCAAAACCTATCCGGCGTACTTCGGAACCTACAGCCGCTTTGATGAACTGCGGGCTTATACGGACAGCTTCGAGAACCTGTTTCTCATCGGCCGCAACGGCATGCATAAGTACAACAACCAGGATCATTCCATGTTGACGGCAATGCAGGCCGTGGAGAACGTGATCCAGGGTGTGACCGACAAGGCCAACATCTGGAGCATCAACACCGAGCAGGATTACCACGAACAAAAAGCTCCATCGGAAACCCCGGCGGCGGCAAAACAGGCTTGAGCGGCTTTGCCTGCGGCGCCGCGCGGCGCCGGCAGGTTTCGCCACCACTCTCCTTCTCGACTAAACTGAAGCTGTCATGAACGCCGCGTCCACCCCCGCTTCGGTTTCGCCGCGCGCGCCGCGCGGCGCCTTTGTCAATGAGCCATTCGTCGATTTCCGCGAGCCGGAGAATGCCCGGGCCATGCGCGCGGCTCTTGCCCGGGTAGCCACCCACCTGGGCCGCGAATACGACCTCATCATCGGTGGACGAAGGCACAAAACTTCAGACAAGATCCACTCGCTGAATCCGGCGCGCCCCGCGCAGATCGTCGGCGTTCACCAGAAGGCCGCAGCCGCCGAAGCGCAAATGGCCATGGACGCGGCGCTTGGTGCCTATGCGATGTGGAGCAGAACGCCTGCGGAACAACGGGCATCGTTGCTGGTCCGTGCGGCGGAAATCGTCCGCGAGCGCAAGTTCGAGTTTTCCGCGTGGCTGACCTACGAGGTGGGCAAAAACTGGGCGGAAGCCGATGCCGACGTCGGCGAAGCCATCGACTTTCTCGATTTTTATGCCCGCGAGGCGCTGCGGCTGGCGGTGGCCACGCCTCCCATCCAGTACCCCGGCGAACGCGATGAGCTCCTCTACATTCCCCTCGGCGTGGGCGCAGTGATTTCGCCCTGGAACTTTCCCCTGGCCATCATGGCGGGGATGACTTCGGCGGCCATTGTCTCGGGAAACACCGTCATCCTGAAGCCCTCCAGCGACGCCCCGACCATCGCCGCCAAATTCGTTGAGGTTCTGGAAGAGGCTGGCATGCCCGACGGCGTGGTGAACTTCTGTCCCGGCGCGGGCGGCACTTTCGGCAATGCCGTCGTCGAGCACCCCAGGACGCGATTCATCGCCTTCACCGGCTCCAAGGCGGTTGGTCTCCAGATCAATGAGCGCGCCGCGCATGTGCAGGCGGGACAGATCTGGATCAAGCGCACCATTCTGGAGATGGGCGGCAAGGATGCAATCCTGGTCTGCTCCGATGCCGAGGTGGATGCCGCGATTGCCGGTGTCGTAGCTTCCGCTTTCGGATTCAGCGGCCAGAAATGCTCGGCATGTTCGCGGGCCATCGTCGAGGCGCCCATTTACGAACTGTTTCTCGAACGCCTCCGCGAAAAAGTGGCCACACTCACGGTGGGCGATCCGCTGCAAAACAAAGACCTCGGACCGGTGATCAGCGCGGCCTCCCATCGCTCAATCCTTGGCTATATTGAAACCGGCAAAAGGGAAGGGAAGCTGATCGCCGGAGGACAGCCCGTGGCCACGCCGGAGGGCGGCTACTACATCGAGCCCACGGTCTTTGCCGACGTTCATCCCGATGCCGTCATTGCCCAGCAGGAGATCTTTGGCCCGGTTCTGGCCGTGATCAAGGCGGGAAGCTTCGAGGAAGGCCTGGCCATCGCCAACCATACGGAATATGGGCTGACCGGCGCGGTTTATAGCAGCAGCCGTGAACGCCTGGATCGCGCCCGCCATGCATTCCACGTGGGCAATCTCTATTTCAATCGCAAATGCACGGGCGCTATGGTGGGAGCGCATCCCTTTGGCGGGTTCAACATGAGCGGCACAGATTCGAAGGCTGGCGGTCCCGATTATCTTTATCTGTTCACCCAGGCCAAAAGCATAGCCGAAAAGCTTTAGGTCTGCTTCCGGCTATGCTACCGCGTTGGTTTTGGAGCCTTGCTCTTCCGCTTCCAGCTTGCTGCCCACCTCCGCCGCGGCCTGCGCCAGCACCCGGTGGTGAATGGTAAACAAAGCCAGTTCCAGGCGGTCGCTGACCCCGGTCTTGTCGTAGATCGAGCGCAGATAGTTCTTGATCACCTGCTCGGTGGTTTTCAGGCGCAGGGCAATCTCGCGGTTCTTGCAACCCTGCACGATCAGCGCCACAATGCGCATTTCCTTCGGCGTAAGCCGGTCGCGAACCCGCGTTCCGACCATATCGTCATTGGGCGCGCTGGGCTGCATCAATTGCGGTGGCACCCATGTCTCGCCCGCGACCACGCGCCGCACGCATTCCACCAGCGCCGGCCCGTTCACGCTGCGAAACACTACGCCGCGCACCCCCTGCTGCAGAAAGTTGCTCGCCGCTTCCCCGTTCTCGGCAATCACGATTCCACGGCTGCCCGTAGTCTCCAGCAAGGTTTTCATGCGCAGGAAGTCCGGCTGCAGCGACGACGCAAATATCACGATCGAGCCCGGGAAGGTGGTTATCGCGTGATACAGGCGATCAACATCGTTGCACTGCGCAATAATGCGCGAATCGTCGTCCATGGCGAGCACCTTTGCGGTCCCCGCACGGAAAATCGCCTGTGAATCAGCAAGGATAATCTTGTTCATGCCTTGTGCCTCTTTTACCTCAGTTCCTCATGTTGGCATTCGGCGTTTGTCCCCGTTTGCCGCCGAAACCGGCAGCCCCAGACCCGCCCCCACTTCTCTCGGCATCTTGGCAGTGACCTAGGAACTGTCCAAATTTGCAAAACCGCCAACCCAGCGGGGTCCCATGCTCTTTGAGCCAAATCCCGTATCCAGGGTCTGGCTATTTTCCCTAGAATTGAGATTACCTTTGACTGAACCTCTTTTCTATGAAAATCAACGGTAATGCATCCTAGGTGCGACTGCAATTCAACTCTTGTGGGAGCCAGGCAGCCTAAACTGATCATGAATATGACACGACCAAATCTTCTCGCGGTGGATGACGACGTCAGCGTCCTCGAGGCGGTGGTGCAGGACCTGCGCCGCCAGTACGGAGCCCTTTACCGCGTAATTCGAGCGGCCGGTGGCCAGGCCGCCCTCGACACCCTGACGCAACTGAAGGCGCGCCAGGAGGCTGTCGCCCTCATCGTCAGCGACCAGCGCATGCCCGGAATGACCGGCGTCGAGTTCCTGGAGCGCGCCCGCGTGATTTATCCTGACGCGCGCCGCGTCCTCCTCACCGCCTATGCCGATACCGAAGCCGCAATCCGCGCCATCAACAGCGCACGTATTCATTACTACCTCAACAAGCCCTGGGACCCGCCCGAGGAAAAGCTCTACCCGGTTCTCAGTGACCTGTTGGAGGACTGGAAAGCCGGCTTTCAACCGCCCTTCGAGGGACTGCGCGTCATCGGCCATCGCTGGTCGCTGAACGATCACCGCGTGCGCAGCTTTCTCTCCAGCAATCATGTTCCCTACCGCTGGTTCGACATTGCCGCTCATCCCGAAGGCATTGAACTGCTGAACGAGCGCCACATCAGCGCCGACGAGTTGCCGGTGGTGCTTTTTCCCGACGGCACAGCCCTCACCAAAGCCGAGCCCGACGCCCTGGCCGCGCGCGTGGGACTGCGCATCCAGGCCACGCAGGATTTTTATGACATGGTAGTGGTGGGCGCCGGTCCCGCAGGTCTCGCCGCGGCTGTCTATGGCGCCAGCGAGGGGCTGAAGACCCTGGTCATCGAGCCCGAGGCGCCCGGAGGGCAGGCAGGATCCAGCTCGCGGATCGAGAATTATCTCGGCTTTCCCGCCGGCGTCACCGGCGCCGACCTCGGCCGCCGCGCTCACACCCAGGCCTCCCGCTTTGGCGCCGAGTTCGTCACCCAGCGCGCCATCGGCCTGCGCATCGACGGCCAGTACCGCTTCATCCAATTAGCCGATGGCCGCGAAGTCTCCAGCCACGTCGTGTTGCTGGCCCCCGGCGTGCAGTATCGCAAGCTCAACATTCCCGGCGCCGAACGCCTCACCGGCCGCGGCATCTACTACGGCGCCGCCCTGGTTGAGGCCGCCGCCTGCAAAGACGAGCAGGTCTACATCGTGGGCGGCGCCAATTCCGCCGGCCAGGCCGCCCTGCACTTCGCCAACTATGCCTGCAGGGTAACCATGTTGGTGCGCGGCGACGGCCTTTCCGCCACCATGTCGAAATATTTGATCGACGAGATAAGTCGCACATCGAATATTGTGGTGGAGGCGCGAACTCAGGTGCTGGAGGCGATCGGAGATGAACGGCTCGAGTTTCTGCGGCTGCTGGGCCCGGCCGGAGAAGCAACCAAGGAAGCCTCGTCTTTGTTTGTCTTTATCGGCGCCGCGCCGGGTACGGCCTGGCTTCCACCCGCAGTCTTGCGCGACGAAAATGGCTTTTTGCTCGCCGGGCCGGATTTGCGCGTTGCCGGCAAACTGCCGGAGATTTGGCCTGAGAAGCGTGAGCCGTTTCTGTTGGAGTCGAGCGTGCCCGGCGTTTTCGTTGCCGGCGACGTTCGCCACGGTTCGGTGAAACGTGTCGCCTCGGCGGTCGGAGAGGGCTCCATCGCCGTGCAGTTTGCGCATCAATATCTGGCGGGATTTTAGGTGAGTGCTTTGGGATCGAAAATGGGTGTAGGTGAAAAGACGGTCGCGGTTGAAACGGTTCCTGTGCAGCAAATAGCCGATGCTCTCAGCCGCACTTGTCCCTTCGCCGAAGTGAGCCTTGGCGACTTGCCCGGCTTGCAGCAGGTGGAACGGTTCACTGCTCCCCAAGGCGCAGTCCTCATTGAGTCAGGTGCGCCGTGGGACTCCTACTGGGTGGTGCTGGAGGGCGAAGTTCGCGCGGAGCGCGCAGAGCCTGACGGAACCTGGACCCTGGTCTCGTCCGTCAACTCCGGCGAGGCTTTCGGCGAAGCTCCGTTGCTGATCGGCAGAAGCCATTCGATGTTTCGCGTCATCGCATCGCGCGACTCGGTGCTGGTGCGCATCAACGCTGACGATTTCTGGGCGCTTCTGGCCTGCTGTCCCACCGCGCGCAAAGTCATCCTCGCCGACATGGCCAAGCGCATGCAGGCCTACCAGGTTGAGGCCTTGCACCGCGAGAAACTCGTCTCCCTCGGCACCCTCGCCGCGGGCCTCATGCACGAGCTGCACAACCCCGGCTCGGCCGCCAAGCGCGCCGCCTCCCAGCTTCGCGAAAACCTCCTCCGCCTGCAGCAGTTGAGCCTGCGCAGCAGCAGCCATCCCAAGACTCCCGAACAGCTCGAATGCATCAAGGGCCTGCTGGAACACGCCGTCAGCGGTTGCCGCATGAAAGCCATGGGCAGCCTCGAGCAGGCAGACGCGGAAGAGGAGATGGGCGAGTGGTTGACCTCGGCCGCCGTAGAAAACGCATACTCGATCGCCCCCGTCCTCGTTGACATGGGCTTCGAGCGCGGCGAGCTTGCCTGCGCGCGCGAGTTCTTTGACCCTCCGGCGTTTTCTGACGCCCTTAATTGGCTGGGTTCGCTGGTCTCCAGCATTTCGCTTGTCTGCGCCATCGAAGAGAGCATCGCGCGCATCTCCGACCTGGTGATGGCGGTCAAGAAGTTTGCCTACGACGAGCGTTCCGCGGCTCGCGAGCTCGACGTGCACGACAGCCTGCAAAGCACCCTTACCATCCTTGGCCACAAGCTGCGCCTCAAGCGCATCACCGTGGAGAAGCGCTTCGCTGCATCGCCTTCGGTGATTCAGACCCGCGGCTCGGCCCTCAGCCAGGTGTGGACCAACCTCATCGACAACGCCGTCGACGCGTCTTCAGATGGCAGTGAGATCGAAATCGCCACCTGGACTGAGCCGGAAAAAGAGGGAACTCCCGCGCGGCTGGCGGTGCGCATCGCCGATAGCGGCAGCGGCATTGCCCCTGAAGTCTTGCCGCATATCTTCGAAGCCTTTTTTACCACCAAAACGCAGGGCTCGGGCACCGGTCTGGGGCTGGAAATTGTGCACCGCATCGTCACCCAGAAATTCGGCGGCACCATCGATGTCCAATCCGAGCCCGGCAGAACCGAGTTCACCGTCCGCCTGCCCATCAGGATTCCTGCCCCATCCTGATTCAACCCCTGCCCCAAAGGTCCGACTCTGGAACCCGCCGCGCCGCTTTACTGGATGTTGATGCTCCCCTTCAGCGGCGTATTCGCCGACGAATCCCCCACCATCACTTCAAACCTGCCCGGCGCAACTTTCCATGCATGCGACTGCACTGACCAGTAGGAGAACGAGTGCGCGTCAAGCTTCAATTCCACGGTCTTCGATTCGCCGGGATTGAGCATCACCTTGCGGAATCCTTTCAACTGAATCGGCGGCTCGTTGCCCTCCGCAATCTCCGGGAAGCCCAGATAAAGCTGCGCCACTTCCGCCCCGGCAACGCTGCCGGTGTTGGTCACCTTGAAGCTGACGGTTGCATCGTCGTTGCCCGCCGCGGACCTCACCTTCAAATCGCCAAAACTGAAGGTGGTGTAGGAAAGGCCGAAGCCGAAAGGAAATAACGGCGTGACATTGTTCGCCGCATAGCCCCGATACCCCACCTCCAGCCCCTCGCTGTAGTGCGCCGTTCCATCCACGCCGGGATACTGCTCGGGATTCTTCGCCAGCGTCTGATCCACGTCGCGCGGAAAGGTCAGCGGCAGTTTGCCCGAGGGATCGACTTTGCCGGTGAGCACATCGGCTACCGCATTGCCGTCTTCCTCGCCCGGATACCACGCCTCCACCACCGCGGCCACGTCATCGATCCACGGCATCAGCACCGCCGAGCCGCTCTTGACCACGACAATGGTGTTGGGATTGGCCTTGGCCACGGCTTCGATCAGGTTATTCTGGGCATCCGGCAATGTAATGGGATGGTCGTGACCCTCGGTGTCCTCGTCGCCGACCATCACAATGGCAACCTGCGAACGCTTCGCAGCCGCCACGGCCGCATCGATGTCGCTCCCGTCCAGCACATTGAAGTGGATCTGCAACTCCATCGCGGCTTCAAGTCCGTCATAGGGCGTGATCGTGTAAAGCGGAATCACGTGCGAGCTGCCTCCACCGCCGCTGTTTGGTCGCACCACGTACGGGCCCACCAGGGTGATGGCGCGAATCTTCTTGATGTCCAGCGGCAACAGGTTGCCCTCATTCTTGAGCAGCACCATCCCCGCGTCGGAAATTTTGCGGTCGACTGCGCCATGGGCAAACGCCGGAATCGGCGTGGGCTTGGGCACCGGAACCCACTCGCCGAACTCCATCATGGTGGCAAAGCGCCGCACCAGCTTGTCGTTGATCACCGAGACCGGAACCTGGCCCGACTGCACCGCCTGCTTCAGTTCGTCGCCGAAATACCTGCCCGTCGGCATTTCCAGATCCAGACCGGCCATCGCGCTGGGCACGGTGCTGTGCGTCGCGCCCCAGTCGGACATCACAAAGCCATCGAATTTCCACTCCTTCTTGAGCACTCCATCCAGCAGCGGATCGTTCTGGCAGTTATATTCGCCGTTCACTTTGGGATAGGCGCACATCACCGACGCGGAATGCCCCTCCTGAATAGCGGCTTTGAATGCCGGCATATAAATCTCGCGCAGCCCCCGTTCGCCCACATCTTCGTTGATGCTGAAGCGCTGCGCCTCCTGGTTGTTGGCGATGTAGTGCTTCACCGTGGCCATGATGCCTGTGCTCTGAATGCCGTCTATATTCGCTACCGCCATCTGCGCATCAAGATATGGATCCTCGCCGAAACTCTCAAACACCCGCCCGCCCTGCGGAATCCGCGCGATGTTCACGTCCGGTCCTTCCAGCAGCGTGTTGCCCGTCTCGCGCGTCTCTTCGCCTTCGATCTTTCCGTATTCGAAAGCCAGCGCCGGGTCCCAGGTCGCCGCCAGCGAAAGCGGCGAAGGCAGCGCCGTGGCCGGCTTCTGCGGTCCCGCGCCGCCGGGCCCCGCGCCCGCCGGGCCGTTGGTCATCTGCAGAGGCGGAATTCCCAGCCGCGGTATTCCGGGAACGATGCGATATTCGGTCGGGGTATGGATGCCGTGCAACTCAGAGATTTTTTCATCGAGGGTCATTTTGGCCACGATGGCCTTGGCCCGTGCTACGGCTTGGGTGTAGCCCATGCGCGCCTGCTGCCCCGATGCCGGAGCCGCGAAACACACGGCCAAAGCCGCCGCTACAACCACCGACGCAACGAAGAGAAATGGAGTGCCCAAGGAAGTGTCCAGAAGTGATTTTTTTGTCATAACCCGCCCGAATATTATGTCTATTTCCAGCGGAATTGTAACATTCGGCCCCGCACACTCTTGTCCTACGACTCGCCATTGTTGGCTTGCAACGCGGATCAAAATCAAGCGCGCTTTCGTCGCCAGGCGCAAAGCGCGCCGGCTTTCCGGGCACCTACCACCGCTCTGGTATACCTGAAATCATGCATCGCTTATGTTCCTGGCGCATTGCCGTTTTGCTGGCGGTCTTCCTTGCTTCTGTCTTTCCCGTTTTCGCCCAGCAGCCCGGCTCCTCTTTTTATTGGATCGACTTCCACTCGCCGAAAGATCAGAGCATCGTTATCTGGGTTACCCGCGCCCTAGCGGTAGAAGACTGGACCAACATCCGCGAGATCGGCGTCATGTACGATTCGGCGCTGGTGGTCACCACCAGACGCCCCACACCGCAGTCGCTGCCTGACGCCGACAGCTTCAACGTCTGGAATGTTTCCCTCACCAACCACCTGGTCACGCCGCTTCTCAAGGGTGTGAACTTGCGTTGGCTCGCCATGCTGCGCTTCTTTGCCGGAGCTCCCATGGAACCGGCGGTCCTCTACGACAACTGCCGGCAGTGCGCCGCAAACACCTATTTCACTGCGTTCCACTACGACCTCGCCACGCGCCGCTGGGAGGCCCGCTGGCTCAACGGCGAAAACGGCGTCGCAGTGTGGAACACGAGCCATCCCGCAGGCACAGACTGGACCCAGGTCTATGCCGTGATGACCGGCGGAAACGGCATTGCCCAACTGGTAACCTGGAACCACTTCGGCTTCGGCGGCAATCAGCCGCCCGAAGATTCAATCTACAGCTACGACGTAGACCCCTTCAGCGGCCTCGATCGCACTGCCGTGGTCAGCGGGACACAAGCCGACGCCATGAAAGTTGCCCTGTGCAACGCCCAGGACGCTGTGTCCGGTTTGTCCGGCGGGCAAAATTCGGATTTGTGCCGCCAGGTTCTGCACAAGCCGGCGCCGGCGTGCAGGCCCTTGCGCGCAGCGCCTGCGCGAAAACAACGGCCGGCGCCCGCGCCAAAACAACAACCGGCGCCCGTGCAGAGAAAACCACCGGCGAGGTGGTAGCCTCTGCGCTAGAGCATTCGCTTTAAGCGTTAACACAACTCGGGGTGGGAAAGCACGAATGCTCGCATCACCAATTCAAGGCTGCCCCATCCTTTGTGCGCTTTTTGCACAAAGGGTGGGAGAACAGGAACGCCCGCATCTACAGTAAACAGCTCAACCGAAAACGCTTTAAAGCTGCGGACGAGGAACCAAAGCTGCGTGCCGTCTCCGGTGCATCGACTCGCGGCCGACATCAGTCCGCACTAAAAACGCGGATGTTGGTCAGGTTCCGCACCCAGCGCGCCGGCCGCTTATCGTCACTGCACACGATCTTGAGCGGCCCATCGAGGCCGAGCGGCTTGCCATCCATGCTATCGGCTACCATGACCGTTCCTTTGCTCACGTCCGGAGTTATTTCGCCCAGCGAGTAAACCACCTCGTACCCATCCGACCCCTCAGCCTCAACGTAGAGACGAAGTTCTTTGCCGCGCGGCTTGGCAGGCACGCCCAGAGGCGTCAGCAGGTCGATTAGCGGCACACCGGAATACGATTGTGTCGCTTTCGCATGCGCGTTATAGACGGTCAGCGTTTGCTGCGGCAGCGCCGCCAGCTTCGCCGCCGTCCACTCTGCGGATTTATCGCCGAATTTGATCTCCAGCGGAGCCGGAACCTGGCTGGTGATCCTGCTGTATGGTTGCGATCCCGTACCGCCCATGGGCATGGATGCACCGGAGTGCTGTCCAGGTGCCGCAACCGCGGTTGAACTGGCAATGAGCAGCCAAGCCAGGGCGCAGAGCATCGAGCGCATCGTGAAGCCTTCCCCTCCAAGTCGTATACTGAGTATATGCCGGTCGTTCGCAATGTCGCCGCCATCGCCAAGGGCATGAGCATCACCTTCCGCGAGATGCTATCCCCCACCAAAGTGGAAAATTACCCTGACGGTCCGGGGCCCACGCGGGGCGCGGTGCTTGAAGAACGCTACCGCGGCGCCCACGTTTTGCAGCGCGATGAAAACGGCCTGGAAAAATGTGTGGCCTGCTTCCTCTGCGCCGCCGCCTGTCCCGCCAATTGCATTTTCATCGAAGCCGCCGAGAATACCGAAGAGCAGCGCATCTCCTCATCGGAGCGCTACGCCAAGGTCTACAACATCGATTACAACCGCTGCATCTTCTGCGGCTACTGTGTCGAGGCTTGCCCCACCGACGCCATCACCCACGGCCACGGCTTCGAGCTTGCCACGCTCAATGCCACCAACCTGGTGATGCGCAAGGAAGACATGCTGGTGCCCATCGGCGCATTGACCAGAAAAGAGCGCCGCGAGGCGGACCTGAAAGAACCGTAGACTGCCGGAACCGGCAGAAGCCGGTTATGGCCGTGCACTCTTGACCAGCCCGCGCTTTCGCATCTCCGCCACTACCTGCTCCACGCCCCACTCCAGCGCGCCGGTTCCATCCACTATCAGATCCGCATGCGCCGACGAAGGCCGCACATAGGCGATCCCCGCCGGCCGCACCGTCTCCTCATACTGCACTCGCACTGATTCCGCCGTCCGGCCGCGGTGACGGATGTCGCGCTTCAACCGCCGCTCCAAGCACACCTCATCCGCAGCATCGACGTAAATTCGCAAATGATAAAGAGGCAGCAGCTCCGCGTAATGTAACGCGAACAGTCCTTCGACAATCAGCAGCGCTCCCGCCGCAATTCGTTCTGTGCGGCCTGCCACCCGGGTATGCGTCGCGAAGTCGTAGAGCGGCCGCTCGATCGCCTCTCCCCGCGCCAGCGCCGCCACATGCGCGCCCAGCATCTGGTGCTCAATCAATTCCGGATCGTCAAAATTCTGCCGGAAACGCTCCTCCCATGGCAAATGCGACAGATCGCGATAATAGTGGTCGATGGGAAAATGCACTCCGCCCAGCTCGCGCGCCAGTTCCACCGCCAGTGTGGTCTTGCCCGATCCGGAACAGCCCGCAATGCCCAGCACCACCGGAGGTGAGGGCAGCCGCTGCGAATCTTTTATCGACTCGCCGCTTAACCCGCTTCGTGACCCCGCATCCGTTGTACTCTCGTCTTCGCTCACGCTTCCGCTTCCACCTGCGCTGCCATCTTCGCCGCCAGCCGCCTGAGCAGCGAAGCCAGCCGCTGCTCCACCTGCCGCCCTGTCTCGTTTACCTCTTCATGACTCAACTTCGCTGCGCCCAATCCCGCGGCAAGGTTGGTCACGCAGGAGAGCCCCAGCACTTCCATCCCCATGTGCCGCGCCACCAGCGTCTCCGGCACCGTCGACATTCCCACCAGCGTCGCTCCCAGCGCGCGAAAAGCCCGAATTTCGGCCGGCGTTTCAAAGCTCGGGCCCGGCGTCGCCAGATAAACTCCTTCGCCCAGCGTGAATCCTTCCTCGGCCGCGGCCTCGTGCGCCAGCCTGCGCAGCGCTTTGCTGTAAGCCTCGGTCATGTCGAAGAAGCGCAGACCCGCTCCGGGGCCGAATCCAAACCGCGCTTCGTTCGGACCGTTCAGCGGGTTCCAGCCCATCATGTTGATGTGGTCGGCAAGCAGCACCAACTGGCCCACGCGATAGCCTTCGGCAATGCCGCCTGCGGCGTTGGTCAGCACCACCGCGCGCACACCTAGCGTACCCAGCACGCGCATCGGAAAGGTTACTTCGAGCGGCGTATATCCCTCGTAGAAATGCACCCGCCCCTGCATCACCGCAACCGCCGCGCCGCCCAGCCGCCCGGCAACAATCCTGCCCGGGTGTCCTTCCACCGTGGACTGCGGAAAGTGCGGAATCTCGCGGTAGGGCACCGTGACCGCACCCTCCACAGCTTCCGCCGCCGCGCCAAGTCCTGATCCCAGGACAATGCCCACCCGCGGTGAAAGCCCGCCCAGCCTCACCCGCAAAAATTCCGCTGCTTCAGTTACCTCATCGAAGTAGGTCATACACAGAACCTGAAGAGTGCTTTGCACATTCTACAGTTCCTGCGTGATCACGATATTTTCCGGGAAGCGCGCGGCGAGCGCCGCGCCGCCTACACAATCCAGCCGCCGCCCACCACTTCGTCGCCGTCGTAGAAAACCGCCGACTGCCCCGGCGTTACTGCGCGCTGCGGCTCATCGAATGTGGCCAACACTTCATCCGTACCCGCCGGCTCCAGCGTGGCCCACGCCGGCTCATGCCGATGCCGGATCTTTGCCCGTACCCGCATCGGCTCGCTCAGCTCCGCAATGCTGATCCAGTTCAGCCGCCGCGCGCGCAGATTCCGCGTCGCCAGCTCCGCGTCCGCGCCCACCGTCACGCGATGGCTGTCCGCATCGATCTGCAGCACGTAAAGCGGCGTTGGCGAAGCCACCTTCAGCCCCTTGCGCTGGCCCACGGTGAAGTTGAAGATACCATCGTGCCGCGCCAGCACCTCGCCAGTCGACGCCACCAGCTCGCCCGCCGTCTCCCGAATCTCCTCGCCCTGCTCTTCCAGATACGCGGCCAGAAACTGCTTGTAGTCGCCGCCGGGTATAAAGCAAATCTCCTGCGAATCCGGCTTCTCCGCCAGCATCAATCCATGCTGCCGCGCCGTCTCCCGCACCTCCGGCTTGGTCAGCCGCCCCAGCGGAAAGAGTGTGCGTGCCAACTGCTCCTGCGTCAGCCCGAAGAGAAAGTAGGTCTGGTCCTTGGCGGCATCGGCCGGCCGCTTCAAAATCCACCGCTCCCGCGCCGCATCGTATTCGTTCACCGCGTAATGCCCTGTGGCGATGCGCTCCGCGCCAATGCTCCGCGCCGTCTGCAGCAACTGGTCAAACTTGATGTGGTCGTTGCACAGCGAGCAGGGAATCGGCGTCCGTCCCGCCATGTACTCCGAAACGAACGGCCGCACCACGTCGCGCTCGAACCGCTCCTCCTGGTTCACCACGTAGTAAGGAATGCCCAGATGCTCAGCCACGTGCCGCGCGTCATACACATCGTCCAGCGAGCAGCAGCGGCCCGCCTTGGGCGCATCCGGAATGCCGTGCCGCCCCGCCAGCCGCGTCTGATCCCAAAGCTGCAGCGTCAGCCCCACCACCGTCTCGCCCGCATGCGCGAGCATCGCCGCCACCGTCGAGGAGTCCACCCCTCCGGACATGGCTACGGCAATGGTCGTCTTCTCGTTCATGCTCAAATCTGCTCTCTTCTTACCCCGCCGTTCCCGCCGCCACCGGCGATAGCGCCCGCAGGTGCGTAACCGCCTCGGGCAGCACGCGCAGCGCATGGTCCACATCCGCCTCCGTCGCCGTCTTCAGCAGGCTGAAGCGCAAACTGGCTCGCGCGCGGCTCTTGCTCAGCCCCATCGCCATCAGCACGTGGCTCGGCTCCGTCGATCCCGAATGGCACGCCGATCCGCCCGATACCGCAACCCCCTTCAGGTCCAGCGCAATCACCAGCGCCTCGCCTTCCACCTGGTCAAACCAGATGTTCGTGGTGTTGGCGGTGCGTGGAACGCGGACATCGCGCTCCCCACCGCCATTCACTTCCGTGCCGCTCAGCTCCGTAATTCCGGCCTCCAGCCGGTCGCGCAGCCTTGCCACCCGATGCAGCGTTTCATCCTGCAGCCCTTGCATTGCCATCTCGGCGGCCTTGCCTAGTCCCACAATACCCGGCACATTTTCCGTTCCCGCGCGCCGCCTCCGTTCATGGCTCCCGCCCACCATCAGCGGTTTAACCGGTGTTCCGCGCCGCACGTACAGCGCACCCACTCCCTTCGGTCCGTAGATCTTGTGCGCGCTGATCGAGAGCAGATGGCAGCCGAAGCGCTGCACGTCCAACTCCATCTTGCCCGCCCCCTGCACCGCATCGATGTGGAAGAATACGCCCGCCTCGGCAGCAATCCTGCCCATCTCCTCCACCGGTTGAATCACGCCGGTCTCGTTGTTGGCCAGCATCACGCTGATCAGCCGCGTCTCCGGACGCAGTGCCCGCCGGATCTCTTCCGCATCGATGAGCCCGCTCCGCCGCGGCGCAACAAATGTCACTTCCACACCGCGCTCCGCCACGCGCTGCGCCGCTTGCAGCACCGCCGAGTGCTCAATCTGCGTGGTGACAAAGTGATCCCCCGGCCGCAGCAGCCCGAAGATTGCCGTGTTGTCGCCTTCCGTGCCCCCTGAATTAAACACCACTTCCGCCGCGCGGCAGTTGAAAAACCGCGCCAGCGTCTCCCGTGCCTCGTTCATCGCCTTGTGCGCTTTCTGGCCGTCCAGGTGAATCGAGGATGCGTTGCCGAACTGTTCCATCCAGTAAGGCCGCATCGCCTCGAACACCTCCGGCAGAAGGGGCGTGGTGGCGTTGGCGTCCATGTAAACCCGGGGCAAGGCCAGAATCCTCTGTATTGATTGTACGGGAACATTCTTTTGGCGGACTCCTCACCGCGCCTGCGCCGTGCTTTCCTGCGCGCCTCTGCCGCCGCTCCACGCGCTGTCAAGAGATTTCTCCAAGATTTTTTGCTAACTGCCTTTTGTACAGCTATTTACAGCGCCCAGCCCTTTGCCGGTTAATTCCCTCCAATGCTTATCCTGAATGCGAGGGTAATCATGTCGTCGCCAAGCTCCAATCCCGCAACCATCACCGCCGCAGGCCGCGGCCCTGTTCCGCGCTGGGCATATCTATCGCCACATCGCAAGGCGCAGCCCAACCGTCGCCTGTTGAATGCATCGAGTGCCCGGAGAAAGTTCCATTTAATCGCGACAACCTATCTGTTTTCAAACAGTTATAGGAAAACAACCTTGGAACTCATTTGTTTTCATACACTTATAAAATATGCACTCTGCAACTATCCTGTTTTCATACACTTGTGTTTTACCCCCCCATACCCCCCAAACCCGAGTGCACCGCTGCCCTATCCGGTTTCACCGTCCCGGAGCCCGGCAGCCACCGGGAAAAAGAGAGACTGCCTTCCGCTTTCCCTCGGCCGATCTCATCGCGCTCGTCCCTTTAGAATGCGAACCATGACGCCTCAACATTTCAAAACTTCCGCGGAGTGCAAACAATGACTGCAAACCCCCGTATCCTTTTGCTTGGCGCTGCCGGGCAGGTAGGCCGCGAGTTGCAGACCGCATTTTCCGGCTTCGGAGTGTTGACCTGCGCTGATCGTGCCGTCGCCGATCTTGCCGATCTTGATCAGATTCGCGGCCTGGTTCGCAAAATTGAACCTGAAATCATACTCAACGCCGCTGCCTATACCGCCGTCGATCGCGCCGAATCCGAGCCGGAATTGGCCATGACCGTCAACGCCGGCGCTCCCCGCGTGCTCGCCGAAGAAGCTCTGCGCCTCGGCGCCTTGCTCGTCCACTACTCAACCGATTACGTCTTCGATGGCAGCAAGTCCGAGCCGTGGGACGAAACCGACCCAACCAATCCCCTCAATCAGTACGGGGCCACCAAGCTGGCCGGCGAGGAGGCCGTCGAAAATTCCGGCTGCCGGCGCCTCATCTTTCGCACCAGTTGGGTCTACGGTCCGCATGGCCGGAATTTTTTGTTCACCATGCTGCGCCTGGCGCGAGAACGCGACCGCCTTACCATCGTCAATGACCAGTTCGGCGCGCCCACCACCTCCATCGAGATCGCCTCAGCCACACGCGCCATCATCGAAGGCGCCGTCAAAGGTGAATACGGCGACGAAAAAAATTGGGCCGGAATCTATCACATGACCTGCGCCGATTCGACAACCTGGTTCGGTTTTGCCCAGGCGATCTTTGCCCGCGCCACCCTTCTGACCGGCGGCAAAATTCCCGAACTGGCGCCCATCGCCACCAGCGAATACCCCACGCCCGCCCGCCGTCCCCGCAACTCGGTGTTGTCGAACCACAAGCTTCAATCCCGCTTCGGCGTGCGGCTGGCTTCGTGGCCCGCTGCGCTGGATGCGGTCATAGCCGCGCTTGGGTCGGAAAGGAGCGTCAACCAGCCCATAGTTGGATGATTTCCCACCGTCGTCACGCCGGAACAGAAACAATCACCACCGAATCCGGCGGAACGTGCACAGATTCGTCATCAATCTGCACTCCGCCGCGGGAAGCAAGCCGAATCCGCCCCAGTTTGGGTATGAGAAACTTGCGTTGCGCTTTGCCCAGATTTGCCATCACGGAAATGGTCCCGCGTTCGACCCGGATCCACGATTCCTGCTCGTCGTAAAAGACGCGCAGTTGGCGCGGATCTCCGTCGTTGAGACTCGGCGTGCTGCGTCGCAGCCCCATCAGCTCGCGATACCACGCCAGCATCTCCGCGTGATCCGGCTCTTGCGTCTCCGCCCAATCGAGCTTCGACCGCTGGAACGTCTCCGCGCTTTCTGGATCGGGGATCTCATCGGGATTCCAGCCGAATGCGGCAAATTCCCGCTTCCGGCCCTCTGAAACCGCGCGCTTCATCTCCGCATCGTCGTGATCGGCAAAATATTGAAACGGCGAAGAAGCCGCCCACTCTTCGCCCTGAAAGATCATGGGCACGAAAGGACTGGTAAGAACCAGCGCCGCGGCCACCTTGGCGCGGTCGAAGCCGGCAATAGCGCCTATCCGGTCTCCCACCGCGCGATTGCCAACCTGGTCGTGATTCTGGATGTAACCGAGGAACTTATGCCTTGACAATGCGCCCACCGGCCGGCCGTGAATCCGCTTTCGATAACTCGAATAGAGTCCGTCGTAGACAAAAACCTGTTGCAGCGCCTTGGCTAACTGACCCATAAGTCCGAAATCGGCATAGTATCCGGTTGCATTCCCGGGTGTAAGTACGGCAAAGAGCGCATGATGAAAGTCGTCGCTCCATTGCGCATCGTTTCCCAGACCATTCGCCTCGCGCGAAGTTACCACGCGCGGATCGTTCAGGTCGCTTTCTGCAATCACCACCAGGCGCTTGCCCAATGCCGCGCTCAGCGCTTCAACCTCGCTCGCAATTTGCTCCAGAAAGTGAATTGCGGATCGGTCCACAAACGCATGCACAGCATCCAGACGCAATCCATCGATGTGAAAATCGCGCAGCCACATCAGCGCATTGTCACAGAAAAATCGCCGCACCTCGCGCGACCACGCGCCCTCCAGATTCACCGCTCCGCCCCACGGCGTGTGGTGCGCATCCGTGGTATACGGCCCGAACTTACCCGTGTAATTGCCCACCGGGCCAAAGTGGTTATAGACCACATCGAGCAGCACCGCCAGGCCATGCCGGTGAGCCGCATTGACAAACCGCTTCAGCGCATCGGGGCCTCCGTACGGCTCATGAACCGCAAACAGGCTGACTCCGTCGTAACCCCAGCCATGCCTGCCCGCGAAAGATGCCACCGGCATAAGTTCCACATGAGTTATGCCCAGCTCTGCCAGATAACTCAGTTTATGAATGGCTGCATCCAGGGTACCTTCAGAAGTAAATGTGCCAACATGTAACTCATAGATGAGAGCGCTGGCCAGCGGTGTGGCTTGAAAATTGACATCGTCCCATTGAAATGCACTGTGACCGTAGATCCGGGAAACTCCGTGAACGCCATTCGGCTGCCATTGCGATCGCGGGTCCGGATAACACATCGGGTCATCATCGATCAGAAAACCGTAATCGGAGTTATCGCCTGCATCCATGACCTCGACAAACCACCAGCCCGGCCGGCGGTGCGTCGCCATGGGAAAGGTGGCGCCGTCAACCTTGACGGCAAGTTTCTGCGCTTTCGGCGCCCATATTTCAAATCGATGCATATCAGCCTGTGAGCATGAGCCGGCGCTACGCCGTATTTCCCTGATCGCTCACGCCCGTAACTCGTATGTTCGATGCCGAATTTGCAATCGCGGTTTGGCCTGTTTTGCGGCTTAGAGATGCAAGTGCGGTCGCCAGGGCTTCTTGTTGATATCCCGCGAGATCATCAGCTTCAAAGTCCATCGGTCCGATCCTGCCGTCAGGCCCAGGCCCGCGCCGGCTTCGATATCCCAGATCTTGCCGTTGCGGTCGAACACGCCCCACACTTCGTGAAATTGATCGTGCACGGCGACAATATCGCTGAAACTTCCGAACCCGTCATACTCCTCGGCAGCCACATCCCACGTGTGATTGACGTTGTACACAACCCGCCCTTCGGGATTGAACTGCAGGCCCGCTGGACCGCCCGTGTAATCCGTATCCACGACCGGATTGTAGATTAGCTCCCATTTGCCAGGGTATGCGCCGATGATCGGCCGTATCTCCGCCGTAAACGTCCGCGACTCCCAATAGTGGTAGTTAAAACTGAATTCGAAATTCGTGCCCCAGAAAACCTTGTGCTGCTGGGCATTCGGCCGCACAAAAAGCTCGCGGATCTTCATGCCGTCAATCGATCCGCCGCGGTTGGTCGAATAAGGCGAGTAAACGGGCAAATAAAGACCCTGCTCCATCCACGGCTTCACTCCATACGCCCATTCCCACGCGCCATTGAACGAATGATTGGCGAGGATGGCTCCCGGATAAGTCGGCGTCGTGCGCCCGTCGGGAGTAAAGTTGCTGTGTACCATGATGTTGAAAATGCCCGGCGGCGCGATCACCGCATCGTAGACCTGGATTTCGTCGGTCTGGGCAAAAATCGCAATCGGCGCCAGCAGCATAGCGATGACCATCAGTGCAGAAGCGATTCCCGCTTTCTTCTTCTGCTTAAAGGCTCGCATGAGCCTGCATACTTCGCCAGGAGTGCGCTGCGAGATCAACAATTTGACTCCCTCTGTCACGAGAGCGCAAATCAACGCTGTCGGGATCTATGAACTGATATTTTCTGATGTTGGCGTGGGGAACGCCTCTTGCGAGAAACGTGTGCGACTGCCACGAGCCGAGGTCCTGTCTCTTCAGTGTAAAGCGGACGGCCCGCTTCGGCCGGCATCATCCATCCCAGCGTAAGCGGTTAATCCTTGACCGTCACGAAGGCGGCATTTCGCTGCGCTTTCAGCACCAGCTCGGCCGCCAGCAGGCACTCCTGCGGGTCCTGCGCGTCATGGGTGCGATTCACAACGTCGGCCACAAACTGCGGCCCGAACGGCAGCGGCAT
>JASHOY010000449.1 GCA_030038435.1 Acidobacteriaceae bacterium | reverse complement strand
TCATCCTCCAATTGCCCGACCAGCAGTCTCGTTCCGCAATTCCGTGAATCGTGTGTTCCCGGTCAACTCTCCGGAGAAATGGCTTTGCTGTATGGCCGTAATAGCTGGGATCCCGCCAAGGACGGCAGCCGCTACCTTAACCCAAATGCCTTCGAAACTAACTTCTCCCAGTTTGGATATACGGGCTTCGGAAAGGCTGTCTCGACCATTTATGGGCCTAACTACAAGGACCTGGACATGTCGTTCAGCAAAGTTACAAAGATCAGGGAAAGAGTGACTTTCAAACTCGGCGCGAACTTCTTCAACACTTTCAACAATCACTACTTTCTCTCCCAGGGCGACGGCCCTGGTTCTGCCTTCGTGACTGACGTTGCTGCTTCCGGTGATTCTTTCGGAACCTGGAACGGCACAGTCAGCACGGCGCGCACCATTCAGTTCCTGGGACGTCTGGAGTTCTAGCCCGCGGTTTCACTGAACGGAGCCATTCCTTCCGGTCTTGTTTCGGAAAGAATGGCTCTTCGTTTTTGGGGTGATGCAGAGTGGTAACGTCCGCCCGCGGACTCTCGACTTTGATTTCTACAAGGCGCCTCTACTCATCCGAGGGCGGGGCTCCGCCGCTGGAATGAGCGCGAATGCGAAGAAAGATCTGTACTTCTTTCCGTGCCATTGCGCTTTCGCCGAGTTTGCCATACACACGGGCCAGCGCAAAGTGCGGCTCCGCATAGTTGGGATCGAGATGCGCCGCCTCGCGGAACTCGCTTATGGCGGCCTGCACCTGATTCGAAGCTTCGAGAACCACGCCCAACTGAAAATGCGCCTGGGCAAATTGCGGATCGAGACGAATGGCGGCGCGTAAGTTTCTTTCCGCCTCCGCGGGCCGGTTCAAAAGTTGAAGAGTGATAGCCAGATTCAAGTAAGGCCACGCAGAGGGATGGGCTGAATTGCGACTGAGATCGATTGCCTTCGTGAAGCTTTGTAGAGCCAAGCCATTCTGGTTCAAGTGGTAATAACAAAGGCCCAGATTGTCATAAGCGGTTGCCATGTAGGGAGCCAGTGCAATTGCCTGCTTGAAATGAACGATGGCCCGGATGAACGAGTGATCGGCAAAGTCCACTCTTCCCAGCCAGTAGGGATAGAGCGCGTCCTTTTGATTTTGCCGAGCAAGAGACTCGAGCACTCCACGCGCCCAGTCCGAATGACCCAATCGGATGTAGGCCATGGCCAGGGAAAACTGCACGGGCGTTGGCAATGGCGCTATTGCTTCCGATTTCTTCCATGCCACGGCGGCATGAAAATAGTCGTGATCGAGGAAATAGACGCCGCCGAGGAAGTCCAGGAGCCGTGCTGTGTGCGCCGATTGCTGGTTCAGTTCGATTTCCGGCAGGAGCAGTTTTTCTGCTGTGAGGTAATCGTGAGATTGGAGGGCTTGCTTCAACTGAGCCGTTTTTGAACCTGACAATCCCAAGCCGTCTGCGCCGGAGTAAATGGGCGCAGGTGCTTTGCCGGGCGTCTGACAGCGAATACAGCGCACGGATTGAAAGGCGATGGTGATGGCGATAAGAGATCCAAGCATCGCATCGCGGCGCGGCACAGCCATAGGCGAAGTCTAGCATAGCTGCGAATCGTTCAGGTACATGGTCAGGTCGATGCAAAGAATGGCTTTGCAGCGCACCGACACGCAAATCAACGCTGCTCATCCGTTGGGGCGAATCTCAATTACCCTCATCATCTCGCGGTCCTGCTCAAATTCCTTATTTTTGATTTCGTCAAAACGCTTGGCCTGAGCGTCGCGTCGCGCGTCTCCGGTGCGCGCATAAAGTTGCAACAACCCGAAGTTAGCATCATAGTTATCGGGTTCAAGACGAAGTGCGCGTCCGAGATATTGTTGAGCTAGAGGATAGTTATGATTATCAATGCAGACTTGCCCTAACTCAGCCAGTACGCCGGGCTGATTGGGGCGCAGAGTAATGGATTGTTTCAATTCGGCAGTCGCCTTGTTAAGGTGCCACTCCTCACGGTCGATTCGTCCTAAATAATAGTGCGCGTCGGCCGCGGTTTCGGGGTACTTGACCGCCTGCTGGAGCCACTTAGTGGAGGTCTCATAGTCCTTTGCGCGAAAACTCGCCGTGCCAAGAGCAAGAAGTCCCTCCGGATCCTGCGGGCGTAGAGCGTGATATTTGGCAAGATACGGGATGGCCTGGGACGGATCATCGGAGAACGAAACCACCGTTCCCATCGCAAAGTTATAGTCAGGATTATCGGGCGCCAGATTCAGCGCATCGGCAATAGCCTTTCGCGATTCGCCATATAGGTCCATCTTTAAGCAGATGAGGCCAAATTCATATGCCAGGCTCGCGTTCTTGGGATCCATGGCCCTGGCATGTGCCAGATAGCCAAGCGCGCCACGATAGTCTTTGGCGGCTTTGGCGACACGCGTGAGGTCGATGAGCACGGCCACAGATTGATCGCCCGCGGCAAAAGCACCTTCTAAAGTGGCGCGCGCCTCGTCCAGCTTGCCTTCCGCCTCTTGCGCCAGGCCGAGAATTCGCTGCCCGGCAGGAGTCAGGGTTTGTCTTTGATTGGCGGCGGTGAAGAGTTCATCTATCAGATCAGCGCGATGCGCGGAACGCAAGGACGGCAGACATGAATATGCATCCTGTTCCGTCAAGTCGGCATTGCTCGCAAGCGAAGCGACGGCCTTGCTGGTCGCCTCATGATCTCCGAGATCAGCATAATCTGTGCACAGAAGATCCTCGGCCTCGACGCGCGATCGCGCCTGCAAACTGAGTTTATGAAGATGGTCGAGCGAGTCCCTGTAACGACCTTCCCATGTGAGTAGCGTTGCCACCTGGTAATTGGCTTCATCATTTTTCGGATCTAAGGTCAGAACTTTCTCATCGAGCTTCAAAGCTTCCTCGCGTGCCACTCGATTGCTGGATGCGGTTTGCATATCGATGCGCGCGAGGTTCAGGAAGGCACTGGCCAGCCGCGGGTCAAGGCGAACGGCGGCGGTGAATGCCTGGCGAGCGCCGGTAATATCGCCTTTCTCAACCTCGACGATTCCGAGCAGATTTTCGATGCCGCCATTTGCGGGATAACTGTGAGCAGCTTCATGAATGGCTGTGAGCGCGCCGTCAAGATCATTCGTCTTGATCATGTGTTGGATCGACAGCACGGTTTGCACGTAAGCGGAGGAAGGCTGCTGGCCCAAGGAGAACATAGACAAGCTTGCGGCTTGAATCGCGGCTATCGTCAGCCAGCAGCGAATGGAGCGCGCGGCCCTGCGCCTGCGACCAAAACACGCTCCTCCCTGCATAGCGACTCCTCCAACGCTCCAGACAGGTACACTATACCGCACCATTTCGGGCGTTAAAAGAGAGCGTTCTGCGGCGTCTGATTAAGCAGCGCGCCGCAAACGGGGACGGCGAAGCAGAACGCGATGCACCTGCAATTCCTCGGCGCGCAAGCTGGCGGTGACCTCGACAAGGTAAAGGAGCCACGCCCTATACCCACGACTGAAGGGCCGCGTGCTTTCCCGCATCCGGTTGCGGAGCAGGTGCTCGATCCAAATGCGCAGCGTTTGTTCGTACTGGTCGCGCAGAGTTTCTGCGCCGAGCAACTCGAAGCCGGCACATTCCGCAATTTCGAGTTCTCTCCATAGCGGCTCGGAGGGTAAACCGGGCTGAATGGAACGGGCAATGGCTCCGCAGTCGCGCGCGCGCGTCAAGCGATCGAGCAAAAGCAGACCGCCGGGAACGAGCATCTTCTGCATGCAGGCCAGATACTCAGCCAGGCTATTGAAGGCGGCTTGCTCGAAGATCCCGAGGTGGGTAATTTTATTGAAGGCCTCGGCGCCGAATGGCGCGGTGCGCAGATCGCGCCATTCGACCGAACATTTCCATGCAAGGCCGCTTCGCCCGATGCGATCTTCCACGGCCTGGACCTGCAGTCCGCTTGCCGCGATGCCACGGGAATCGGCGCCATAGTGCTTGGCCGCATAAATCAGCAAACTGCCCCAGCCGCAACCGACATCGAGAAGGCGATCGCATCCGCGCAGGTCCAGCGTGCCGCAGGCTCTTTCCAGCGCATTTCGCTGCGCCTCCTCAAAGTTTTCATGGCAATCTCCGAAATGCGCGCAGAAATGGCCCAGGCATGAGCCCAGCCATGGCTCGAAAAAATCCACGGGGAGATCCAACGGGCATGGAGCACGGTGCCAGTTCCGACTGGCTGTGCCCTTGCGGGGGTGGATGAAACGGCGGGAAACATCGAGACTGATCCGTCCCACCGTCTGAATGAGATTTGTGCTGAGCCCCTCGGAATGACGCAGGGTATATTCGGCCGCCGACAGCAGGACGAAGATATTGCCCTGAATATCGAGGCCGCCGTCGAGAAAGATGCGGCTCAACTTCGCGTCGTTCGCCTCGCCGATGATGGCGTCGAGGATTTCGCGGGTGCGGAAGGTGGCCACAAATTCCGGCGAGCGCAAAGTCGAAGAAGACCACGACCATCCGTCCAGCGTGCGCACGCAAAAAGCAGAACCCGAATACTGGCTGAAGAACCGCTCAAACTGTAGCGTTCTCAGCTTGTCACTGAAGGCTGAGGGCAAATTGTAGACCACCGCCCGGCCGGGTTCGAGGATCTCATGCGACATGAACTTACCCTCACAGCTGACTTGCAGGTTAAAGGCACAACCTTATTCCTCAAGCGCGAATGGCTCCAACGACGGAAGGCGCCATCACGCTGACGCCTTGAGCCGGAGCATTCACCCAGGTGACACAGTCCATTGGATGCGTCCACCGGTTTCACCGTTCTCCGCGACGCCTTCGAGGGATTGGACGGGCGAGGCGGACAGCGGTCTCAGGCCGCATCACCCTTGGCAATGGGTCAGTCACGCCGAAGGAATGGCATTTTTCTCCCAGCGCTTGGGGCGGCGATTGGCGAGGAGGATTTTCTTGCGCAAGCGCAACGACTTGGGGGTGACTTCGACGAATTCATCATCGGCAATAAACTCGATGGCCTGCTCGAGATTGAGCGTAGTGTAAGGAACGAGGCGGATGGCCTCATCAGCCGTGGAAGCCCGCATGTTGGTCATTTTCTTTTCGCGCACTACGTTCACGTCAAGGTCGTTATCGCGCGAGTGCTCGCCTATGATCATGCCTTCGTAAACGTCGACGCCCGGGCCGACGAAGAGGATCCCGCGCTCCTGCAATCCGTTCAGCGCATAGGTGGTGGTTTGACCCTGCCGGTCGGCGATGAGCGCGCCCGTGGGACGTTGCGGAATCTCTCCCTGGTAGGGGATATAGCCGTCGAAGATCGAATTCATGACGATGGTTCCGCGGGTCTCAGTGAGCATCTCGCTGCGCAAGCCGATGAGGCCGCGGCTGGGGACGCGAAACTCGAGGCGCACGCGGCCGGAGCCGTGATTATGCATTTTGGTCATCTCGCCTCTGCGCGGGCCAAGTTTTTCAATGACTACGCCGGTGTGTTGCTCAGGAATATCGATAGTGAGGTGCTCGACGGGCTCCATGCGCACGCCATCGACTAGCCTGGTGACGATTTCCGGACGGCCGGCCATGAGTTCATACCCTTCACGGCGCATCATTTCAATAAGAATGGCCAGTTGCAACTCGCCACGGCCGAGAACCTTGAAGCTGTCGGGCGAGCCGGTGTCCTCAACGCGTATGGAGACGTTGGTGAGCAGCTCCTTGTCAAGGCGCTCGCGCAGATTGCGGCTGGTGACGTACTGACCTTCACGGCCGGCAAAGGGCGAATTATTGACGCTGAACTGTATGGCGATGGTTGGCTCGTCTATGACGATGAGCGGCAGCGGCGCGGGACTATCGAGGGAGGTGATGGTCTCGCCGATGGAGATGCCCTCGACGCCGGCAACGGCCACGATGTCACCCATGGTGGTCTTTTCGATCTCCATACGCTTGAGACCGGAGAAGGTGAAGAGCTTGGTAATGCGGGTCTTATGGAGCGAGCCATCTCGACGCGAAATGTTGACCTCATCACCGGTGTGGAGCGTGCCCTGGAAAACGCGGCAGATAGCGATGCGGCCGAGATAATCGGAATAATCGAGGTTGGTGACCAGGATTTGCAGCGCGCCTTCGATGGCGCCGGTAGCGGCAGGGATGGTTTGGACAATGGTTTCAAAAAGCGGCTGCAGGTCAACGCCGGGCGCGGCGGGATCCAGGCTCGCGGTACCGGCCTTGGCTACGGCATACAAGACCGGAAAATCAAGTTGCGATTCGTCGGCGTCCAGATCGATGAAGAGGTCGTAGATTTCGTTCAGAACTTCGCTCGGGCGGGCATCGGGGCGATCGATTTTATTGATGATGACGATTGGCGGCAGCTTGGCTTCGAGCGCTTTGGAGAGCACGTAGCGGGTTTGGGGCAGCGGGCCTTCCGCGGCATCGACCAGCAGCATCACGCCGTCAACCATTTTGAGCGCGCGTTCCACTTCCCCGCCGAAGTCGGCGTGACCCGGAGTGTCGACAATGTTGATTTTAACGTTGCGATAATCGATGGCGGTATTTTTGGCGAGTATGGTGATGCCGCGCTCGCGTTCAAGCTCATTGGAATCCATTACACGCTCAGCTACCTGCTCATTGGCGCGGAAAGCACCGGACTGGCGGAGCATGGCGTCGACCAGCGTGGTTTTGCCATGGTCAACATGGGCAATGATGGCGATATTGCGTATCGTCTCGTTCAAGAGCAGAATTCCTTCTCGTGGATTACGGCTGCTGGGGCCGAGGGGATTGAGAGGCGAAGCGGCGGCCACCGCAGCATGCGGCATCTTTTATTTTATCAGCGAACCGAAGTTGCTGCGGCGCGGCCCATTCGCCTTTCCGCGCGGTGATGCTGATCCGACTCCTGATCGAGGTAAAAGGCCGCATTGGCAAGCGCAATATGGGAAAATGCCTGCGGGAAATTGCCCACCTGGCGGTGTTGATTGACGTCATACTCTTCCGAGAGCAGTCCCAGGTCGTTGCGCAGAGTCAGCAATTCTTCAAAGAGGGCGCGAGCGTCGTGGCTCCGGCCGATGGCCTTGAGGCTGCCGACCATCCAGAAACTGCAAGCCAGAAATGCGCCTTCCTTGGGCGGCAGGCCGTCGACGCTTGCTGCAGTGTCATAGCGAAGCAGCAGACTTCCCCGTTTTAATTCGCGTTCGATGGCCGCCACGGTTCCCTTTACGCGCGCGTCGCTGCCGTGAAGAAAGCCGACGGAGGGAATCAGCAGCAGCGATGCATCCAGTTCTTCGGAGCCGTATTCTTGCACGAAGGCATTTTTCTTTTTACTGAAACCTCGCTCGCATACCTGTTTGTGAATGGCGTCGCGGATATTCTTCCAGCGTTCGAGCGGTGCGTCGTACTTAAGCTGCTCGGCGAGCAGTACGGCGCGATCGAAGGCCACCCAGCACATCATTTTGGAATAGGTGAAGTGTTTCGGCCCGCCGCGCATCTCCCAGATGCCGGAATCGGGTTGCTCCCAGATTTTCTCGAGATGGTCGAGGAGAAGAGTGAGAATCCGGAAGTCGTCTTCGGTATGGCGGCGCATTTTCGATTGGGAGTGGAAAAAAGAGTCGAGCATTTCGCCGTAAATATCGAGCTGCACCTGGTTCGACGCGGCGTTTCCTATTCGTACGGGGCGTGAGTTCTCGTAGCCGGGAAGCCAGTCCAATTCCCACTCGATGAGCTGACGGTCACCTTTCAGGCCGTACATGATCTGGACCTGGTCGGGACTGCCGGCGAGGGCGCGCAGCAGCCAGTCTTGCCATGCGACCGCCTCGTCGTAATAGCCTGCGTTCGCCAGGGCCAGCAGGGTGAAAGTGGTGTCGCGAAGCCAGCAATACCGGTAATCCCAATTGCGCTGGCCGCCGATCTGTTCGGGCAGGGAGGTAGTAACAGCAGCAACAATGCCGCCCGTCGGCCGATACGTGAGGGCCTTGAGGGTGATGAGAGAGCGTTCGACGGCATCGCGATATTGGCCGCGATACTCCAGTTTCTGGCACCAGCGCTCCCAGAATCTCACCGTGTCTTCCAATGCTCGCGCATAGTCGATGCGCTTGGGTTCGACAAGATGAGACTCGCCGTAGGTAAGGGTGAACCACGCCTGTTCCCCCGCCGAGATCCCGAACTCGGCAACGGTCTTCAGGTTCTCGCCGCGGACCGGGACGGAAGAATGAAGGACGGTGAGATTGGGTCCGGCAACGGCGCGAACACCGTCTTGCAGGCGTGTCACCCAGGGGACGGTGCGGCCGTAGTCGAAGCGCAAGGCCAGTTCCATGCGCACATCGAGAGTGCCGCGAATCCCTTCGACGATGCGCACCACGTCGGAGTTGACTCCGCGCACCGGCATGAAGTCGATAAGGCGGAAAGCTCCGTCCGGGTGTTCGAAGGTAGTCTCCAGGATGAGCGAATGATCGCGGTAACGGCGGCTGACGGTGAAGTCGGCGGAGCGCGGCGCGATCTTCCAGTAGCCGTTGTCTTCACTGCCGAGCAGGGCCGCAAAGCAGGCTTGCGAGGAGAAGGTTGGCCAGCACAGCCAATCGATGGATCCAGTCTTGTCCACAAGAGCGGCGGTCTCACAATCTCCAATCAGCGCATAATCTTCAATTCTTGCCGGCATAGCTCCTCGTTATTATTGTTCGTGATAATTGCGCATCAGGCCGCCGTCTACGACAAACGTGGCCCCGGTGATATACGAGGCATCGTCGCAGGCGAGAAAAGCCACCAGCCCGGCAACATCATCGGTGGTTCCGAGGCGGCCCAGGGGAATCTTGGGCAGAAGCTCGTCGAGTTTCGCCTTGTCGGTGAGCAGCGCCTTGTTGATCGGAGTAACGATCGCGCCCGGCGCAACGTTGTTAATGGTAATGCCCAGCGGCCCGAGTTCAACGGCAAGATTATGTGAGAACATGCGCAACCCGCCTTTACTGCAGCAGTACGTGGTAAATCCCGGGAAGGCCATGTCTTCATGGACGGAGCTTATATTCACAATCCGGCCCGGCTTTTTCCCATTGAGCAGGCGCCGCACGAAGGCCTGAGTGAGGAAGAACGGACCGCGAAGGTTGACGCCCATCACCTTGTCATACTCCGATTCTTCTGTTTCCCAGAAAGCGGATTTGTGCTCGACCCCGGCATTGTTCACCAGGATATCGGCGGCTCCGAAGCGCTGCCATGCCGTGTCCACCAGGCGCGTCACGTCTTTGCTGCTGGTTATGTCGGCCTGGACGATTTCAGCTTCGCCGCCAGCCTGGCGAATAGCTCGCTGGGTTTCTTCCGCGCCTTCAGAGGGCCCCACGTAATCCACGATGACCTTCACACCTTCGGCGCCCAAGCGTTTGGCGATTCCCTGACCGATGCCAGTACCGGCTCCGGTGACGATCGCAACTTTCCCAGACAACCCCTTCATCGTTTGAGTCTCCCCTCTAGAATGCTGTGATTTTGCATGCCCTAACCTGGTTGGATGCCGAGCCCGGGGGTTGCGAATTGCGAAGAATCTGAAAACTTTGGGCGGGTACGGAGGAATCGCCTTCGCGGCCGGAAGCATTTCCTGGTGAATATCCGGGCGCGGTTCAAGAGGGAATGTCGGCGAATGCGAAGAAAGGCAGGCCCGGACGACTATAATCCGGAGCGCAGTGCAACCGCTGCATGAATACACTCTCAAAGGATTTTAAGGAGAATTCTCATGTCCATTTCGCGCCGCGGTTTGATCGCTGGCATGGGAGGCGCGGCAGGCTATGCTGCTGCACCCGGAATTGCCCGCGCGCTCGCGGATTGTCCCTTTCGGCTTTCGGTGATCAACGATGAAATATCGCAGGACTTCGACCACTCGTGCTATGTTGCCGCGCACGATTTCGGCCTCAACTGGATTGAGCTTCGCGGCATGTGGAAGAAGAACATTACCGAACTGAATTCGGATGAAGTGAACCAGTCAAAGAAAATCCTGGCGAAATACAAGCTGCGCGTGACCGATATTGCCAGCCCTCTCTACAAGACGGACTGGCCGGGCGCGCCGGCTTCCAAATTCCGGCCCAAACGCGCGGAGTTTAACGCCGCCGACCTCACTTTCAAACAGCAGAATGCGCTTTTGGAGCGATGCATCGATCTATGCGGGGAATTTCAAACCGATCGTATTCGCTGTTTCGATTTCTGGCGGCTCGATGATGTGAAGCCTTATCGCGCGGCCATCAACGAGAAACTGGGCGAGGCGGCGCGAATGTGCGCCAGGCACAACCTGATTTTGCTGCTCGAAAACGAAATGGACTGCAACACAGGTACCGGGAAAGAAGCTGCGGAAACACTGAAGGCGGTTACCGAACCCAATCTCATGTTGAACTGGGATCCGGGCAATTCGGCAACCTTTCCGGGCGATGTGCCCTACCCCACGGACTACGACCTGCTCCCCAGGCACCGCATCGGGCACTGCCACTGCAAAGACACGATTCGAAAACCGGGCGGCGGATTCGCCTGGGCGCCGGTGGGTGGAGGCATCATCGACTGGGTGGGGCAGTTCCGGGCATTCATGCGCGACGGTTATCATTATGCTGTGAGCCTTGAGACGCACTGGCGAGGTGCGGGTACCCCGGAAGCTTCCAGCCGCATCAGCATGAAGGGATTGAAATCAGATTTGGCCAAAGCCGGCGCCTCTTGCTGACGATCGAATCGGGTCTGCGCAAGCTCGCTGAATTCACTGAATTTTCACGCGTCGGTGTCTCCATGATCCTTGAGCCGCGCACTGTGCATGTGGAGGCACCCGGCGGTGCGGGAATCCCGTAACAGAACGGCAACATGGACTGTGTATGTTTAAGTGAGTAGCTGTTCGCCTTGCAATTCCTCGGCAACGATCGCCCGCCGTCCGCAGGGCCAGACTGGATCATCGGAGATCAATTCATTCATGAGAGTGCTAGTTATTGGTGGTGACGGCTATTGCGGATGGGCGACGGCTCTTTACCTGTCTCAGCGTGGACACGAAGTGGGAATCGTTGACAGCCTGGTGCGCAGACATTGGGACCTTACCCTTGGCGTCGATACTCTTACCCCCATCGCGCCAATCGCCAAACGCGTCGCTCGCTGGCAGGAAATGACCGGGCGCAAAATTGCACTGTACATCGGCGACATTTGCGACTATCCGTTTCTGCAGACCACCTTGCAGCGCTTCGCCCCTGAGGCCATCGTTCATTTCGGTGAACAGCGTTCGGCGCCATTTTCCATGATCGACCGCGAGCATGCGGTGTTAACGCAGGTGAACAATGTTGTGGGTACGCTCAACCTGCTTTATGCCATCCGCGAGCTTTGCCCCGAGTGCCACCTGGTCAAGCTGGGCACGATGGGCGAATACGGGACGCCGAATATCGACATCGAAGAAGGTTACATCACGATTCAGCACAACGGCCGCGAAGACCGCTTGCCTTACCCGAAACAGCCGGGATCGTTTTATCACCTCAGCAAGGTTCACGACAGTCATAACATTCATTTCGCGTGCAAGATCTGGGGCGTCCGCGCAACGGATCTCAATCAGGGTGTGGTATACGGCGTGCTCACCGACGAGACCGCGCTCGACGACGTGCTCATCAACCGCCTGGACTACGACGGAGTATTTGGCACCGCGCTGAACCGCTTCTGCATTCAGGCGGCCATCGGGCATCCACTCACGGTCTACGGCAAGGGCGGCCAAAGGCGCAGTTTTCTCGATATCCGAGACACGGTGCGCTGCATCGAAATTGCAGTCGCGAATCCGGCGGAGAGGGGCGAATTCCGGGTTTTCAATCAGTTCACCGAACAGTTCAATGTGCTTGAACTTGCGCAGATGGTGATGCGCGTTGGCTGCGAGATCGGGCTCAAGGTGCGGATCGATCACCTGCCGAATCCGCGCGTGGAAAAAGAAGAGCATTACTACAACGCGAAGAACACGCATCTTCGCGACCTCGGCCTGGAGCCGCATTTGCTTTCCGATTCGTTGCTCGATTCCCTGGTCCACTTTGCCGTGCGCTACAAAGACAGGGTGGACAAGACGCAAATACTTCCAAATGTAACCTGGAGGTAAGCTTTGGTGCGAGACGAGCAGATTGCGCCCGCCGCGGCCATCGATCCTGAACGGCCTTTGCGCATCGCCATCATCACGGAGACATTTCTGCCCAAGATCGATGGCATCGTAACGCGTCTGTGCCACACCCTGCGACACTTGCGGGCCAGGGGACACACAGTGCTGGTGGTGGCGCCGCGCGGAGTGGAGGAGTTTGAAGGCACGACCGTGCATGGAGTTTCGGCCTTTCCGTTTCCGCTCTATCCGGAGTTGAAGCTGGCGATGCCGCGGCCCTCGGTGGGACGTGCGCTGAAGAAATTCCGGCCTGACATCATTCATGCCGTCAATCCCGCGGTGCTGGGAGTGACAGCGTTCTTTTCAAGCTCCTACGAACGCAAGCCGCTGGTTGTTTCCTACCATACGCATCTGCCCAAGTACCTCCGCTATTACCGGCTCGGCCTGCTGGAGGGCTTGCTGTGGCGAAGTATGCGCACGACTTATAATCGCGCAGATCTTACCCTGGCCACTTCGCAGGTGATGCAGAGAGAGCTCGAGAGCCACGGCATCCGGCGGGTGCATTTGTGGCGGCGTGGGGTGGATACGGATCTGTTTCACCCCCAGCGCAAGACAGCGGCGATGCGGGAACGGCTGACGCAAGGACATCCGCAAGAAAAGCTGCTGGTGTATATCGGGCGGTTGTCGGCAGAGAAGGAAATCGAGCGCTGCCGCGAAGTGCTGGCGGCACTGCCCGGCGTGCGGCTGGCACTGGTGGGAGACGGGCCGCAACGGAAAAAGCTGGAAGAGTATTTTGCCGGGACTCCGACGCACTTTGCCGGGTTCATGCAAGGCGAGGAGCTGGCGGCTGCCTTCGCTTCGGCGGACGCGTTCTTCTTGCCGTCGCGGACCGAGACTCTGGGACTGGTGCTGCTGGAGTCGATGGCTGCGGGATGCCCGGTGGTGACGCCACTGGCCGGTGGAACTTCGGATGTGGTGCAGGATGGAGTGACGGGTTTCCTCTACGATCCGGGAGCGGCGAACGGCGCGGTCAAGGCGATCGAGAAGCTGCTGTTCGAAGTGGAACTGCGCGCGGGGATGGCGCAGCGGGCGCGCGCTGACGCGGAACAGTGGGGCTGGGGCGCGGCAACATTCCAACTGGAGCAGTACTACCGCAGGGTGCTGGCGCAGGAGGCGCGGCTGCCGCGCCAGATTGCCGAGCGGCGCACGCGGGGAGCGTCGACCGATGTCATCTGTCAGGAGTTGCGCATCTCGAAGGCGACCTATCGGCGTCATGCCGGGGCGCTGGCGTACCGGCCGGTGCAGGAATGAGCCTCAGTTTTGCGGCCATTCAGCCATACAGCACAGAGTTGCAGAGTCCAATTCTTCTTTTGCTCTGCGCAGCGTTTTGAAGATGTTTTGGGCTTGACCAAAAAGGCAGACAAACGCGCCGCAGCGGGAGAGGCAGCTTCCGGGATCGACGTGCCGCGCTAAATTCGGCGCCTGCGGTGAATTGGAGCTTTCCGTTCACCGCCTCTGTCCGGTTTTGAACAGCGGGATTCGATTCCGGGCAATGCGGCTCGGTCAGATTCCCAAGCGTGCGGCTCTATCCCTTGTTTTTCCCACAGTTTCTGGTCCGTCCTGCATGGCCCCCGACTTGCTTGATTGAAGCGTGGTTCAGTCTGCTCTGGAGAGGCAATCATGCGGGATTTATGGGGCGATTTGCGGGTGGCGGCGCGGCGGCTGCGCCATTCGCCGGGGTTTGTTTTAACTGCGGTGCTGACGCTGGCGATGGCCATCGCCGCTAACCTGGTGGTATTCGGCCTGATGAACGTGGCGATTCTGCGCCCGCTCAACGTCGCCCATGCGGATCGCCTCTTCCTTATCGAGCAGAAACCCGCCGGCTACCTTACGCAGTCTTATCCCGATTACGTGGATTTCCGCGACCGCAATTCCACTTTCAGCGGCATCGTGGCGACAGACATGGACGAGGTCGGGGTAAGCACGCACGGAGCGACGACCAAAGGCTGGGATGTAGGAGCTTCCGGAAATTACTTCGACGTGCTGGGTTTGCAACCGGAGCTGGGCCGCTTCTTTCATGCCAGTGACGAGCACGGGCCGAATTCGGCGCCTTACATCGTGCTCAGCGACGGCTATTGGCGTTCGCGGTTCCATGCCGATCCCGGGGTGATCGGCACCACCGTCGATGTGAACAAGCATCCGTTCACCGTCATCGGCGTTACGCCGCCGGAGTTTCACGGTACAACGCTATTCATCTGGCCCGATTTCTGGACCCCGATCGTCAATATGCCGGAAATCGAGGGCTACAACATGCTCGAAAAGCGTTACCAGCACGGAATGTTGGTTCTGGGCCTGCTCAAGCCGGGCGTGACCGTGGAAGAGGCGACGAGCAATCTCAATGCGGTCGCCGGGGTTATGGCAAAAGAGCATCCCGACGCCGACGATAACCTGGCGGTGCGACTGGAGCCACCGGGGCTTCTGGGCGATGCCCTGGGCGATCAAGCGCGGGAATTCCTCACCGGCGTCTTCATTCTTGCGCTGCTGGTTCTGGTGGCTGCCTGTGTGAACCTGGCCGGAATCTTTGCTTCGCGCGCTGCCGACCGCGGCCGCGAGCTGGCCATCCGCATGGCGATCGGCTCGAGCCGCTGGCGGGTTTTGCGGCAGGTTCTGGCGGAAGCGGCTCTGTTATCGGTTGCCGGAGGAGTTGCGGGCACGCTTGTGGCTGCAGCGTTACTGAAAGCGCTGAGCCAATGGCGGCCGATTGCCGAGTACCCGATTCACGTAACTGTGACCGCGGATACGAGAGTGTATGCCGTGGCGGCGTTGCTGGCGGCGGTGAGCGGCATATTGCCGGCGTTGCTGACCGCCCGCCAGATATGGAACACGGACGCCATACAGGTCATGCGCAGCTCTGCCCAGGCGGTGTTCAGGAAGATGGCCTTGCGCGACCTGCTGTTGGGAATACAGGTGGCGCTCTGCTGTCTGCTGGTTACGTGCGCGTTGGTGGGATTGCGCGGCATGGAACGGTCAATGCGCGCCCACCTGGGCTTCGATCCGCAGGGAAGAATGGTGGTGGAAACAGCGATGGATATGGCCGGTTATTCCGATGCCTCGGCGCTGCCGGTGCAGAAGCGGATGCTGGAGGAAGCGGCGCAAATTCCAGGCGTGACCGCGGTGGGAACGGCCAGCCAGCTACCTTTGAACGGCGCAGAAAACGCCACGCCCGTTTACCGCGAGGGGGCGAGAGATTTTCGCAGTTCCAACAGCGTCATGGTGGCAAATTTCTATACCATCTCGCCGGGATACCTGAAGGCCGCGGGAACGCGCCTGCTTTCCGGCCGGGAGTTCACCTGGCAGGACGATAAGCAATCGCCAAAGGTGGCGCTGGTGAACGAGACCTTTGCGCGTATCCTCTTCGGAAACGCGCCGGCGGTGGGCCGCCGATTCACGCTGCCCGGCCCGACTGACTACGAGATTGTCGGCGTAGTGGAGAATGGCAAGTACAACACGTTGACCGAGAATCCGGAACCTGCGATGTATTGGCCGCTGGCGCAGAACAACGACAGCGGCACCACGCTGGTGGTGCGATCCACGCGCGCGCCCGCGGAGATGGCCGCGGCGCTGAACACGATGATGGGTAAGATCGACCCCAGCTTGCCGGTGACTATTCAAAGCTGGCCGGGCCAACTCGGGTTTGCGCTTTTTCCGGCGCGCGTGGCGACGGTGATGCTGGGGGTGCTGGGGCTGCTTGCAGGGCTGCTGGTGGCGACGGGGATTTTCGGCATGGCGAGCTACACGGTGGCGCGGCGGCTGCGCGAGATGGGCATCCGCGTGGCGCTGGGGGCGCAGCGCGTGCAGGTGCTGCGGGCAGCGCTGGGACGCACCCTGATATTGCTGGCCGGCGGGTCGCTTGCAGGTCTGGTGCTGGGAGCGGCGGCGAGCCGGGTCATGGCCAGCATCGTTTATGAAGCGACGGTCTTCGATCCGGTCGCGCTGACGGGCGCTGTTGTGGCGATGATCGCGCTGGGGGCGGCGGCAGCGGCGGTGCCTGCACGAAGGGCGCTGCGGGCGGAACCGGCGCGGCTGCTCCGGGAAGAGTAAGGCCCTTGGTTCAGATGGAGGGATGGGTTTTGTGGTGCGGTTGATGGAGGAGTCTCGCATAGCATTTTCCTGAAGAGGGATGAAGAGCGAGGGTACGCTTCGCCGCGGCCCTACGGGGCGCCAAGGGATAGACGGATACGAATTCCAGGACTGCGCTGCGTTCGATTCTGGACTTTTTCGGTTCTCCCTACAAAAAAATTGGCCGAATGGGGATGGGGAAAAGAACAAGAAGTGTCTTGCTGCGCCAACGAAACAACTTCATGCGCCTCTCTCGAGGAATAAGGCCATTGATTCAGGAAGGCTTGGCCAGCACCTTCTCCGTACATAATCCGGCGTGCTTCGCTCTGCTCGGCAACCTGAAGAGCGGCAAAGAGTCTCAAAGAAAACAGCGGATCCTGTTTGCAGTCCGTGGAGGTGCTCGATGTCCGCGGTGTTTGTATTTTGTGCGCTGATGCTGGCGCAGACCGGCGGGAGCAGCCCGGCTATGAGCGGCTTCTGGTACGGCGCGGGCCGTGTCGTGGCTATTTTGCTGGCCGTTCTGGTGGGTGGTGTGCTCTTGGCGCTCTTTCGCGCGCGCGGGCGAGGGAGATAACGGGTCATTTTCGCCAGGCGCGCCAGAATGACGTGATGCTCAGATAGAGAAACATGGCGGCAATAAAGCCTGAGATGAGGAAGACGCGGTGATTGGGGCCGTGATTCCAACTGGCCCGGATGCGCCACATGGCGGCGCCGAAGATGAGCACGGGCAGCAGGAAGAAAACGCCGGCAATTTCGAGCCAGAGAGCATGGCCGACCTTGGCGAAGGGGCGAACGAATCCGGAGACGCCGCGTAAGAGCGGGCGGGTGGCGCGGCCCGCGGCCTGGCCGGCGGCGCGGTGATTGACGGGAGCGGAAACCTGCTGATTCGGGGCAAGATGCCCGGGCGCCGGGGGGGGTGCGACGAGGCGCTGACCAGCCACGCGACCGGCAACGCGCAAACCGATCCCGAGCGTTCGACCTATGGTCTTGGGTCTCATCTCTGTTTATGATGGTAGCAGTGGCGCTCAGCGGGTGCATTTCGCTGATTGGCGCGGCTTTCTGGTGTTGCTCCCGGGACGGCCGAGTTTAAGGTAAAGTAGATTCACGCCGCAACCTGCGCCAATTGGTTACGCGCTGGACGCCGCTCGTGGAGGTATTGGTGACATCCCGTCTGCGTGAACTTATACAACAACTCGGCGAAGCAATCCACGAGTCGGTTATCGAAAGCGAACAGATTGCCGGGGTGGTCCAGGACATTCGCAAGCATGGGTTTGACGTGCTGCTTATGCTCGAGGCGACGATTGGACTAAATGAAGTGTCGGCGAAAAACGCCGATGCTGGTGAGGGAGACGCGGAAGCCGGCGGAGAGCCGGGTGCATTTACACGTCAGGACCGGGATTTTCTGCGCTCTCTACGGATTTCAGTGGAAGGCGACACGGACGAGGACGCCACGATCGAAGGGGAATAGGCTGGTGGCGACGCGGAATTAAGCGGCTAGAGCGACGGGATTTCGACAAGTATCTCTCCGGGTTAGACCTGGGATCGACCAGCAGAATCTGCGGCACCGCGCCGGAAGAGGCGCAAATCCGATGCAATTTCGAATATGCAGCGCAGCGCGCCTAATGGCGTGACCGGCGTGCAAAAAAACTGCGCCAGCTGTGTGCCGGGGTTGCCGGCCGTTCAGGTGCGGCAGGCGGTTGCGGATTGTCGAAGCGCCGACGGCGCTCGGCCCATTCTTCGGACGAGGAATAGCGCGGGCCGACTTCGATGAGCCGGGGAATCATGGTGAAAACAGCGATGCGGTTCCAAGGCTGGCCGTTGCGCATGCGCAGTCCTTTATCGTTGAGGGTGCCGACGATCTCGGTATAAGAAAAGTCGTCTGCCAGCATCTCCTCCATCAACATGAGGATGTGGTGTTCGTAGGGGTCGGGCTCGAGCCGCCTGCAGTCGCTGGAGATGCGCAGCCCGTAGGGGATGTCTTCGGGGAGCTGATTTTCGGCCGGGGCCTCGGCGTCGGGCAACTCGCGCCGCCACTCGATGGCAATCATCTGCCATCCGGCCGCGGCGCGCAGCCGGATGACTTCAGGACTGAAGGGTTCGGAGACAACATCGCGCATCCGCTCGAAGTAAGCCATTGCGAGCCTCCCTTGATGTCTGGCTGTGCCTGCAATTATGCAACTGAATGGCCAGAAAGTGGCGAGAATTCGAAGGCTTCAAATCAAAGCAAAAACAAGGCGCCGGCCCATGCCGGCGACCCAGGCGGTTTAGCGGAGATGTCCGTAAATGCAAATTCCTGTCCGGTTTCGGACAGAGAGGTAGGGTTGGACAGCCGATTTCCGAGATGGGCGGCGAGCATCGGATGGGGTGGCCGGTCATGCGCGTCGGGCATTAGACTTCCCTCGCAGAGAAAAACCCAGGGGGAATTCATGCTGAATCGCCGCACATTTTTGAAGACGGGCGCCGCGGCGGTGCCTGTTTCCGCAGCGCTCGGCGCGCTGCATTCAACATCCGCACTTGCGGCGGAGCCGATCGTGGGAGCGATTGCGGGGGGGCGGGCGCCGCATCTGCATCCGCTGCCGGCGCGGCTGCCGGCAGAGAACCTGGCCGTTGAGCCATGGGTGAGCCGGATACGGCGGGTGGGCCAGAGCAACATGACCGAGCACGATCCGGCGGTGATGAACATTGAGGAATGGGCTGATTACTGGCATGGGGCACAGGCGCAGATTGTGTTTATCAGCGTAACCGGGATTCTGGCTTTTTATCCCTCGAAGGTGAAGTTTCACAAGCATGGAAAGTATCTGCACGGGCGGGATTTTTTTGGCGAGTGCGTGGCGGCGGCGAAGAAGCGCGGGATGCGGGCGGTGGCGCGGATGAGTCCCGATCTCAACTGGCCGGAGGCGCTCGAGGCGCATCCGGAGTGGGCGATGCGCTTCAAAGACGGCAGCGTGCAGCACAATACCCAGGAGCCGCAGCTCTTCAAGACCTGCATGTTTTCCAGTTACATGGACGATTATGTGCCGGCAATCATGCGCGAGATCAACTCGCTTTACGACGTGGATTGCTTTTATACCAATGGATGGCCGCCCATCGGGAGCCTGCCCGATTGCCATTGCGCGATCTGCAGCAAGCTGCCGCCTTCAGGGACGCCGGCGTACTGGCAGGTTTTCAACGACCGCGTCTTCGAACTCTGGAAGAAATACGATGCGATTGCGAAAGAGAAGAGGCCGGACAGCTTCTTCTTCGCGAACCTTGGCGGCAATGTGCGGGGCGGACCGAACCTGGTGCTGCTGGGCGAGATCGCGGAGTGGTTCCAGGCCGATAACCAGGGGCGAAGCTATTCGACGCCGATTATCTGGGAGTGCAGCCTGCAGGGGCGGGTGTGTACGGCGATCATGGAAGGAAAATTCGCGACCAATGTAACCGGCGCTTATTCGACGGGCGCGGTTACGTGGCGCAATGGCTCGAAGAACGCGGAGGAAGCGCGCATCTGGCTGAGCGAAACGCTGGCCGGCGGGATGGCTCCGTACCTGCACTTTGTGGGGTCGGAGGACGGGTTCTGCGAGGACCGGCGATGGCAAAAGCCCGGGGCCGATTTTTTCCGCTGGACGGCAAAGCACGATGCGCATCTGAAGGGGCGGCGGACGCTGGCCAACATCGGCGTGGTGATGGGACAGAGCACGCAGCTTCTCTATCCCGGGCCGGCGACCGAGCGCGGACGCGGATATATGTACGAGACCACGCAGGGCGTTTACGACGCGCTGCTGCGCGGCCGTTATGCCTTCGATTTTGTGCATGAGGACAAGCTGGAGCCGGAAAAGCTGAAGGGATATACCGCGCTGCTGCTGCCCAACGTGGCCATGCTCAGCGAACGACAATGCGGGCAGATTCGCGACTATGTGCGCTCGGGCGGATCGCTGATGGCGAGCTTTGAGACCAGCTTGTACGACGAGAACCTGCGGCCGCGCGCCGATTTCGGGTTGGGCGATTTGCTGGGAATCGAGAAGGCCGGCGCGGTGATCGGAACCAATGGAAATGCGTACTACGCACGCATCGCGCATCCCGACGCGCCTCATCCACACCCGATTCTCGAAGGCTTCTCGAACACCAACTGGATTGCCGGCGCGCAGAATCGCGTGCCTCTGAAGCCGGTACCGCAGTCGCTGCTGACCGTGGTGCCGGGGTTTGTAAGCTATCCGCCGGAACTGGCATATCCGCCGGTGTCACATACAGACGAGCCGGCGGTGGTGCTGCGCCAGATGGGCGCCAGCCGTATTGCGTATTTCCCGGGAGACATTGAGCGCACTTACTGGCTGACCGGACATGGCGATTTGCAGCGGCTGCTGCTGAACACCATCAATTGGCTTACGCGCGGCGAGCGGATGGTGCAGGTGGAGGGCTCTGGCTTTATCGAGATGGTGTGCTGGGAAACGGCGCCGGGGTATGCGGTGCACCTGCTGAACTATACGAATCCGGATGCGCAGCACGGATGGCTGGAGAGCATCGATCCCATTGGACCGCAGACGATCAGTTTGAAGCTGCCGGCGGGGGTGCGGGTGCAGTCCGTCGAACTGCTGCGCGCGGGGCAAAGCGCGCGTTTCAGCTTGGAGAATGGTGTGCTGCGGTTTGTTGCACCAAGGGTTGAAGAGTATGAGGTGGGAGCGGTGACCGTGGCCTAGCGCGAGCCGGAACTGCCCGCTGACAGCGAAGGCCGACGAGGTTTGGATTTCCGGCGATGCCAAAGACCCGTTCAGGTGGAAACAGTGATTTCCGGATGGCGGCTTTGCCCTGGACTTAGCGCGTAGAACCGATCGATCCTTCGCGGCAACCGCTTCGAAGCCGCTGTCGCGCTGATGCGCTTACCAGGCCGCGGAAAAAGTCCGAATAGCAAGCAAAAGCGTGGGAAGCGGGCTTGGCAGGGCTAAAAGCCCCCCTCATTTTGCGAACCTTGCGGCCCCGCTGAAGCCGTGCCCTTGTTACAAAGCCTGTTTCATTGAGTTTTTCAGGAAACTGTTAAGCCCCGCCGGCATTCGCCCAGGCCGTCGAATTCATCTGACTTTAACTGCAGATTAAACACACGTTCTCAATTCCGGTTTTGAATCAGACCGAGAGCTTCTTTGCACGTCCCCGCGAGGATCCCACCTGCCGATGCTCTGCCGTCGAAACTCTGGACCCCATACTCGAATTCCCCTTGGCCCACTGGCGTTGATGCTGATGCTGGTCAATTGGGGTGTACAGTACAAGCGCCTGCTCATTTTCCTGGACCAGGGCAAGACGCTCTATTCGAGTTCGATCGTCCCGGCAAAAATCCTGTCAGACAGCGACAAGTGGTTTTGTCCTCAGAGTGCCATTGCTCACTCCGCTCTGGTGGCCGCGGTGAGGGCTACACGGCTGCACTTCTTTGCTGCACCCAACGATCCCAAGCTGGCGCAGGACGAGAGTTTTCTCTTGTCGGTTGGGCGGGAGCCTTTGACCAAGCATGGTGTCAGTGAACGATCCTATATCCGTCCTCCACCGCTCGCATAAAAAGTTCCCATTCAAGAACACCAGAACCTGATGAAATCCACCGGGGCTGGGTTAGAGTTTGCTGCTTTGTTGTGGCGGATCGGCATGAATGTTATGCCGGCGAATGGGTCATTTCTCATTCTGCATCTGGCTGTTGACATCGGAAGATTGAGCCACACCTCTTCTACCCAGCTCGACAACCTTGACAGATCGGCGAGTTCCTCAAGCACTGCCGTGGTGCTTCCCCTGTGTTTCGGCAGTTGCATGCTTGCGGATTCGCACGAGGAGGAGATATGAAGAAATATCCAGTATTGGCGTATGTTTTGGCGGTCTGTTTGGCGCTGACAGCAGGCAATATGGGCAATGCCCAGAGTGGCACGGCGGTCAAGGGCAAAGCAGTAGACGCATCGGGCGCTGCAATTCCTAATGCGGCTGTTTCCCTCACCGATTTGACGACAAGCAGAACCATCAACACCACAACGGGCGCAAGCGGAACGTTTGCGTTCAACGACGTACCCACCCATGACCCCCAGGTGATTGTCATTCAAAAGTCGGGATTCGACTCCTTCAGCGAGCAGATATCGCCGGCGACGCAGGCGACAGTCAACGCCACCCTGAAGGTCGCGGCGCTGGCGTCGAGTGTGATCGTTCGCGGCACCATCGACCCCGAGGCCACGCCCGTGCCCACCCGCGAAGATGTGATGCTGATGCCGGAGACGGTTCGCGTGCTCGATCGCAAGCAGTTGGACGCCGCGGGACCACTTGCCGGCGGAGCCCAGATGCTCGCCTACACGCCCGGCACAAACGTGGTGGGCTATGGCGAGACCGGCGCAACAAAGTTTACGGTGATTATGAACGGACTGCAGCAGGGATGGGCAGGCGAAGCGACGAGCTTCATCGGCGCGGGTTCGCTCGGCGTTACCTATGACGGCATTCCTGTCGCGGACCCGGCCACTGGCCTGTGGCAATCCGCCACCATGCCGCAGAACTTGGTCATTCAGGACGTAGAAACCACATATGGCCCCGGAGAAGCGGCGAACCGTGGCTACTTCGACATCGGCGGGCGAGTGGAGTTCACTCCCATTCAGCCCACCGTGGATCGTCACCTTGCCGTTGCTCTCACTGATGGCCCTTACGGCCAGCAGAACTTCGCATTCGTGGGTAACACCGGCACGTTCAAAGGGTGGGGCACTGTGTTGGGCGGCGGCATGGGACGCGGCGACAGTTTTCGCGTCGCTCCGGACGGCTTCGGCAACCACAGCCAGAGCGGGTCAGTCTACGGCAAGACCGTCAGGACATTCTCGGCGGGAAGTCTTGCCTTCGGCGTCCTTTACTCGAAAGGCGGCGGTTATCGCCCCACGGTGATTCCCACCACCGATGTGGGCCTGGTGGAACCAGTGAGCGGCATTCACTTCAGCCAGGCAAGCAGCGGTTTCTATAGCTCCCTGCCCTACGCGGATTACAACAAGTACGACACCAACGAAATGTTCCTGGCCTATGCGCGCCAGAGAATGTTTTTGAGCCATACCAGCACACTCGAGAATTCGGCGTGGTACAACCACATTCGACGTTTTCACCGCCGCAACGAGGATGCTCTTGCCGGCGGCGACCAGGTGGACGAATGGAACAACCCGCACAGCAACATCTTTGGCGACCAGATCTCGTTTTCCCAGGTCTTCCCTTACAACACGGTCAGTTTCGGCGGTTATCTGATTACCGAGTCCTATAATCCGCACAACCTCTTCTATAACCCTGCAAATGGAGGAAGCGGCGCCGAGCAGATTGTCGGTTCCGGCTCAAAGTTCCGTTCGGGCTATTTCCAGCAGGACAACGTGACCTTCTTCGCACAGGACGATATTCACCCGGTGGCGCGAGTGCACGTCATTCCCAGTGTGCGCGTGGACGGGTTCAGAACCAGCTATAGCGATCAGGCGCAGCGCGACTTCACCTTCGCCCCCAGCACTTACTTCTACCAGAACTCCAGTGGCGCTGTAGTCGCGTCGAACTCTCCTGTCTATGAGACCCACTGCTCGCTGTATCCGCAGACGGGCAGCAATACATCCGACCCTTACTACAACATTTTCGGAGATCCCGTGGCCACCACGGACGGCGGCGACAAAGCCAAGGACCAGGGATCCCTCTGCGGAGCGCACGAGAGCCGCTCGGCCGTCGAGCCCGGCATTGACGCGTCTGTCCTGCCCAAGAATTGGCTGACGATTTACGGCGGCTACGACACCACCTATCGCTCCCCCGAGTTGGGCGGCGGCGGCGGCCAGTTCCAGTCAGTGAACCCGGCCTACTACCAACTGGCGGAGGGCGCCTATGGTCAAATCGGCGTCAAGGTTCACTTCATGCACGCGCCCGGACTGAGAAACTTCATCGCCGGGGTCGACTACTTTCACAACGACTACACCAACCAGGAGATTGACGTTGAAACTGCAACCGGCATTGAAGAAACCAGCGGGGGCAGCTCCACCTACCATGGCGTAGACGCGTTCTTTGACGCCGATCCCCGCAGCAATATCCATTTCTTCCTGAATCTGGCCGGTGAAGCGTCAAACTTCACAACCTTCGTCACCGGTGGTCCCCTGGCTGAATGCGGCTCGAGCTCTAACACCGCCGGGCTTGCTCTGGGATGCGCGTATTACAACGGCCTGCCTGTATCCTATGTCCCCAACTACACCTTGAATACGGGTATGTACTACGGCATTCAGTACCACAACCGGACTATCGTGGAGCCGCGCTTCTGGGTGGAGTCGAACGGCTCACAGCATCTTTGGTCGAACAATACCGGCGCTCCAACCACGCAGACTATGCCGTCCTATACGGTCGCAAATCTCTCCTTTAACGCTCCCATCACCTTTTTCGAAAAGCAGTCTCTCAATCTGAGGGTAGATATCATGAATCTCGCGAATTCCGAGTACGACGAATATGAATACATCTCCAGCGGCGGCTATTTTTCGGCCTTGAACCCTAATGTGAGCGGGTATATCAATGCGTATCCGGGGGCGCCACGATCGGTTTACGGCACCATTTCGTACCAGTTCTGAGGGGCAGCACGGAGACTGTGCGACTGTGCCAGAATGGGCCCTAAGTGATTTGGATTCAATACTGCACAGTTGCACAGTCTCAAATTGGGGGGAGGGGGATTTTCAATAGTTTTTGCGGTCTGATGGAGCGGAATGCAATGGCGCTTTTGCGGCGGGCGCGGCGTTGATCTGGGCTCGATATGGACCTCCCGCAACCTGATTGCGGAAAAGCTGGGCAGCGCTTCGAGGAAAAGGCGAAAGGCCCGGGAAAGCGACGTTTCGTTGTTCACGGCCCAGATGCGCGCTTTGCGGTAGGTTTCAGCGGGTAATTTGATGGTGACATTGGGCATCGATTGAGTCTCCTTGCGCGCAGAGCATCTCCGCGGCGGCCGCGGGTGATTCTGCTGCGAATCCAGGCATCGGGCGGGGCATGGCTGGACGGCTTCACGGTTGGAGAAGCCGCCGGGCGATGGCGCACAGGGATAGAGGTGCAGCAGCGCCGCCAGCCGGCGCGGATTCTGCTGGTTTGGAAGTATGTCTTCTATTGTCCGCCGGACGGGGAATTAATCGGCAAAGAATGGGAAAAATATTTATGCTTTGTTTTCTGTTGCATAACGGATGGTTTGGGACCAGCGGGGCTTGACATGGGTGGGGTGAACCCTTCGGGTGAGACAGTTTGTGCCCGCCCACCCTTCCGCAAGGAACGCGGAAGGATGGGGCACCCTCGATGGTGGAGGAACAAGCGGTGAGACTTGGGTGCGCAAACCGCCGCCATCAATGGCGGGCGAACGAGCGGTGAAATGGGGTGCGCCACCCGCCAGTGCCGCTATCGTGCCGGTTATCAAGGCCAAGTTGGACCCCGATACCTTTCGGGTGGTCACGGATCAACTGGAAACGTATGCCTATGCCATCCCCAAAGATAAACACAGGCGGGTATCACACAAAGAGGAATTGAGGGACAAGAATTGGACCAGCACTCAGACCGTGGAAAATGCCTTTGCCTTGTTCAAGCGCGGCGTTATCGGCCAATACCATTGGCTGAGTAAAGAACACATGGATCGCTATTTGCGTGAGTTTTGCTGGCGATATAATCGGCGTAAATTGCAGCCGTGGATTTTCCAGATGGCTCTGAGCAATATGCTTACGGCCAATCCGTTGCCCTATAGGGAGCTGACCGGAAAATCTAAAGAGGACGAACTAGGGCCGTTTTAGTTCGTCCGAATAATGGACGGTGGTACAGTTTCTTTCGGAGACTCCGCGCGTAAGGCAGAGTGCTACTACCAAACCAAAGGTCGAAATTATGACTGTACTTACGGGGCTCGGAACGATTCTTGTGGTGATCCTGCGAAAGCTGAGATTCTCCATAAAAATCAAACTGAGCTATCACTAGGAAAACCCCGGCGCAAGCCGGGTGCAATTATCCCGTCCATTATTCAGACAGCTTAGACAGTCGTATTGAGGAAGGGGGGCTGAATGAAAACTTGGGTTTTGGTTGTCGTGGTGGTGGGGAGTCTAGGGTTGGGATTCGTAGGCGGTCTGTTGACAGGTCGCCAGTTTCCCGCGAAGCACTACGAGCGGTTTGGGGAAAGCTGGTACCTACTGGACCCCGCGACTGGCCGGGTCTGCAACCCGCTTAAAGACCCAAAAGCCTCGCAGAATCTCTTGGATCAGGGATTGGCGGGCGCCCAAGGCGCAAATCCTTCGGCCTCCGATCCGTTTGCTGCTTATGGCGGTCACGAAATTAAATCAGTTTCAAACTTTCCTCCCCCTTGCAGCGAATGATTTCGGACTAACTATCGATCTAGCTTTCTTTTCTTTAGAAATTCGCGGGTTTTCTCATCCATTTCCGCTTTCCGTGCTCTCCCTGCCGCCCTGATCTTCTCTCTAATATCCTCTTTCGAGAGCGGTTTGGTGTTGAGCATCCGGCCTAGTATGCGGTCGAATTTCTCGCCATCTATCTTGAGTTCATCGGGCATGGGAGTATTCTAGTGCCGCTATGACAAATCAACCAGCCGCGCCCAAACCAGACCCCGCAAAACCCATTCGCAGGCAGTACGGACCCATCTGCCAACGGTGCAAAATAGTGGTTCCGATTGGGGCAGACGATATAGCGCCCAACGTTGACATCGCCACGTTCCGAGAAATACTTCGCCAACGAGGGTACAAACCCCAAGAGGCAATTTGCCTCTACCGAGGATGTGGTCATAGAGCCGACGCACGGCTACATTTGATTCATTTTGGTTTGCGTGACGATACCCTACCCATGCAGGAAACTTTCTGGTTGCAGGCAGAATAGGGTAGGTCAGGTCTTCGTGTGGCAAAGGGGTTCTTTCTTTGCCAAGACCCACGCAAATCCTTCAAAAACCAGCCCTTATTTTAGTTAACTACGCTAGACATGTGTAAAAGGGATGGTTATTAATATTTATGCTTTGTTTTCTGTTGCATAACGGATGGTTTGGGACCAGCGGGGCTTGACATGGGTGGGGTGAACCCTTCGGGTGAGACAGTTTGTGCCCGCCCACCCTTCCGCAAGGAACGCGGAAGGATGGGGCACCCTCGATGGTGGAGGAACAAGCGGTGAGACTTGGGTGCGCAAACCGGCCCTGGCCACGACTGGAAGATTCTATATCCTCTCCACAAGAGAAGTCTGTGCCCGCCCACCCTTCCGCAAAGTGCGCGGAAGGATGGGGCAACCTCGATGGTGGGGGAATGAGCGGTGAAACCTGGGTGCGCCGGGCGGGTGGGCGGGTGGCGCACCTTTGTATTTCATCTTCATTCTGCCACCAGTGAGGGTGCCCCATCCTTCGCTTTTTTCTGGCGAAGGGTGGGCAGGCACAATTCTCAACCGTGCTTGGCGGCGTATCGAAGATGCTCCGGAAGCTGATTCCCTCGCCGCGCGGCCGCCCACTGCGATTCGATCTCCACTGTTCCCTGAATCCCCGAACAGTAATGCCGGAAGCTCGACCAGGGCCAGTGCTCCGACTTTTCCACCAGCCCGCGTTTGACAGGGTTGCGGTGCATATAGCGGAGCTTTTCCACCCGCTTCTCTTCGCTCCACACATTGAAGTCGTAATAGCGGCGCTGCCAGAAGCGAGCCACCCCGCGCTGCTTCAACTTGCATGATGTCCGCTGCTTCAACACCTGAAGCACAACCGAAAGCGACGACCGGCGCGGCTCGCCAACCAGCAGGTGTACGTGCTCGGGCATCAGTACATATCCGCCAATCACAAAGCCGTACCGTTGGCGCACGGCCTCCAGTTCTCCCTCGAAAACCTTGTATGCCGCAGCGGTGTTGAGCAACGGTTGGCGGCGATAACAACTGAAGGTCACGAAATGGAAACAGCCGCACTGCTGGTATCGGGTGAGCCTGGCCATGACCGGAGGATTCTATACCTTCTCCCGAAGAGTAGTTTGTCCCTGCCCACCCTTCCGCAAAGTGCGCGGAAGGATGGGGCAACCTCGATGGTGGGGGAACAAGCGGTGAAAATAGGGTGCGCCACCCGCCCAACCTCGATGGTGGGGGAACGAGCGGTGAAACCTGGGTGCGCAAACCAAACCTGGCCGTGACGGGAGGATTCTATATCTTCTCCCGAAGAGTAGTTTGTCCCTGCCCACCCTTCCGCAAAGTGCGCGGAAGGATGGGGCAACCTCGATGGTGGAGGAATGAGCGGTGAAAATAGGGTGCGCCACCCGCCAACCTCGATGGTGGAGGAACAAGCGGTGAGACTTGGGTGCGCAAACCGGCCCTGGCCACGACTGGAAGATTCTATATCCTCTCCACAAGAGAAGTCTGTGCCCGCCCACCCTTCCGCAAAGTACGCGGAAGGATGGGGCAACCTCGATGGTGGAGGAATGAGCGGTGAAAATAGGGTGCGCCACCCGCCCGCCCCACCCTCGATGATGGAGGGACGAGCGTGAAGTCCCGGTGCGCAAACCGCCTGAGCTTTTTGCGCGGGTTATGCTGCCACGCGCAGTCCCGGGATCTGCTTGAGGGCTTCAGCGACGGCGGAGATGATGGATTTGTCCACGGTCATCTCGGCGCGGTAGAGACCGCTATCGGTGATGGTGACGGTGAGGGTGACGCGATCTCCAAAGGCGGCCATGAGCGGGGGGCCGATGACGGCGAGGACGAATTCGCTGATCGCCTTCCAGTCGGTCTCATTGCAGTCAAAGCAGACCCAGGCGGCGTCGCCGGCGCCTTCGCAGCTTTCCAGGGAGCGGATGCCGGGAAAGGCGTTGAGGGCTTCGATGAGCGAGGCGATACCGGCATCGACCTGGGCGTTGACCTTGATCCATACCTGGCGGTGAACCGTCATCTGAAGGTTAGAAGCAGATATGGGCGGCGGCGCTGCTCCCGAGAGGGTGGCGGGGCGGGAGAGCGGCGCTTGTATGATGAATGCCAGTGCGGGGCGGGCGGCGATGGCGAAGGAGGCAACCCTATTCATCTCGGCGGGCGAGGCCAGCGGGGAGCACTATGGGGCGCTGCTGACGGCGGCGCTGAAGCGGCGGCTGGCGGAGGCGGGCGTGGAGGCGCGGTTCCTGGGCATGGGCGGGGTGAGGATGGAGCAGGCCGGGGTGGAGCGGGTGGTGCGCGCCGAAGATGTGGCGGTGATGGGGCTTACCGAGGTGGTGCGGCACCTGCCGCAGATTTACGGGGAATACCGGAAGCTGAAGGGGGCGATCCGGAGGCGGCGGCCGGAGGCGGCGGTGCTGATTGACTCGCCGGAGATTCATTTGCGGCTGGCGCGGGAGTTTCACCGGCTGGGGATACCGGTGATTTATTTTGTGAGCCCGCAGTTGTGGGCGTGGAAGAAGCGGCGCATCCGGGTGGTGCAGCGGTATGTGCGGCGGATGCTGGTGATTTTTCCCTTCGAGGAGGGTTTTTACCGGGAGCGGGGGGTGGAAGCGGAGTTTGTGGGGCATCCGCTGGCGGATTTGCCGCTGCTGCCGGCGCGGCGCGAGGAATTTGCTGCCGGGAACGGGCTGGATGCGGCCAAGACCTGGATCGGGCTGCTGCCGGGGAGCCGGGCGAAGGAGATTGCGGCGCACCTGCCCGAGATGCTGAAGGCGGCGCGGATGCTGGAGGGAGTCGAGGGGAAAGGGCGGTATGAGTTTGTGGTGCCGCTGGCGCCGACGCTGACGGCGGAGCAACGGGAGCGGGTGGGGCGGCAGGCGGAGGAGCTGGCAGGGGGAATGACGGTGCGGCTGAGCGGGGATGCACGGGCGGTGCTGCGCGAGGCGCGGGTTTCTCTGGTGGCCAGCGGGACGGCGACGGTGGAGGCGGCACTGATCGGGAATCCTTTTGTGGCGATCTACCGGGTCTCGCCGCTGACCTATGCGATTGCGCAGCGGATGGTGAAGGTTCCGCATGTGGCCATGGCCAACCTGATTGCGGGGCGGAGGGTGGTTCCGGAGCTGATCCAGCATGACTTCACGGCGGAGAATTGCGTCGAATACATAAGACGGCTGCTACCAGAGGGGGCGGAACGCCAGTCCATGATGCATGATTTGGCGTCGGTTGGCGACGCGTTGCGGAGGCGGGCCCGGAGCGGAAGCGCGATTGAAAGGGTAGCAGAGATTGTCCTCGAGGAAGTGGAAGCGGCCGGCCCGATGCGGCGGCGGGCCGCGCAACCCTGCACATGAATGTGACCTGAAGAACAACTGCCCACGGGAGCGGCAGGAATGCGATGATGACTTGGATGGTTTTTTTTATGCCTGGCAAGGATCGAAACAGGTGCTTACGCCGGCGAGGCTTGGGGCCGGCTCGGTTGCTGGCGGTGGTTGCACTCTGGGCGGCGGCGCTGCCATTTGCGGCGCGTGCTCACGCCCAGTTTGACCAAGGGCCTTCCCTGGACATAACCGGGTACGTGATTCAAGCCGAGCTGTTGCCCTCGACGCACCAGTTGACGGCGACGGCGGCGGTGACGTTTACGGCGCCGGCGAATCTGGATGTGGTGACGTTCGGGTTTCATCCGGCGCTGAAGATCACGTCGATCAAGGATGCGAGCGGCAAGCTGCTGGACGGCGAGCGGACGGCGGATGGGTCGGTGCGGGTGACCACGAACACCCCGTTTGTAGCCGGGCAGGCGGTGACGTGGACGTTTGCGTACACGGGTACGCTGGCGGGCGACGAGAACGGGCCGGTGCAGGGGTTGAAACTGGCGCAGATCGACGAGCCGATATCGTATCTGCTTTACCCGGCGCGGTGGTTTCCCATGACCGGGTACATGACCGACCGGTTTTCCGCGGAGATGCATATTCGCGTGCCGGAGGGGATGCGGGTCTTTGCCAGCGGGGCGCAGGGGCAGCCGACTTCGGTGACGCTTTCCAACGGCAAGCCGGGCGAGGAGTGGAGTTTCAACTGGGCGAAGCCGGATTTTCCGGGGACGGTGATTGCGGGACGGTATGTGGGGCCGTTTTCAGTGGGCTCGGCGAATGTGAACGTCTATTTGACCATTGCGCACCAGGCGCAGGGAAACGAGATGGCGCAGACGGCCAGCCAGGAGTTTGACCTGTTCACCGACAAGTTCGGGATGCCGGATACAACGCGGCTGAATGTGGTGGAGATTCCGGCGGGAACGCTGTCGTCGGTGTGGGCGCCGGAGCTGGCGGCGATTCCGGGGACGTATATCGGGAACCGGTCAGGGCCGCGGCTGCTGGCCAACACCATGGCGCACCAGTGGTGGGGATGCGAAGTGAGCCCCAAGACGCTGAACGATGCCTGGATCACCAACGGCATGGCGCGATACGCGGACCTGATGTATGTGGAGAACGAGAGCGGGGAAAACGCGCTGAAGGCGGCGCTGGAGGATGTGGAGGCGAGCGCGCTGGCTTACGACACGATACCGTTGTCGAGCATGTCGCGGCTGGACCCGTTTTCGCCGCAGTTCCAGTCGATGACGCTGGACAAGGGCGGCGAGGTCTTTCACATGCTGCAGGGGCAGATTGGAGATAAGGCCTTTGAGGCCACGCTGAAGGGCGCGCTGAGCCAGTATGCGGGCAAATCGATTACCACGGATGAGTTTGAGAAAGTGGCCGAGGAGCAGAGCCAGCAGCAACTGCTGCCGTTTTTCTCGCAGTGGGTAAACGGGACGGGCGCGCCGCAGTTTACCGACAAGTTTGCGGTGTACCGGCTGGGCAACAACAAGGGGTTCAGGACCATCGGGGAGATAGACCAGGATCTGGATCTGTTCAACATGCCGGTGCAGTTGCGCATCGAGACCGACGGCAGGACGGTGCTGCGCAAGGTGGACGTGGTGGGGGACTCGACGCACTACGTGATTGACACCTTTGGGCGGCCGCGGGAGATTTCGGTTGATCCTTATGACTGGGTGCTGAAGAACACGCCCGATCTGCAGGTGCGCATCGCGATTCTCAAGGGGCAGTACCTGGTGGCGCAGGGCGATCTGGTGGGAGCGCTGGCGCAGTATCAGCAGGCGCTGAAGTTCAACCCGCAAAGCTCGCTGGCCAATTACCGGATTGGGGAAGTGCTGTTTACGCAGCGCAATTTCCAGGCCAGCGTGAATGCGTTCCGCGACGCGCTGCGCGGCGACGACGTGCCGCCGTGGACGGAGGTCTGGAGCCATATCGAGATCGGGAAGATTTTCGATTTGACGGGGCAGCGGGACCGCGCGGTGAACGAATACCGGCTGGCGATCCAGACCAACGACAACACGCAGGGGGCGCTGAACGAGGCGCGGGAGTATCTGCAGAAGCCGTACACCCAAGCCAGCGGCGAGTAAATCCGCCCTGAAACCGGTCACGACTGCAGTCGCGCCTGAAATGCGCCCAAGCGTGGGCTTTACATACTGCGTAAGAACTCGCCGTTTTGAAAGTGCACGGATTTACAGCTTGCTGAAAAACTCAATGAAAGAGGCTTTGTAACAAGGGCACGGCTCCAGCCGGGCTGCAAGTGTTGTAAACGGAGTGGAGCTTTAGCCCCTGCCAACCTTGCCTCTGTCACTTTTGCCTTCCCTTCGGACATTTTCCGCAGCCTGTTTGACCCCCGCATGCCTCTCTGCTCAATTCTCCCTACATCTCCTTTTCTGGCGATTTCCCGCTTCCTGAAATCACTGATCTATAAAGGAAGTGGCAGCCGCAGTACGAGGAGCACTGATGATTCTCCGCGCGCAGTTCCCTTCCCTTTTTTTGCATTCATCCAGATTCAACGTGGTGCTGGCATGCATGCTGGCGATGGCACCCATGGCGGCGCGGCGCTGCGTGGCGCAGGCGAATGCGTCGCCCTATGCGTTTCACAATACGCTGATGCCGCAGCCCTCTTCGCTAGAGGCGGGAAGCGGCCATTTCATGCTCACCGCAGATTTTGCCGCGGCTACGGATAAATCTCACGATGAGCGGCTGGACGAAGCGATCGAGCGGGGGATGAAGAGACTGGCGTTTGAGACCGGGCTGCAATTTTCGACGCAGCCTACGGCCGGCGCTGCCGCGCAGTTTTTGATTTCGGTGGATGGGCCGGGAGAAGCAGTGCAGTCGGTTGACGAGAACGAATCGTATTCGTTGACGGTGACGGAGCAGGGAGTGCATTTGAGCGCGGCCACCGATGTGGGGGTGATGCGCGGGCTGGCGACTCTCGAGCAATTGGTGCAGAACGACGGCGAGCGGTATTTTCTGCCCGCGGTTTCGATACAGGATACGCCGCGCTTCCGCTGGCGCGGGCTGATGCTGGATTGCAGCCGGCATTTCGAGCCGATCAGCGTGATCAAGCGCACGCTGGACGGCATGGAGGCGGTGAAGCTGAACGTCTTTCACTGGCACCTGACCGATGACCAGGGCTTCCGCATTCAGAGCAAGGTTTTTCCGCTGCTGACGCAGCTGGGGTCGAACGGCCAGTTCTACACGCAGGAGCAGGCAAAAGAGATTGTGGCGTATGCGCGGGCGCGCGGCATCCGCGTGGTTCCGGAGTTCGACATGCCGGGGCATACCAGCTCGTGGATGGTGGGGTATCCCGAGCTGGCCAGCGCGGCGGGGCCGTTTCATATTCAGACCGGCTTTGGGGTCTTCGATCCGGTGATGGACCCGACGCGGGAGAGCACGTACCGGTTCCTGGATAAATTCGTGGGGGAAATGGCGGCGATTTTTCCCGACCAGTACATGCACATCGGGGGCGACGAGAACAACGGCGTCGAGTGGAAGCAGAATGCGCAGATTCAGGCGTTCATGCGCGCGCATGACATGACCACGACGGCCGAGCTGCAGGCCTATTTCAACCAAAAACTCGAAAAGATCCTGGAAAAGCACGGCAAGCGGATGATCGGCTGGGACGAGGTGCTGACGCCGAATTTGCCGGCCAGCGTGACCATTCAGTCGTGGCGCGGATATGAGGCGCTGGCGCAGGCGGCGCGGCAGGGTCATGACGGCATTCTTTCGTCGGGCTATTATCTGGACCACATGATGCCGGCATCGACGTATTACCAGGTGGATCCGATACCGGCGGGGAGCACGCTGGATGCGACGGAGCGGGGGCGGATTCTGGGCGGCGAGGCGTGCATGTGGGGCGAGTATGTGGACGCTGAGGTTGTGGATTCGCGGATATGGCCGCGGGCGGCGGCGATTGCGGAGCGGCTGTGGTCGCCGCAGAGCGTGGATAACGTGGACGACATGTACCGGCGGCTGCGAGTCGAGTCGTTGCGGCTGGAGGCGCTGGGAATGACGCAGATTTCGCAGGAAGACGCGAGTTTGCGCACGCTGGCGGGGAGGCAGGAGATTGCGCCGCTGCAGGTGCTGGCGGCGACGCTGGAGCCGGTGGATTTCGGGGTGCGCGGGGCGTATTCGGAGGCGCATCATGTGACCACGCAGTCGCCGCTCGATCATGTAATCGATGCGCTGCGGCCCGATCCGCCGTTCCGGCACAGGTTCAGCATGCTGGTGGAGGCTTACCTCAAGTCGCCGCGCGGACGGTCGCCTCAGGAGGCGAAGCTGCGTGCGCTCTTCGAGCAATGGATTGCGGTGGAACCGCGGGTAGAGGAGCTGATGGCGCATTCGCCCCTGCTGGCCGAGGCCAACCCGCGCCCGGCGCAACTGGCGGAGCTGGGCGGCATCGGTATGGAGGCGCTCACCTATCTCTCGACCGGGCAGGCGGCGCCGGCGGGATGGCGGGCATCACAACTGGCGGCAATCGACGCGGCGGAAGCGCCAGTGGCGTTAACGCGCTTTGACGTGCTCGATCCGCTACGCAGCATGGTAAATGCGGTTGAGGAAAGCCCGGGCGCGCCGCCGGTGCAATGAGGGCCATCCAGGTTCGAGGACATGCTGTTTTTCGCGCAGCCACTTTGCGAGAATTTCCAGGGATTGCAGTGCTCCTTCGCGGGCTTCCCGTCATCCAACCCACCTAGCTATGCGCGGGTGCACAAGGGGGCTCGTATCTATGCCGGCTGAAAACCGCATCGCCGTCGCAACCCAGACGTTTCGCCTGAATGCCAGCATGCTGGAAAAGAGTTTCATCGATCTGAGCCGTGAGCAATGGCTGCGCAGGCCAGCTGCAAGCTCGAACCCCGTGCTTTGGATCGTGGGGCATGTGATCTGGGGACGGTCGCGGGTGCTGGCGTTGCTGGGCGAAGAATGGACGCGGCCCTGGCTGCCGCTGTTTGCCCGCGGCGCGACTCTGGCCGATGACGCCCGGTATCCGGCGCCGGAGGAGATTATGGCGGCATGGCAAGACCTCGCAGCGCATCTGACCGCGGCGCTGGATGCGGCGCCCAGCGAGACGCTGGTGGCGCCGGTAGGCGAAAAGTCGCCGAGCTACGATGGGACGGTGGGCGGGATGGTGACCTTTCTCGCCTTTCACGAGGCCTGCCATGTGGGCCAGGTGGCGTATCTGCGCAACTGGCTGGGACATGACGGGACGGTGCGGTAAAGTTAGGGCCTGTTAACACTATTGGGGTGGATGGCGTTGCGAGTGTAAATTCGGCCAGACGAGAGGACGGCCGAAGGCTGTGGCAGGCCCCACCGTCGAGGCCGGCAACGAAGTATGGCCGAATTTACGCCGCAACCCGAAGGGACGGGGCCAGATTTCCCGATTTCATTGTCGCTCGTCGCTCCAGTGATTGACCACA
>JASHOY010000448.1 GCA_030038435.1 Acidobacteriaceae bacterium | reverse complement strand
AAACTTGTCGTGATCGAGATTGCCGGCGGCCGAGAAAACCATGTTGCCGCCGTGAAAGCGGTTGCTGTGGTAGTCAAAAAGCTGATTCTGCGCCAGCCGGCCCACCGTTTCCGTGGTGCCCAGGATCGGTTTTCCCAGCGGATGCCCCTTCCAGAAGCTCTGCGTGAACAGCTCGTGCACCAGCACGTCGGGATTATCTTCGTCGATCTTGATTTCTTCGAGGATCACGCCGCGCTCGCGCTCGATGTCGGGCGCCGCGAAGACCGGGTTCAACACCAGGTCGGCCAGCACGTCGAGCGCAACGGGCACGTGATCAGAGAGCGACTTGACGTTAAAGCAGATGGTTTCCTTGCCGGTAAATGCGTCGAGGTTGCCGCCGATGGAATCCATCTCGCGGGCAATGGCCTGTGCGGAGCGCGACCGCGTGCCCTTAAAAAGCATGTGCTCGACAAAGTGCGAAATGCCGTTGGTCTCTGCCGGTTCGCAGCGGGAACCCGACTTGATCCACACGCCCATGGCCACAGAGCGCAGATGATCCATGCGCTCGGTCAGGACGATCAAGCCGTTAGGCAATACGGTGCGGCGAAGGTTTCTTTCAGTATTCACATTTTTCCAGTCAATGACGATTGTAGGACAGACCGTGGGTGCACAGGCGGCGGCAGCAAATCGGCGTTGAGTCAAGCTGAACGGCAGGAGATCGCATATCCGACGGCGAGCCTGCATCTGCACTGAAAATGCTCTATTCTGAGCGCAGCCGTGGCTTCGGACTCGACACAAGCCGTTCATTTAGACTCTACCGCCTTTGTCAACGGGAGCCGAAAGTCTCTCTTCGGGTTGGATGCGGCAGCCCTGTCCGCGGTTATGGTGGAAATGGGTGAGCCGCCATGGCGGGGACGGCAGTTAGCCTATGCCCTCTATCATCAATGGATTGAGGATCTTACTTCCGTCACCACCCTGCCCGGGCATCTGCGGTCGCGCCTTGCCGGGGAGGGTTGGCAGGTTGGGCTGCCGAAAATCTCACAGATTTTTCGTTCACATGATGGGACAGAGCGTTATTTGGTGGAATCTCAGCCCCGCCAAGAAACCGTAGAAGCCGTCTGGATGCCCGAAGGCGACGATGGCGAGACCGGCGACGGCAGCGAAGATGAAGCGAAGCCGTGGCACCGGGCTACCATTTGCGTTTCCAGCCAGGTGGGCTGCGCTGTGAATTGCAGTTTTTGCCTCACCGCCAAGCTGGGATTGCAACGCAACCTCAGCGCCGGCGAAATTGCCGGCCAGGTCATCGCCGTACTCGCCCGGCACGCCGTGGAAGTGGGGCGCGACCGCGTCAACCTGGTCTTTATGGGCATGGGCGAGCCCTTTCTGAACTACGACAACTTCATGGCTGCGGTGCGCCTGCTGGTGAAGGAAGCAGGTCTGAGCCCGCAGCGCATGACTGTGTCCACCTCGGGGATTGTGCCGGGAATTGAGCGCTTCGCCGCGGAACCGCAGGAGGTGCGTCCCAAGCTGGCCATCAGCCTGAACGCATCCAACAACGCCGTGCGCAGCGAAGTGATGCCCATCAACCGCAAGTGGCCTATCGAGGCGATAGTGGACGCGGTGCGGGAGATCAAGTTGCGGCCGCGTGAGCGCCTTACCTTCGAGTATGTGCTGCTGGGCGGCGTCACCGACCGCCCCGAGCAGGCCGCGGAAGTAGCGCGGCTGGTGCGGCGCAGTGGCCTGCCCGCCAAGGTGAACCTGATTGCCTGGAATCCCGGGCCGGGGATCGAGTATTCGACGCCGGAAACCGGAGCCGTCGAGGCTTTCCGGCAGACGCTGATCGATGCTGGAGTCCCCGCCTATGTGCGCAGGCCGCGGGGACGCGATATTTACGCCGCCTGCGGGCAATTGAAGCGTACGGTCGAGCAGTAACGGTTAATTCTCAGCATCGGTTGAAAAACTGGCGGCGGGGCGGCGCTTGGAAAAAACACGGCTTCAGCCGCTGAGGGAGGTTTTGGGTTGGTGCAGCGCGGCTGAACGCAGTTTGTCGACAGATTCTCAGACAGTCCGCAGGTCGGCTACACGGTCGGCGAGCCAACTAACCGATCTTTCACTGCAGCTTCCGGATGCGCATTGAAGGTCGCTTTACTTCAGAGACAAACTTCGCAATGCATAGCTGCGCAAGCACAAGTTATCTCTCGGGCAGCGGCTTCACGTCTCCGCAATCCGGTCCCTTGTAAACGGAGGAAGATTCCACGGTCCACTCGATCGGCCGCGAGTTCGGCCCCATCTGCATTTCGCCGAGAAAATGCACCTTTCCGGTGGTGTGCGAGTCGTCGGTCCACGAGGCCTCAATGTTGCCTTTGCCGCCCATGGGTCCGGTGCAGACCATATCCGCGGTCATGCCGTCGGGCTTTTTCACCACGTTGGTGATCTGGCAGTTGCTGCGCGTCTGCGGCGGCACCGTACCGAACTTGTCGATCTGCTCCTGGGTGACGCAAATCTGCGTAGTGTGCGCCTGGCCGCCGGTCGGCCCCATTCCCGAAGGGAACGGCGACTGTTGCCAGGTCATGGTCGCGGTGACTTCCCAGAGACCCGGTTTTCGGCTCTGCGCCCACGCGAACTGGCACACTACGAGCCCACAGACACCCACCCGAAGCAAAGTGCGATGGATGCGCATACAACCTCCTCGCGCACGGCGATGGCCGGCGTGCAATTACTGTACTGATTTCCTGTCTGCGGGGGAAGAGGAATTTTTCATTGCGAAGCGGGGCTCGCCGGCGTGGCTCGCGTGGACTGCCACGCCACTTGCTGCCAACGCCCGTCGCGACGCTCATACACGCTGAGCACCAGGATGTCTACGTCAAACGGCGCCTTCTGCATGCGCGAATCGGTCACCCGGACCTTGTACTCGCCGTTGAGCACGGCGGTGCCGCCCCGGTCCAGTGCGCGCACGCGCAGAGGGCCGATCGGTTGCCAGGAGATGTAGCGCAACACGCCCGACCGGATTGCCGCAAGATAGCTGGCTTTGGTATCCACTTTTCCGCTGGCGTGGACGTAGGTATCGTCGTCCGCCATGATGCGCTGCAGGACTCCCAGGTCGGAGCGGTCAAGCGCCGCGGTCCGCGCGTTCTCGGCGGCGAGCACCTGTCTGGCAACGTCCTGGGCCGGCTGGGCCGCGGCATTGGAAACAGCCGCGAAAACGCTCAGCTCGACACAAAGCAAGAGAACGATCAGTTTCATTGGCGGCCTCTTCTACCTGAAACGAGACGATACGGCTTTCGACCAGAATTGTAATTGCGGTTGCCGGCACTTGCGAGGCGCAGTTCGCAGCGCGTTTTGAGACTAAGCGCGCGGCGCCGTACGTCCCAGTTCCAGCAGGGTCTCTGTCACCCGCTCGGCATCATGGCGGACCACGTTCTCTTCGCTGGCGAAGTCACCCGCGATCACGCGCACGCCCAGCGCCCGCACCCGCTCGATATCGGCCGCAATGGGCTCGGCGTCTTCGGCGGCATACCGCTCCAGAGTCTCGGCGGAAAATGGCGCGGTGTTAATCAAGGCACAGTCGAAGATCGGCTCGCGGGTGTGGTCATAGATACGCTCGATATGTTCGGAGGCGCTCAGGCCGAGGCTCTCGTTCGCCTGCGTCATCAGGTTGCAGACATATACCCGCAGCCCTCGCGCACGGGCCAGCGCCGAGGGAATCCCCTTGACCAGCAGATTGGTGATGAGCGAGGTGTAGAGCGACCCGGGTCCCACGGAGATCAGGTCCGCGCGCGCAATGGCTTCCATGGTTTCCTGCAGTGGCTCCGGGCGCGACGGGTCGAGCATCAGCTCGACAATGCGCCGGCGGCTGGCGGTAATGTTGGTTTCCCCACGCACCAGGGAACCATCATCCATCCGAGCCACCAACGTGGTATTGGCCGTGGTGGCCGGATAAATGCGCCCGCGCGTGGCCAGAATCTTCGACGAAAGCTCGATGGCCAGAGCAAAATCGCCGGTGATTTCCGTCAGCGCAGCCACAAACAGGTTGCCGAAGTTGTGTCCCTTGAGCGCATCGCCCCCGCGGAAGCGGTGTTTGAAGAGCTGAGCCAGCAGGTATTCTTCTTCGCTCAGCGCAACCATGCAGTTGCGCAGGTCGCCGGGCGGCAGCATGTTGAAATCTTTGCGCAGCCGGCCGGAGGAGCCACCGTCATCGGTCACCGTGACCACCGCGGCGAGATCGGAAATCTTGCCGCGCGCGTCGCCCGTTTCGCCGACTCGAATCACGTGCCGGCGCAGCCCTCGCAGCAGTGTGGACAGTCCTGTGCCCCCGCCGATCGCTACTACGCGCATCGGCCCGGTCGTGGAAATGACCTGATCGGGGACCGTAATCAAAGCCGACTCTGCAGCCGCGGGATTTGCGGACTTCTGCCCACCCTCATGTCACTTCAGGATACAGCAACTCCGTGAAACGAGGGTCGTCCACCATGCTCTGGAAGTCGTTGTCTACACGCGCCTGCAGCCGGTTTTTCGGATTCAGCTCGATTGCCCGCAGCAGGTTGTCGAGGCATTCCTGCGACTGCCCGGTGACGGCGCTCAAAACCGCCAGCCCGTAATAGGCGTAGTCGGCCGTGGGATACGACGCCAGGATGGCCAGAAACTCGTTCCGCGCTTCCTCAAAATAGCCGGTATTCAACTGCGAAATTGCATAGTCGTAGTGCTCTTCCGGCGTGAGGAAAGAGAGGTTCGACTTTTCCAGCTGACGGTGGCAAGTCGCGACGTACATCCGGCACCGCTCCAGAAGTGCAGCCGGCGCGTTGGGCAGCAGCTTGTTGAAAGCGTCGAGCGCTTTCTCATACTTACCCTGCTGCAACAATTGCACCGCCGACTGGTAGTGGTTGAACGCCGGCCCAACAGCCGCGATGCGGCCGTCCGGCCGGGTCGCAGTGGGAGAAGTTTTTTTGCGGCTCGCAGCCGCAGATCGGGCCTCTTGCATCATAGGTTTGCCGCCAGCGCGCATTCCGTTTTGCCCGGCCGGCCAACTTCATTCTCTTTTTGGCGGCGTGCGGACGGAATACTGCTGCTTAGGCCATCTTTATACGCAGAACCCCTCTCTACGTCAATGGGCTGGGCTCGGCGACTGCGCAAAATTCCACTTTCCGTCCGCTGCACGGGCATCACTTCGTTTTCCTCCGGCGATACATTGCGGGGTTGAGCGCGGGATCGTTGTACATCTTCAGTTGCCGGTAGATCTTGAATTGCCGCCTACCGGCCAGCGTCTCGCTCCAGAGCGCGTCCAGGCATCCGGCCAGATCCGCCCTCTGCTCTTCTAACACGCGCAGGCGCTCGCAGTTGCGCTCCGCATGTCCCTCAGGCGCATCCGCACGAACTGTTTCTTCGCGCGTGTGGTAGATCTTCAGGGCCAGAATCGAAAGCCTGTCGATCATTAGTCCCGGCGACTCGGAATGGAGCGGAGCTTCCGCGTTGGGCAGACTGCGCTCCGCCAGCCACGCAAAGAGCGCGCGGTCAAGTTGCTCCGCGAGGTCGTTGCGCCGTTGGTTGGCGGTGTCGATGCGGCGCTTCACCGCAGCCAGTTCCGAATCGGTTGCGCCGGGCGCGCGCGCCTCGTCCTCAATGTGCCAGAGTTCGAAATTGGCGCGATGCTGGCAGACTACCAGTGTCAGCCATTCTCCAGCAGGATCGTGCCAAGAAGGAATGGCGGGAGTATCCGCCGTGCCCTCGCATAGTCCGGGATCGGCCAGATGCCACGCGTGCGTGCGCTGCTCCTGAAATTCGATAATGGTCCTGGCCGAAAGCATCTTCGATCCTTCTATCGCTGCGCCTGCCGCCTTGAATCGGGCGCCGCGTTTCATCGTAGAACGCCGGCCGCACCCTATCCAAACTGCGCTTCCTTTTTCCGGAGCATTCAATCCTCCCAAATTCGCCCCGATGCAGACGGCGCGACTCGCCAATCTGAGAGGAATGCCGCAAATTGTTCTCTGGAATAAGCTTAGACAAGACTCCCGGTTGTGGAAAAATAACTCTTGACATAATACCAACCGGTAGGTATATTACAAACCAACTGGTTGGTACTGACATGAATCAAACTGAACCCAGACACGATTCCAAGACCAAGCTCCTTGACGCCGCCCTCTACGTCATCCGCGCCAAAGGTTACACCGCTACCCGCGTTGAAGACATCTGCGAAGCCGCCGGCCTGACCAAAGGTAGCTTCTTCCATCACTTCAAAACCAAGGAAGAGCTGGCCATCGAAGCGGCAGCTTACTTCTCCTCCATGGCCGACTCGCTTTTCGCCTCGGCGCCTTACCGCAAGCTGAGTGATCCGCTTGACCGCGTGCTCGGTTACGTCGATTTCCGCAAAGCGATCCTGATGGGCGAGTTGCCGCAATTTACGTGCCTGCTGGGCACCATGGTCCAGGAGGTCTACGAGACGCACCCGTTGATCCGCGAAGCCTGCGACCGCTATATTCGCGCCCACGCGGCCACCATTGAAGCCGATATTGCCGAAGCCATGGCGATCTATGGTCCGCATGCCGAGTGGACCGCCTCAAGCCTCGCCCTTTACACCCAGGCCGTGATTCAGGGCGCGTTCATTCTCGCCAAAGCGCATCACAGCTCTGCGGTCGCAGCCGCCAACCTTGACCATCTGCGGCGTTATCTGCAAATGCTGTTCACCCAGCCCCAGCCCGAGCCGGAGCTCGAACTTCAACCCGCTTAGGAGACATCCATGCCTGCCGAGAAACAGTCCATCCCGCTCACGCAGGGGCCAGACAGCGTCCACTGGCCTGAAACGCATTATGTTTTCGTCGAGAAAACCGGGCCATTTCCGGTCAATGCGCCGCTGGCCTGGCAGCAAGCGCACCAGCTTATCCCCGCCCTTGCCGAGCACAACACCATCACCGGCTACTTCAGTCTCTACAAAATTGGCCCGCAGATTTACCGCGCCGGCGTTGCCGTGGCTGCGCCCCCGGTGAACCTGCCCGCGGGCATGGCTTATGAAAAATTCGCCGGCGGCAACTACGCCCGGTTCGTGCTCACCGGGTCTTATGCCAATCTCGGCCCGGCCAGCGGAATGGCGCAGAAGCTCGTTGTTGAAAAGCGCATCCCTCTGCGCGACGACTACAACATCGAAAACTACGTCAACGATCCCCGCGTGACTCCAGAAGATCAGTTGATCACAGAGATTATGTTCCCCACCGTCTGAAACCCCAACCCGAAAGACTCCAACCCCATCCGCCCCAGGGAGGACCATCATGTCTACCGCAACGCTGCACGCACCCGCTTCGACCGATGAAGCCGCAATCCTGGCCTTGCTGAGCGCGTTTCGCCAGGCCCATCACGACAAGGACGCAGCCGCCCTCGCCGCTCCCTTCGCACCCCACGCCGCCATCTACGATCTCGAGCCGCCGCTGGCGCACGACGGCATTTCTATCGAAAGAAAGGAACGCTGGCTGGCTACCTGGGAAACGCCAATCGACATCGAGCCGCGCAATTTCAAGCTCACCGTCAGCGGCGATCACGCCTTTGGCTGGGGCTATCTGAGAATGAGCGGAACCAAGCACGGCGGCCCTCAGGTAAGCTTCTGGATGCGCTCGACGGTTTGCCTGCAGCGGGCCGCGAGCGGGTGGCGCATCATTCACGAGCACACCTCGGTACCTTTTTACATGGACGAGACGCTGCGACCGGCATTCGACCTGCAGCCGTAGATTCCAGGCGCTCCGGTTCCGGGACTTTACAATCGGGTGAGGAGCCAGCATGGAAAGCACAGGCCAGCATCCGCACCGGCGATGGAATCCGCTGCGTCAGTCCTGGATTTTGGTTTCACCGCATCGCACGCAGCGCCCATGGCAGGGCGAAGTAGCGCAGAAATCTGCACCCCAGGCGGTCGCATATGACCCGCAGTGCTACCTCTGCCCGGGTAACTCGCGCGCCGGCGGCGCCGTCAATCCGAAGTATGACAGTGTGTTTTCCTTCGTGAACGACTATGCCGCGCTGTTGCCCGAGCCGCAGCCGGAAATGGCGTCCGCAGCCTCGCCGCTGCTGGTTTCGACGCCGGCGCGAGGGTTGTGCAAAGTTCTCTGCTTCCATCCCGACCACAGCCTTACGCTGGCGCGCATGACCTGCCCGGAAATTCGCCGTGTAATCGACGCCTGGAATGCCGAGTACGAAGAAATCGCCGCCCTCGGCTGGATTCGCTACATCCAGATCTTTGAAAACCGCGGCGCGCTGATGGGAGCCAGTAATCCCCATCCTCATTGCCAGATCTGGTCAACTGACTATGTCCCCGACGAGCCGGCTGCCGAGACCGCCGCACAGCGCCAGCACTTCGACCACACCGGGCGCTGCCTGCTCTGCGAATACGTGGAGGCTGAGCGCGCGGCATCCGAGCGCGTGATCTTCGAAAATGAGCACTTCATCGCCCTGATCCCTTGGTGGGCGATCTGGCCTTTCGAAGTGCTGCTGGTCGGACGCGGCCATCGCGCCACGCTTTCGCAATTCACGCCCGCAGAGCGGGACGCCCTGGCTGACGCCCTCAAGCGCATGACCACGCGCTACGATAATCTCTTTGCCACCAGCTTTCCTTACACTATGGGCTTTCACCAGGCTCCGGTTGACGGAGTCACCCACGAAGAATGGCATTTTCACGCCCACTTCTATCCCCCGCTACTACGCTCAGCAACCGTCCGCAAATACATGGTCGGCTTTGAGATGCTGGGCATGCCGCAGCGCGACATCACCGCTGAAAGTGCCGCCGAACGGCTGCGCGCCTGCTCGGAGCAGCACTTCTGGCCGCGCGAATAACGCCGGGTGAAGGCTCGCCAACTAAGAAAAATGCATTATCGATCAGCGGTCAGGACATGGGAAGAACTGGTGAGCCCGCTGGGACTTGAATCCAGGACCCACGCCTTAAAAGGGCGTTCAAGGTAATTCTGCACTGAACTGCACATATCTGCATGAGCTTGCAAATCGCCAGTATTTATGCTGGTTCATGTTGTATCGGCTAACGACGAGTCGCTGCGACGACTGGCATTGCGAACATCCTTCCAGTATCACTTTTGCATCACAGTTCGAAGCTGAAAACATGCTGATTCCGGGTTTGCCGCACACGCTGTGTATTCGGCTGCGATACCCAATCGCGCTGAGCCTGGCCCGGTCAACAGTTGACATCCTTGGGCGATTAAGCTGAGAGGCTTGGGGAATTTACGTGTTAGCGGTCTGGCGGATGAGAGGCGAGGACAACTCACAATCAAATAACTGAACTTAACTTAGCGCAGGGCTCTGCGCCGATAAATGCTACTTGAGTTCTCAGATAAGCGTATACTGGTGAAACGCTCTCGGACGCTCGAGAGCATGAATTGAGGCCCTTGTGGCCCAGCAATTGCCCCGCGTGTTTCTCCACGCATTCCATTCGGATGGCATAATCTCCTCCATCTGTCGCCGATGCCAGATGACTGTCGCGAGCAAAGCCAATGAAATCGACCTTCGGAAGCCCGAAGACGATCATATCTGCTCAGGTTTCGGCTTGCGCGGGATGCTCAATCCAGAGCAAGCGGTCAGCGGCGAAAAATGATTTACCTCTAAGGACCAAGGGTTCTTTTCCAAAGCACGCCGAACGAATGACTACCGGATATGGCAAAGTTTGTCGGCGTGAGGATTGACCTTTTGCGGCGAGCCATCGCTGCAGGCTCCTAGCCCCATTTGGTGCTCTGTCCATGACATTGGTTGTAGGTGAACACACTTAAGGCGGTGAATGTTGCAAATGTATAAGTCCTAACTCCGGTCTACTTTGCTCCTATTTGCCAATACCGGAGAAATTATGAAAAAAAACGAAGTTCTACGCGCGTGGGCCGGCATTTTGGCCGGTCGAATGCCTTCTCTTTCCATCGAGATTACGAAAGAGTGCCCGTTACGGTGCCCCGGATGTTATGCATTTGATGCCGCGCACCTCGGAGGCCAGACGCAACTGCGCGACCTTTCCGACTTTCGCGGGGATGCTTTGGTGACGCGCGTGCTTGCATTGATTGATCAGCATAAACCACTCCACGTTTCTCTTGTCGGAGGCGACCCGCTGGTTCGTTATCGCGAGCTTGACTCGTTACTGCCTCGAATTGAAAGCCGCGGCGTGCATACGCAGGTTGTCACCAGCGCTTTCAGAGAGATTCCTGCGGCGTGGATGGCGTTGAAGAAGCTAAATGTGGTGGTTTCAATCGACGGCCTACAACCAGAGCACGATGCACGGCGCAAACCGGCCACTTATGATCGCGTCCTCAAAAACATCAAAGGGGCGAGAGTTACCATTCACTGCACTATCACCTCTCAGATCGCTGGACGCCCTGGTTACCTTGACGAATTTCTCGGCTTCTGGTGCAGCCAGCCCGAAGTTGCGAAGGTCTGGTTCAGTATCTTCACCCCTCAGCGGGGCGCCAACGATCCAGAGATACTCACAAAATCGCAACGAACCGCCGTGATTGGTGACTTACAGCAGTTGCAATTGAAATACAGAGCGCTCGACATGCCGGAATCAGTGATTCGCGAGTTCGAATCGCCTCCGAGAAATCCGGAAGAATGCATATTCGCAAGGACTACGAGGATTCTTTCAGCCGACATGCTGACACCGATCACACCGTGCCAGTTTGGAGGCGATCCTGATTGCGAGCGGTGCGGCTGTATTGCTTCGATGGGTTTGGCCGCCGTGGGGCACCACCGCGTAGTGGGCCGGCTTACGGCCGGCCGGATTTTCATGGCCTCAGACGACCTGGGAAGAAAGTGGAAGCATCTGCGCCATCGCTTTTCACGGACGGATCGTAAGCACCCAGTTGCTTCACCCTTCAGAATCATCGAACATTAGCTGCCGAGAGCGAATTTGATTCCATGGTATCCGATGCGCGTCTCTGAGTAGATTTATCGCTGAATCTGTCGCGGCTGCAGCGTGACGGTCGAGAAATGGATGCCAAGGTGACTGGCCACCTGCACTGAAAAGAGTTCAGCCGCATTGAACCGTTGCGCGACCGCTTCAAGCGCGCGAGTCAATGCGCGGCTGATGGCATCTTCCTGCGATA
>JASHOY010000447.1 GCA_030038435.1 Acidobacteriaceae bacterium | reverse complement strand
TTCCGCAGGGGGTCATTACCGATCCCAAGCAGGCAGTGGGCAGAGGGGCACTCACCGCGATGTACCAGGGTGAGCCGATCATCAACGCCCGGCTGGCGGCGCGGGGCTCCGGAGGAGGTCTGGCACCCACCATTCCGCCGGGGTGGAGAGCCATTGCGGTACGAGTCGATCAGGTGGTTGGGGTTGCCGGCTTTGTGACCCCGGGGATGCGGGTCGACGTGATTGTCACCGGGACACCTCCGAACTCGTCCAATTCGGACACATTGTCGAAGACCGTTCTGCAGAACATTGAGGTGCTCTCCGCGGGCACGGACATTCAACGGGACTCGACGGGGAAGCCGCAGCAGGTGCAGGTGGTCAATCTGCTGGTGACGCCGGACGAGGCGGAGATTCTGAGCCTGGCGACCGGGCCGCAAAACCGGATTCAACTGGTGCTGCGTAATCCGCTGGACACTACCATCGCCAAGATCCCCGTCAATGCCATGGCCAATCTGTTTACCGGAGCTCCGCAGGCGCCTGTGCAAGTTGGCGGTACCGGGGTGCGACGGCGGTCTCGTCCCTCTGGCCCGGCGCCTTATTCGGTCGTGATCATCAACGGCACTCAGCGGTCTGAGCAACGAGTTAATCCTCCGGGGGAATGAATTGAAAGCCAAGGCAGTATTCACCATCGTAATAGCCAGCGCTCTGCCGTTCGTGTTCGGCAATAGCGCTCACCCGCAAGCGGCCGCGGAGGGCGCCGGTATTCGTAAGATCCTGCTCCCTCCGGCGCAGGGCAGCCAGGCGCAGCCCGCGGCGAGCTTGCCGGCCCCAACGGGCGCCTCCGCGGCGGCACCGCTGCCTCCCACTCCGGCGACATTTCACGACTCAACGAATGACCTTTATCTGACGGTGGGAAAGACAGTTCTGGTCGATTGCCAGTACCCTATCACCCGCGTTGCGACCGGTCTGGGGGATGTCGCTGTAGCCAGTGTGGTGAGCGCCACGGAGATCATGGTCGACGGCAAAGCCCCGGGCCAGACCACGCTCATCATCTGGGATGACCGCGGTGGCCGCCAGTTCTTCAACGTGACGGTGCGTGCCTCCAATGATGGCGAAGACAGCAGGATTGCGGCAGTGCGTCGCGAACTGAACCTTAACCTGCCCGGGCAGCCCATCAACGTGAGCCTGGTGAATGGCGATGTTTTCCTGCGGGGAACGGTGAAGGATCTTATCAGCTCCTCGCGCGCGGTCCAGATTGCTTCGACGGCGGGGAAGGTGGTCAACCTGCTTGACGTGGATGTACCTGCGCCGAAGCCGCAGGTGCTCCTCAAGGTGCGCTTCGCCAGCATCGACCTCACCCGCTCCCGAGATCTTGGCATCAACCTCTTCAATCTCGGCCTGGGAAACACCGTCGGGAATATTACCACCGGGCAATTTACTCCACCCGTGGTTAGTGGCGGCAGCGGCAGCAGCAGCAGCAGTGGTAGCGGCGGCGGCTTTGGTAGCGCGGGAGGCACGGCTACGTTTTCCAACGAGCTGAATTTCCTCGCCTTCTTCCCGGGCCTCGGCGCCGGGGCTGATATCGAAGCCTTGGAATCGGACGGCATCCTGCAAGTGCTGGACGAACCGAACCTGGTCACGGAGGATGGCAAAGAAGCCAGCTTCCTTGCCGGCGGACAATTCCCCTATCCGGTTGTGCAAGGCGGCGGCGCGGGAACTCCCGCTACGGTCACCATTGAATTCAAGAACTACGGGGTTTCTCTGGATTTCATTCCCACCGTCATGCCCGGGAATTCCATCCGTCTTCAGGTGGCTCCAGAGGTCAGCGCTCTCGATTACGCCAATGAGGTGGAAATCTCCGGATTTCTGGTGCCCGGAATCTCAACCCGTACTGTCAACACCGAGGTCAATCTCAAGGACGGAGAAAGCTTCCTGATCAGCGGACTGCTGGACAGGGACGTCACGCAGACTTTCGACAAGATCCCGTTCCTCGGAGATATTCCCATACTCGGCAAGTTTTTCCAGTCGCAGTCGACAACAAAAGACGACACCGAGCTGATTGTAATTGTCACTCCGGAGATTATTTCGCCAATTCCCGCAGGTGAGTCCGCGCCCGACCTGAATTACCCACTTAAGTTCATGTCGCAACGTTCCAAAAGCTTGAATAATCCCGACACCAAGACGGCGGCTAATACACTACCCGCAGCGCCGGCCACGATACCTGTGGAGAAGCTGATTCAGAGTATGAAACCGGAGTCTCCACTGACAGGGATCAGCACCACGCAGGGAGCTGGCGCGCTGGCCGCGCCGACCACAACTGGAACCGGAGCCTCCGCCGGAGCATCGTCGCCGTAGCCGTGGGCTTACTGGTGCGGGTCATAGCGGCCTCCCAGGTGGGCCAGCCAGATCTCCGCAGCAAGGCGGCAACCCTGTCGGGAAAAGCCGCCTTGTACGAAACTGAAGATGCCTAATTTCGACTGGAAAACTGGTCAGTCCGAGGTCAACAGGTGAGCCGACGGGGATGGCTGGACGGGCTATCGCGTCCACGGCCAGAGTCGCACGATCCGTTGGTCTTTCAGGCGCTCAACGTTACCCGAGGCACGGTGCTGGCCACCCGATTGCTTGTTGCCGATACGCCCAAGAGCCGCGGCAAAGGCCTGCTGGGCCGCGACAGTCTCTCCACGGGTGAAGGTCTGTGGATCGTCCCCTGCCAGGCGATCCACATGTTCTTCATGCGTTTCTCAATCGATCTCGTCTATCTCGACCGCAAAAAGCGTGTTTGCAAGGTGCGCAGAAGCGTGGGGCCGTGGCGGATCTCCGCATGCCTGACTGCCTACTCGGTACTGGAGCTCCCCTCCGGTACCGTCAGTGAAAGCAGTACGCAACGAGGTGACAGGCTCGAAATCGCCGCCGCTCCTGCGATGGTTCCCGCGCCCGAAGCGGAGAAGTCCTCCAGCCGTTGAGCCGGCTGAGTGCGTCGAAAGTCGCATCCGGCGATGCTGCGCCTCAGTGTATGCTGATGCTCGTAATCCAATCTTCTCGAGGTCTTCCTGCCCAGACTGACGGATCCGGATTCGCTATGCTTCTTTCCTCGCCCCCGGAGAACAGAACGACCCTATTGCTGGCCGAAGGCGAGCTCACCGCAATTGCCGTTGCCCTGTCCTTCCTGCTGCCCCGACTGGCTTCCGGCTGGTTTGCGCGCATCGAGCATTTCTTGATGCCGCTGGCCCGCAAACCTGTGCTTGCCGTGGTCTCGGTTGGACTTTCTGTACTTTTGCTGCGCGCGGCCATTCTGCCACTGTTTCCCGCCCCTTTGCCTGTTGTTCCCAACGATTTCAGTTTTCTGCTCGCCGCGGACACTTTCGCTCATGGCCGCCTCACCAATCCGACGCCGGCCCTCTGGACGCACTTCGAAAGCATCGACATCACCGTCGAGCCGACGTATATGTCGATGTTTTTTCCCGGGTGGGGACTGGCGCTGGCTGCCGCACAGGCGATTTTTGGCTATCCGTGGATTGCCAATCTTTGCGCAGATGCGCTCATGTGCGGCGCGATCTGCTGGATGCTGCAGGCGTGGCTTCCGCCTGGATGGGCTCTTCTTGGCGGATTCCTCGCAGTGCTCCGAATTGGACTTTTTACCTACTGGATCAACACCATTGCCGGGGGCAATGCGCTGCTCGACGCCTTTTCCGGCGCGCTTGTGCTCGGCGCTCTGCCCCGGCTTATGAAAACGGGGCGTTTCCGGTACGGGCTGCTGCTAGCGCTAGGTATTTCGATGCTTGCCCTCGCCCGCCCCTATGAAGGCCTGTTGCTTTGTCTTCCCGTCGCGGTGGTTCTCGGTCGCTGGGCGTGGAAGGGAAAAAGCCGTCCCCAACCTGGCGTTTTGCTGCGCAGAGCGGCCATCCCGCTGGCGCTACTTTTTGGCGCGCTGGCATGGCTTGGGTATTACGACTACCGCAACTTCGGCAGCCCCAGCACATTGCCCTACACTGTGGACCGCGCAGAATATGGCATCGCTTCAAATTTTGCCTGGCAATCGCCGCGCCCGGAGCCCCATTACAGACACGCGCTCATGGGCCGCTATTATGCCGAAAACGAGCTGATCCACTTCGACGCCATCCACAGCTACAGCGGCTATCTGCCTTCGGTGCTGGGCAAAGTGCAGCTCGGAACCGCCTTTCTTGCCGGATTTCTGCTGCTTCCGCCGCTGATCATGTCTCGCCGCGTGCTGCTGGATCGGCGCGTGCGCTTTCTGGCCATTTGCGTTGCCATGCTTGGCGTGGGACTGATGACCGAATCGTTCTTTATCCCACACTATCTGGCGCCGTTCACAGCGGCCTGTTACGGGCTTGGGCTGCAGGCTATGCGCCACCTTCGCGTCTGGCAGCCGGGCGGTTTGGCCTCCGGTAAAAGTCCGGTTGGACTAACGATGGTGCGGCTGATTATCTCTCTTTGCGTGGTGATGACTGTGGCGCAGTTGGTGACTGCGATGCCAGGGTTGGGAGCGGTCCCGGACCAGCCGGGCAGCGTGCGCGCGAAGATCGCCGCGGATCTTGAAAAGCTTCCCGGCGATCAACTTGTCTTTGTGCACTATCTTCCCAACCACGATCCCACGGATGACTGGATCTATAACCGGGCTGATATAGCCAGTGCGAAGGTCATCTGGGCTTGGGACATGGGGGCTGCGGCCAATCTCGAACTCATGCACAGTTATCCTGACCGCAAGGCATGGCTGGCTGAGCCGGACGCGACGCCTGCGACCCTTCTTCCCTATCCGCTAGCTGCGCCATCTGCAGCCGTCGGTTCCTGCCGAGCGGGTTCCGGGAGTTGATGCCATGGTTCATTCCTCAGCCTCCGACCGTGGAACCATCCTGCTGCTGCTCGAAGCCGGCCTCTCGGCAATCGCCTTTGCAATCGCATTCCTATGGCCACGGCTTGCTTCCAACTGGTTTGCGGTCATCGAGAGAGCATTTTCCCGGCTCGCTCATCGCAGGCGTCTCGCCGTTGCTTTGGCCGGGATTTCCGCGCCTTTGCTGCGTCTCGCGCTTCTGCCGCTCTTTCCGATTCCGCTGCCATTCGTCCACGACGAATTCAGTTTTCTGCTGGCAGCCGATACCTTTGCTCATGGCCGCCTGGCCAATCCCACCCCGGCGATGTGGACGCACTTTGAGACCTTCCACGTGACCATGCTGCCCACCTATGTCTCGATGTATTTCCCTGGGTGGGGGCTGGTGCTGGCTGCGGGTCAGGTGATCTTTGGCAACCCGTGGTTCGCGGTTCTTTGCGTGAATACTCTGATGTGCGCGGCGTTTGTCTGGATGCTCCAAGCATGGCTGCCAGCCGAATGGGCGCTCCTGGGCGGAATCCTGGCGGTGATTCGCCTGTCGCTTTTCAGTTACTGGATCAACTCCTATCTAGGCGGGGCCGCACTGCTCGCTTTAGCCGGCGCGCTGCTGCTGGGAGCTTTGCCGCGCCTGATGAAGACGGGGCGCTTCCGCTATGGCCTGCTCATTGCCATCGGGGTAGTAATTCTCGCCCTTACGCGTCCTTATGAGGGTCTGCTGTTGTGCCTTCCCGTTGCCGGCGCCCTGGTCCACTGGTCGTGCAAAGGCAAGACCCGGCCTGCTCCCGCGGTGTTGCTCCGACGCGCGGCGATTCCACTCGCGTTGGTTGTGGCGGGGCTCGCCTGGCTCGGCTATTACGATTACCGCGCATACGGCAATCCCACGACTCTGCCTTATACCGTCGACCGCGCTACTTACGGCGTTACGCCTTATTTCGTCTGGCAGCATCTGCGGCCGGTTCCCCATTACCGCTACGACGTAATGCGCCGTTTTTACGCGGTTCGCGAGGTGGAGGCTTTTACCGACATTCAGGGCGTCACGGGTTTTCTGCGAGAAACTGCCGCTAAAGCCATACAGGGAATTCTCTTCTTCGGCGGCTTCGCACTGATGGCCCCGCTGATGATGACGCGGCGTGTTCTTCTCGACCACCGCGTCCGCTTCCTGGTTCTATGCCTGCTGGTGCTCGCCGCGGGATTGTCGATTGAGATTTTCATGTTCCTGCACTACATTGCGCCGTTTGCCGTGGTCTTCTACGCCCTGGGATTGCAGGCGATGCGGCATCTGCGCGTATGGAAGCCCGAGGGCCGTCCGGTGGGCCTCACCCTGGTCAGGTTGTGCGTCACGCTTTGCGTGCTGATGGCGGGATTGAGGCTCTTCGCCGTGCCTCTTCACCTGCAACAGGACAAATGGCCCGGCCTGGAGTCAAGCGCAACGTGGATCGGCCCGGGACGGTGGGGTGTTCCGCGCGCGCAAGTTGAAGCCCGCCTCGAAAGGCTGCCCGGGCCCCAGCTGGCCATTGTTCGCTATGCGCCTGATCACAATCCGCTCGATGAGTGGGTGTATAACCGCGCCGACATCGACGCTTCAAAAGTCGTCTGGGCGCGAGAAGAGAATCCCGCGGCCGATCGCGCCCTGCTGCGCTACTACCGCAACCGAACCGCATGGCTGGTTGACCCGGATACAACGCCGCCAACCGTGCTTCCTTACCCCGGCTCCTCTGCTGTTGCGGCGCGTTGACCCGCCTGTGGATTTCCGGCACAATCGAGGCAACGATTGCGAGCGAATTGCGTGACACCCAAAGGAAAAATCATCGTGCTCCTATGTTGCATGAGCGTCTCCTATCTCTGGGCAAGTGGATATCGCCGCGCCGCTCGTGGCGGGATACGAGCCTTGGATTTCGGCCTGCTCTATTACGGGGCGCGGTGCGCGATCGAGCACAAAGACCCTTACGACCCGCAAACCGTTCTTCGCGAGTTCAAAGCCGACGGCGGGTGGTTCTCAGAGCCAAGCCCCAAGGCCTATCAGGCGGCCCAAACCGTCCTTACCAAGGTCATCTATTTCCCAACTGCATTTCTGATTGTCTCTCCGCTTGCCGTACTGCGGTGGCCGGTTGCGCGGGCGGTTTGGCTGGGGCTGATGAACGCAGTCCTGGTGCTGGCGGCGTTTTTGATGTGGGACCTGTCGTCCGCCGCTCCGACGATGGCGGGCTGGATGACGGGATTCATACTGCTCAACTGCGTAGTGATGCTGGTGGTCGAAAATCCGGCGGGGATCGTAGCCCCGATGTGCGTGATTGCGGCATGGTGCTTGCTGAAGAAGCGCTTTGAGTGGGCTGGAGTGGCAATGCTGACCGCAGGCCTGATGCTGAAGCCGCATGATGCGGGTTTTGTGTGGCTTTACTTCTTGCTCGCCGGGGGGACAGGGCGCAAAC
>JASHOY010000446.1 GCA_030038435.1 Acidobacteriaceae bacterium | reverse complement strand
AGTTCCTCCGTGCTCCTTTGCCGGCGCCTCACAGCTATCCCTTCGAACCGATGGCCCGGTTGAACGTGTAGCGCAGAGCGCTGCCGGTATCCTCCGGCCCTTCGAGCGTCGCCGTGGCGATCTCAGGCCATGTTGGCGTGAGCAATTCGCGTACCTGCTCGACCGACAGATTGGGACCCGGATCTGGAATACGAGTTCCGTTGTAGAAGAATTCGCGTTGCAGGGCTTCAACTTTGAGACCACTCATGGATTGCTTCTCCTTGGTTGTCGAAAATGGGACGACGTGGGATTTAAGCCGGAAATCTGATTCAATGGACAGGAACCGCTGAATTCGAAAGGACCAGGATGGGAATCAACGAAATCGTTGCGGCTCTCGATAATGAGATCAGCCGACTTGAGCAGGTGCGCAGTCTGCTGGCAGGCACCAAAGGTAATGTCACGCACGCGGCAACTTCCTTCGCATTCGGTGCGAACCAGGCGAAGCCACGCAAACGCCGCCACCTTAGCGCCGAGGCCAGGGAGCGAATCGCCGCCGCGCAGAGGAAACGCTGGGCGGCTCAGAAGAAGGCTGCCAAGAAGTAAGGTTGCCGCGCCACAGCCCTCAATTTATGGCTGGACCACACGGAAGTGGGCAGGGAACGTGAACGAGAGTACTTCCGGTCACAAATTGGCGGTCTGTGAGCGCGTGGGCGATTTGCCGCTCGCCCACCTGCGCGATTCTTCTCTGACCGGGGCAGGCACAAGTCACCATAGGCGACTTTTCGCTCATGCGGATTGTTCTACCTTCCCCTGAATTTGCTGATCCACTACCGCTGGGATCACTGCCAAGCAGTAGTTCCCATCAGTCGAAGCTTCACACGGCGCATCTGCTGGCCAGCATGATCAGTTTTTTAAAAGAATATCGAGCGTCGGGTGGCCAATTCACAGCCACTTCCGCACTTCCGATGAAAGTCCGCGGGGGACACTTGTTGGCTGGCCTTCAGCTCTTGCAACGAGACACAAAATTCAAGGGAACAAAGCTTAGGGTGCGGCCTGGGCACGTAGCCCTTGTCCCTTTACCTGAATGACGGCTGTGCTGGCGGCGAGCCCGTCAGCACTTGCGGCGAGTCGTATTTCGCCCGGATCCGTTCCGGACTGCACGATCACCTGGGCGAAGCCATTAAACACGCTGCGTTTCCAATGAGGTTTAATCGCTCGGCTTGGAATCGTCAGGCTCACTCCATCGTTGATACCTCCGTCTCCATCGCGATTATGGACGACCACCGCAATGGAATTTTGCCCGGCATGGACGAATTTTCGAATGTCAAAAGCCGGAGAGGCACGCCAATCGTGGGACTCACCCACCAGTTCGCCATTTACATAGACCCACCCGTCGTCATCAATTCGTCCAAATCGGAGCATGAGGTCCCCAGCCGGAACATCCTCATTAGTCAGGTTGAAATGTGTGCGAAATACCGCCGAGGTGTTTTCACGTAGCGGGCCAGAGTCAGCGTCCACATCGACTCGGTCCCAGTCTGCGTCAGAAACATTTTCACCCGCTTCTAAGCGGTTCTTCGTGTCCGCAATGCCTTTCAGGCGCCAGTCACTCAGAGCGATATCGGTATCGGGAGAATAGTTCAGGTACACATCCGGTTCATGTGAGCTGGGGTCACCGTTTCCCACACCGATGATCTTACCGTCGCCGCTGATCTCAAACCTGACCAGATTATTGGCAACGGGAACCACGCGGCCTTGTGCATCGGTGACCGCCACCGTGATGATGGAAAGATCTTCGCCATCAGGATTGATCGTCGTACGATCGGGAGAAAGGATGATAGCTGCGGGAGCCCCGGTGGTCTCCACTTTCTCTTCAGCCATGACCTTTCCATCCTGATAACCGCGGGCCATCAGGGTGCCGGGCGTATAGGGAACCGTCCATTGAAGGTGCGAATTCCTGGGCATCGTTTTTCTGCCCAGGCTCCGGCCGTTCAGCAGAAGCTCCACCTGATCCCAGTTGCTGAAGCACCAGACGTCGATATTCTGTCCTTCTTTACCAGGCCAGTTCCAATGTGGAAGGAGATGCAATACCTTCCTGTCACTCCACCACGATTGATAGTAGTAATAGCTGTCTTTCGGGAAGCCGGCCGTGTCGAGGACACCGTAGTTCGAGCTGATATCCGGCCAGCCGTTCTCTCCACGATAATCGAAGCCGGTCCAAACAAAGCCGCCCGAAAGCCACGGCCGTGCAGCATACCAGGTCCACCATGCTTCTGCCGTGCTCGTATCACCGCGAGGCAGATTCTCGCGATCGTCGTAGGCGCTCTGAAATCCCCGCGCCTGGTCGATCTGATAAATCCCTCGAGTGGTGAGAATGCTGGAGGTCTCCGTGCCGATGTTCGGCTGCGTCGGATGGGCGGCGTGGTACGCGTCCATGGAAGAGCCTACGTGATAATTCCAACCGCGCACGTCAATCACCGGGTTCACGCCAATGAATTCATTGCCCACGCAACATTCGGCATAGGTGACCGAGCGAGTGGGATCGAGCTGATGAACCAGGGTCTGCATTGTTCGAGCCACGCGCGTGGCGGTCGGGGTGGCTTGCAGCGGTTCTTCATTGCCGATTGACCAGAGAAAAACGCTGGCGTGGTTGCGGTCGCGAAGAATCTGGTTACGAAGCAAGGCGAGGTCCTGGGCGTCGCTGGCAAAGGTTCGGCTCTCGTCCAGGACGAGCATGCCGAGACGGTCGCAGGCCTCGAGCAGCTCTTCGGTTGGCTCGCCATGCGCAGTGCGGATGGCGTTGGAACCCATCCGCTTGAGCGCGCGAACACGGAAGTACTGAAGCGCATCCGGAAGCGCCGTGCCTACACCGGCATGATCTTCGTGATCCGCTGTGCCCTTGATGACGTAGGGTTTGCCATTGAGAAGAAAGCCCTTGTTTGGATCGAATGCGAAGGTGCGGATGCCGAACTCAGTCTCGACGCGATCGAGGATCTTGCGGCCGCCACGAATCGTAGTGACTAGTTCGTAGAGGCGAGGCGTCTCAGGAGACCACAAAAGCGGCGAAGGTACCTGGATTTCCTGATTTGCGTCCATCTGGTCTGAGGCCGCGATCGCGACGGCAGAGCGACTAGTACCGACGGTCCTGCCGCCAGGGTCCAGAATCGTGTTATCCACCACAACATCGGTTTTCATGCTCTGATGATTGGCCACCAGAGTCTCAATTTGGATAGCAGCGGGGCCCTGTGGAATATTATTTTTGAATTTGCCGTAGACAAACACACCGTCCGGAATCACCGCTACGGGCGATGTCTTCACCAGCCAGACGTGACGATAGATACCGGCGCCTTCGTAGAACCAGCCTTCAAACTTTGAAGCATCCACCCGCACGGCGATGGTGTTCCTGCCACCGTAGTGAACCACATCCGTGATGTCATAACGGAATGAGCTGTAGCCCCTTTCCTGCCGTCCAACCAGACAGCCATTCACGTAGACGAGGCTGTCGCGATAGACGCCGCCGAACTCAATCCAGATACGCTTTCCCTTGTCTTGGGCGGACAAGCTAAACGTGCGACGATACCAGCCCACATCGTTTTGCGGAAATTTCGGGCCGATGGGTTTGTATCCGTGATCGCCCGGGGCGTTCTGATCGAATGGAAGAGCCACTACCCAGTCATGGGGCAGATTGATGATGGGCCAGGACGTGTCATTGAAATCCGGTTTCGCTGGACCGGTGCTGACGCCAAGGTTAATTGGGTTCTCGCCGGTGCCCCATTGATCGCCCAGATGGAATCTCCAGCCACGATCCATCGATAGCTTTACCCGCGGCACCTCCTGGGCTCGCGCAAAGCCGATAGCGCCGAGGGACAAAATCAGCACCGCAGTGTATCTCGCCAGATATCGCATAAACAATGAATCCATCCTTGTCAGCACGTAAAATGTTCATGCTTTGTTCATACTGCCCTGATGTTGACAGATCCCCCTCTTAGCCCTTGCGACGCGACGGACAACTGAATAAGACCCGGGCTCGCGAGCGACTGTACGAAGGCCATACAGAGGCCGTTGAATACATTTCTTGTTCCGGAAGTGAATGAACCGGGTTTGTCGGGCTGATGACAAGCTGGGTTGCCATTAGCAACTCCAATCAGCCGGCCAGGGCCCGTGAGTTGAAATTCCACTTCGTTCCCGGCTGTTGGAACGGCCCTTCTCGCCGCGTCTATGACCTCGATGGTTACCACTGAGACATCTTTTGCATCCGCGGCAAGCTGCTCGCGATCAGCTACTGCCGCAATCGCAGCCGGTGCGCCGGTTGTTTCCCGCCTCGTCGTGAGAACGACCTTGCCGTTCCTGTACCCATGCGCCTCAAGCACACCCGGACTATATTCCACCTTCCACTCGAGATGGGAATATTTGCGCATGCGCTGAATGCCGAGGCTCTTTCCGTTCAGAGATAATTCCACCTCGTCCATGTTGGTATGGCACCAAACGGGAATGACAGCACCCTCTTTGCCTTCCCAATTCCAGTGCGGAAACAAATGGAGCACGGGCTTCGTTCCCCAACAGGCCTGGTAATAAAAGTAGTTGTCTTTCGGAAATCCGCAGGCGTCCATGGCGCCGAACTGCGAGCTGATACAGGGCCAGCCATATGGGCTTGGTTCTCCCCGGTAGTCAAATCCGGCCCAGACGAATCCTCCAGCAAGAAATTCGCGTTCAGCGAAGAAGCTCCACCATCTCTCCGCAGTGGCGCCATAGTCTGGACAGTTCGTGTCGTAAGCGCTGACGCATCCCTTAGCGCGATCGTTTTCGTAGGCCCCGCGCGTCGAATAGGTCCCCGCCGTTTCCGTTCCAACGGAGGGCAGAGAGGGAAACAAGCGGTGAAACGCATCCAAGTCTTCTCGCTGGTAATTGAACCCCTGAACATCCAC
>JASHOY010000445.1 GCA_030038435.1 Acidobacteriaceae bacterium | reverse complement strand
CCCTGTGCGTCTCTTGTGCACGGAGGGCGCGTTGCTCGGCCAGCCGGTCACGCGCAACACAATCGCTGGAGCCCGCGCTGCGCTCCTTGAAGAAGCCCAGCCCATCGACGATATTCGCTCCACCGCCGAATACCGCCGCCGCGTCGGCGCCAACCTCCTAGAGGAGTTTCTGCGCGAACTCGAACAGGAGGCGCCTCACCTATGAACGCTACGCTCTCTGCCTGGAACGCCGCCGATGAATCCACCGCTCTTGAAGCGATGCTTGCCTGCTGCGGCGCGCGCCGCTGGGCAGCGGCGATGGTCGCTCTCCGCCCCATCGCCAGCGTGCAGGAGCTGAGCCAAGCCGCGGACCGCGCGTGGAGCGCGATGGAAGAGGCCGACTGGCTCGAAGCCTTTGCCTGCCATCCGCGCATCGGTGAACGCAATGCCGCCCACGCCTCTGCTCAGTCCACCACATGGTCGCGCCAGGAGCAGTCCTCGACAAGCGCTGCGCGAGAGAAGGTGCTGGCCGATCTCGCCGCCGGCAATGCACAATACGAACAGCGTTACGGCTTCACCTACATCGTCTGCGCCACGGGCAAAACCGGAGAAGAGATGCTCGCCATCCTCAATCGCCGCCTGAACAGCGGCCGCGCAACGGAACTGCGCGAGGCCGCCGAGCAGCAGCGGCAGATTATGCAGATTCGTCTGGGAAAGTGGCTGATCGAATGAGCACAATCACTACCCACGTACTCGACACGGTGCTCGGCAAACCCGCCGCCGGCATCGCTGTGCACCTCGAACGGCAGGAAAACATCACATGGATTGCAATCGCTTCCAGCGTTACCGACGCCGACGGCCGCTGCCGCGATCTTGCGTCGAGTGCTCCGGCCGGTATGTACCGCCTAACCTTCCAAACCGGCGATTATATGGCGCGCAACGCGCGCTCTACGATTTATCCGGAGATCTCCATCATTTTTGTTTGCGACGGCGAGGCGCACTACCATCTCCCGCTTTTGTTAAGCGACAATAGCTACACAACCTATCGAGGAAGCTGATTTATGGCCAGACTGGGCGAAAACCGCTACGGAAAATCCCGCGTGCGCCTGTCGCGCATCGTACGCCGCGCCGACCAACACGAATTCAACGAGTGGACCGTACACGTGTTGCTTTACGGAGATTTCGAAACCAGCTATACCGAAGCGGACAACAGCAACATCCTGCCCACGGATACGATGAAGAACACCGTGTACTTCCTGGCCCGCCAATCGAAAGCATCGACCATCGAGGAATTTGCGATGGAGTTAGGGGATTATTTTCTCAAAAACAACTTTCAAATTTCCAAAGCCTGCGTGGAGATCGAGGAGAAGCTCTGGGAACACATGATCGTGGATGGTGAGCCAGAACCAGCTACGTTCAAGCTATGCGGGCCTGAGTTACGCACAGTTGCCGTTGTGCGCGAAAGGGTCGGCGCATGGGCAATCACCTCCGGCGTGGACGGGTTGGCCGTCCTGAAGACTTCCAAATCCAGTTTCACCGGCTACATTCAGGACAAGCTGACCACGCTTAAGCCGGCGACGGACCGCATCTTCGGGACACGAGCCACTGTGCGTTGGGACTTCAGCAAAGATGCGCCCGATGAAGCTGGAGCGCGCACGCAGATGATCGCGTCAGCCTTCCGGAAGATGCAGGGCGAGACGCACGATTTTGCCGGCGTGCGTGAGCGCATCGTCGCCGCGCTCCTCAAATCCTTCGCCGCTCACGACAGCAAAAGCGTCCAGCACACGCTCTTCGACATGGGCAAAGCCGCACTCGACGCGGCTCCGGAGATCGCGCGCATCCATCTCATCATGCCCAACCTTCATCACCTGCTTGCCGATCTCACTCCCTTCGGGCTCGACAATCCGAATCACATCTTCGTGCCCATCGACGAGCCGCATGGTACTATCGAAGCCACTGTCGAACGATAGGTCGGCTCCCACATCAAGTTGCAGGCGGATAAGTGACCGGCAAAACGATCACGAAAGGCGCGGTGCACGCGCAAACAAGCGCACCGGAAAACTATGGCCTGCACGCGGGCGCGCTCGGTCCCATCGAGACGCTCGCGCAGTCGGTCTCCGCCACCGCGCCCACTACTTCCGCCTCGCTCACCATTCCGCTCGTCTTCGCGCTTGCCGGCAACGCCACCTGGTTCGTATATCTTGTCGCCACCTGCGTCATTCTCCTTGTCGGCTTCTGCGTCAGCCGCTTCGCGCGTCTCTCCGCTTCGCCCGGCTCGCTTTACACTTACACCGCCAATGCGCTTCCGCCCGTGTTCGGCGTACTCGCTGCGTGGGGCTTGCTGCTTGCGTACCTCGCCACCGGCGCATCCGTTGCCGGCGGCGCCCTGTATTACGCAACCGTGCTCACGCAGCAGTTCTTTCACCTTGCACCATGGCCAATCGCTACGCTCGCGCTCCTCTGCGCCATCGCCGGTTACATCGCCTATCGCGACGTGAAACTTTCTGCCGAGGTCATGCTCTGGATCGAGACCGTCTCCGTCGGTCTGATCTTCATTGTGCTCGCCTTGCTAGTCTTCCATTTCGGTTTTCAATTCGATCTCGATCAGTTCCGCCTCAAAGGCGCGCCGCTTTCCAATCTCGGCCCAGCGCTGGTGCTCTCCATCTTCAGTTTCGTCGGCTTTGAGAGCGCCACAACGCTCGGCGCCGAGGCCCGCGATCCTCTCCGCACCATACCCCGCGCCGTTCTCCAATGTGCTCTGCTCGCCGGCATATTCTTCATGCTCTGCTCATACTCCGAGGTACTTGGCTTTCGTGGCGAGCCTACGCGCCTCAGCGACTCCACCAGCCCGTTGCATCTTCTGGCTGCAAAAGCCGGCGTGTCGCCTCTCGGTACTGCCATCGACTGCGGCGCATTCGTCAGCATGTTCGCCTGCGTACTCGCCTGCACCACCGCCGCCGCGCGCGTACTTATGCGCATGGCGCGGAGCGGATTATTATCCCCTGTCTTCGAACGCACCAGCCCACGCCATCGCACGCCCGCCGCCGCTATCCTGCTCTCCGGCACGCTCATGTTCGCCGCCACGGCTCTCATGTCATTGCGTCATATCGACGGCGCCGGCATGTACGACCTGCTCGGCTCGCTCTCTGTCTTTGGCTTCCTCACCGCTTACGCGCTGGTCGCCATCGCACTTCCCTTCGCGCACCGCGCCCTCGGCCAGCGCTCACAACTCGTCGCCGCGGTCAGCATCGTCACGGTCGCAGCGATTCTGATCATCGTCCTCTTCGATCTCCGCTCCGTCTCCGACCCCGTTCATGCGCGTATTCCCTATATCTATCTCGCCTATATCGCAGCCGGGCTGCTCTGGCACACGCTGCGCCGTCACCCACGCGCGCCACAAGCCTGATTCAGGGCTGCGTCTCGGTCTCCGGCCGGATCAGAAATAGCAGCACAATCCCCACCACCGCGAAGTTCCGGAACGCCGCCTCCTGCCCATTCCACTGGTGCGACTGCCACATCAAAAACCACTCTCCGCCCACTGCGAGAAATGCCACCAGCCACATTGACAGCGAGAGCGTCAACGCGATCACGGGCACTTTTTTGGCTCTCTCAAACGCCGCCCGCCCCCGCAGCGCGCGCATGAGACCCGCCGCGCCCCACCAGAGCAGCACCATCGTTGCGCACTCCCATACAATGATGCTCCAGTAAAAAATGAGATGAATTGCCGGCGCATCGATCGCCCGCCACATCCCGCGATTGCCCGGAAACGTCGTGTCCATCGCCAGCACGTGCCGTACAAACTGGTAGTTCGAGTTGAAATCGGTTAGATTATTGAAGACGACGAATGTATAGAACAGGGCGATGCCTGCCAGCAACAATACCTTCGACGCACGTGTAATCATGCCTTCCTCCCGGGTGTGAAGTCATCGTACACGTTCACCTGACCGGCGCCACAATCTAATGAAACGATTCGGCCCCGCGCGTGCTAAAGTCGAAGAGAAATGCCCACTCTGCTTTCACCCGAAGAAAAGCTCGCCGCACTCGGCCTCACGCTGCCCGCGCCGCCCGCGCCCGGCGGCAATTATGTTTCGTCGAAACAGGCCGGCACGCTCGTCTATCTCTCTGGAGTCATCTCCACGGGCCCTGACGGCGTCCTTACCGGTACGGCAGGCGCGGATCGCACCGTCGAAGAAGGTTACGCCGCCGCCCGCGCCTGCGCCCTCATGCATCTTGCCGTTCTCCAGCGCGACCTCGGCAGCCTCGGACGCATCGCTGAGGTGGTCGGCGTCAACGGCTACGTGAACGCCGCACCCGGCTTTCCTGACTCACCAGCCGTCATCAATGGCGCTTCCGATTTGCTTGTCGCCGTCTTTGGCGAAGCCGGCCGCCATGTTCGCGCCGCCGTCGGCGTCAGCGCCCTGCCGCGCAACGCCCTGGTCGAAGTTCAGATGACCGTACGCGTTAAAGATTGAGACCGGGAGCCATGACCGAGCACATCCTCGCCGCCAACCCCACGCACTCCGTCTGGGACCGCTCGCTCGCCCCGCGTCTCCGCATCGCTCCCGGCGACGAAGTCCAGATCGAATGCGTGGATGCCAGCGGAGCCCAGGTTCGTCCTGGCATGACCGTCAACGAATTCCTGACCATCGACCGCACGCGCGTCCACGCGCTCACTGGCCCCATCTGGATCGAAGGCGCCGAGCCAGGCGACGTCCTTGAGATTGACGTTCTTTCCACCCGTCACAGTGGCTGGGGCTGGTCCAGTGTTATCGAGGGCCTCGGCTTTCTTAAAGACCGCTTCCGCGATCCCTATCTCTTCCACTGGAATCTCGATGGCGAGTCCACCAGCTCCCTTGCACCAGCCGTAGTTCCGCTGCGGCCGTTTCTCGGTGTCATGGGCGTTGCCCGCGCCGAAGACGGCTCTTTCCGGACGCGCCCGCCCGGCCCCTTCGGCGGCAACCTCGATGTCCGCGAACTCTGCGCAGGCTCCTGTCTCTACCTGCCCGTCTATAATCCCGGCGCGCTCTTCAGTTGCGGTGACGGCCACGCCGCACAGGGCGACGGAGAAGTCTGCATTAACGGCATCGAGTGCCCCCTCGACGTCACTCTCCGCTTCCATCTGCACAAGCGCCAGCCCATCGCCGGCCCCATCATCGAATCCAGCCTGTCCGCCGCACCCGACAGCCCTCCCGACTCCTGGGTCATCGTGGAAACCGGCTCCGACCTGACCGCAGCCGCCCGCGCCGCCACCGGCCGCATGATCGATCTCCTCGCCGGCCGCTGGGGATTTTCGGAAGTCCACGCCTACATCCTGTGCAGCGTGGCCATGCGCCTGCGCCTCAGCCAGGTTGTCAATGAGCCCATCCATACCATCAGCGCCGCCATCGCCAAACAAATCCTGCCCGATCGGCAGCTCTTCCCTGCCCATGCGCATTAACGATCCGGAAGTTGTCGCCGAGCTTCGCGCCCTCTACCCACGCTACGAGGAGGCCCTGGTTTCGAACGACGTCGAAACGCTGATGGCCATGTTCTGGTCCGGCCCGCAGGTCATGCGCTTCGGCACCGCGGAGAATCTCTACGGCCCCGACGAGCTCGCCGCTTTCCGCAAGTCGCGCCCAGCAGCAGCCAACCTCGCCCGCATCGTCACGCGGCTCGATGTCGTTACCTTCGGCCGCGACTTCGCCAGCATCACCCTCGAATTCGAGCGTTCCACGCCAGCGGGGTTGGTTCGCGGACGCCAAAGCCAGACCTGGGTTCGACTTCCGGAAGGCTGGCGAATCGTCGCCGCGCACGTTTCCTGCCTGCCGCCGGCAGTTTGACAGCCAGCCTTCGTCCATATAGGCAAAAGCGCAAATCCTTAGACGATTTTTATGCGTATGACGTTAATCTAGCGTTACCCCGAAGTACGCAGAACCAGATAAAAACGAGGAACACTCGCAGCGGTTCTAACCTTTCCCGCTTTTTTTGACTTAGTGAAACCCAGGCGCCGTACTCACATTCACCTGGGGTTTTTCTCAAGCACTTCAAAATCTTGGGGGAAATCCCTACTCGGAGGTCTCTAAATTGAAGTTTTTCAGCCGCTTCAGCGCAAATCTACTTTCCCTGCCCCTCGTCATCGTGGCAGCCGCCTCCCTTTGTAGTCTTCCCCTCCTGGCACAGCAAACACTGGGCGGCATCACGGGCGAGGTTACCGATCCGACTGGCAGCGTGATCCCCAATGTCACCATCACAGCCGTAGCCGAGCAAACTTCACTGCAGCGCGCCACGACGAGCAACGCCACGGGCGGCTATACGTTCGTCGATCTGCCGATCGGAAACTATACAGTCACGTTTTCAGCCGCAGGGTTCCAGGTACAAAAAATGCTGCACATTCTTGTGCAGGCAGACCGTACGGGAACGCTCAACGTGCAGCTAAAGATCGCCGCGGCCAAAGGCGAGACCATCGAGGTGCAAGGCTCGCCGCTGATGAACGCCGTTGACACCACCAACGGATACGACATGGAAAAGCAACAGATTCAGTCGGTCCCGTTGGCCACAGGCAGCTTTACGGAACTGGCCATTGCATCGCCCGGCGTGGACGCTGAGTTGCCCACCGGCACGGGCGCCAACTCCGGCATGGGCAACGCGCCCATCTGGGCCAACGGCCAGCGCGATACCTCCAACAGTTTCATCATCAACGGCGTGGACGCCAGCAACCTCTTCAATGGCAAAAGCACCAGCGACGTTCCTTCGGCCCGCGTCATCAACAGCACAGGCGTTTCTTCCAGCACCGGCGCCGGCGGCGTCATTCCCACCGTTGCGTCCATTTATCTCTCCATCGGCGATGCCTTGCCTACGCCCGCACCTGAGTTTCTTCAGGAGGTGCAGGTCAACGCCTCCATGTACGGCGCCAACCAGGGTTCCACCTCCGGCGCCCACATCGACATGAGCACCGGCTCCGGCACCAATACCATGCACGGCAACCTCTTCATCCACCGCGGC
>JASHOY010000444.1 GCA_030038435.1 Acidobacteriaceae bacterium | reverse complement strand
CGCGGCGAGATGGAGAACCGCATCAAGGAGCAGATGTGCCTGTTTGCCTACCGCCTCTCGACGGAAGAAATGAAGGGCAATCAGATGCGGCTCTACCTGTCGGGGCTGGCTTACACACTGGTTGAAGCGCTCAGGCGGCTGGCGCTCAAGGGCGCCGAATGGGCCGAGGCGCGAGTGGATACGATCCGGCTCAAGCTGTTCAAGATCGGCGCGCTGGTCAGAATCAGCGCGCGGCGTGTGTGGCTGGAACTCAGTTCCACCTATCCGTGGAAACAGATTTACGCCCGGACCTTCGACGCGTTGCGCTGCTGAACTTGGCGCCCCAGCCCAACAACCTTTTTCCACATCAGCCGGCAATCAGCTTGGCGGAGCCATGTCCGAAATCCGGCATCGATCCGAAATCAGACCCTCGCCACGCCCGCACAGACCATCGAAAAGATAGTTGCAGGCTGACTCATCGCTCTACACCCCTGCCAAAGCCCGCCACTCGCCACTGAATCGATCCGTGTGAGATATGGGGGTTAGGCGATGGCCACGATTTCAGCCAGTCGGTCCATCTGCAGATAGCGTTTGGTTCCCCACTTGGTCGCGGCCACATGGCGTAGTCGCGCGGCCACCAGCATCAGCGCCGAATGGCCATCGGGAAATGCGCCCACTACGCGCGTTCGTCGCCGAATCTCCCGGTTCAGCCGCTCCAGCGGGTTGTTGGTCCTGAGGCAACGCCAGTGCTCCGGCGGCATGCTGTAGTAGCTGAGTGTTTCGTCGATGCCGGTCTCGACGATCTCTGCAGCCTTGGCCAGCCGCATGGCGCGCAGCTTCTCCACGACCTGGAGTGCTTTTTCCTTAGCGGCCTTGGCGTCTTCCTGGGCATGGATGGCCTTCAGCATGGCAGCCACTTCCTTTACCTTGCCGGTCGGCACCGCGGTCCACACGTTGCGATAGAAATGCACCACGCAGCGCTGCCACTTGGCCTCGGGGAAGAAGTCGGCCAGGTTGGGAAAGAAACATTGGTATTTTCGCCATTGCTTTTTCCAGAAAGCTCTCGTGTCTCATGTTCGAAGCCCTTCAGCCAAGCCGCTTTGGATTGTTCTATTTTCAGGTACGCACCGGAAAAGAAAAGCATCCTGAAGACGCTGGCGGCTCTTGCAGGACTGCGGCGGAGCACATTTCAGATGGCAAAAAGCCGTACGGCTTGGACCGCTATGAAGTCCGGCACAGGCAGGGCTGGTACCGGCACATCGCCCTGTCGATGCCGGCTTTGGCAGCGTTGACCGTACTGCGCGCCGGGGAGAGAAAACTCTTCGCCGCAGAAGCTCTCGGGGAATGCGTATGCCAGGTCATGAGACCACGTTCCGTGTGTGGTCGCCGGTCTCTTTCCGTAGTTGGTCAAGCCGGTCTGTGAGTTGTTTCCGGAGCGTGGCGTATTCAGGGTTGCCGATCAAGTTCGTTCTCTCGCCGGGGTCGCTCTGCAGGTCGTATAACTCGAATTCCTCGGGCGCGACATAGTAGTGAATGTATTTGTAGCGCGCCGTGCGCACTCCCCGGTGAGGCCGCACCTGCTCGGCTCCAGGGTATTCGAAGTATTCGTAAAGCCAATCCTGGCGCCACGCGGTCTCCTTGCCCTGCGCCAGCTTCACCAGGCTCTTGCCCTGCATGGACTCGGGGACGCCGGCTCCCGCCAGTTCAAGCAGGGTGGGCGCGAAGTCGAGATTGAGGATCATTTCATCGACCTTGGTTCCGGCGCGAAATAATCTTGGATAGCGAATCATAGTGGGCGTGCGCAGGGAGGGCTCATGCATGAAGCGCTTGTCAAAGCTGCGCCACTCGCCCAGAAAGAACCCATGGTCGGAGCTGTGCAGGACGACGGTATCGTCGAGTTGTCCCGAGGACTCCAGGTGGCTCATGACTCTGCCGATATTCTCGTCGACCGCGACCAGGCCGGCGTAGTAATCCTTCACCAGCTCCTCAACGGAGCGCGCACAATCTCCCGAAGTAGTAGTGCCGATTTTGTTGTTCGCATCGGCGAAGCATCGCGGCTTGCCGGGATAGCCTTTAAAGTCGTCGTCGAAGGTTGCGGGCTTGGGAATGGGGACGCCATCGTACAGGTCCAGGTGTCGCCGCGGCCGGAAGAAGGGCGCGTGCGGAGCCTGAAGCCAGAGAAGGAGGCAGAATGGCCGGTCGTGCCCTTCTTTCAACCAGTCGAGGGCGCGGTCCGTAAACAGGTCGTCGGCGTAAACTCCCGTCCAGTCCATCTCGGGATTATCAGGAAATTCATTTCTGTTTGTGCCTCTGTAAATCTTCTCGTCGCCCATCACGCCATTTCGGCCCTCAAAGACGTGCGGAGAGTAATAGTCAGTGGCGGGAGCGTTGAATCCAAAGTAGTAGTCCCAGTAGCGCTCGCGCATCCCATTGGGAGCGTGCGCTTTTCCCACCATGGCGACATCGTAGCCGGCTTCATGCAACAGGTCCGTGAAGATGGGAATATCGGCGGGCAGCGGCTCCTGCGTCTTATTGTCAAGTGCGCCCGAGGTATGCGAATAGAGCCCGGTGAAGGTGGCGGCGCGAGCCGGTGCGCATAATGCATTGATGCAGAACGAGTTGTTGAAGTACACGCCCTCGCGCCCGATGCGGTCCTGCTGCGGAGTTTTGAGGATTGGGTTGCCGGCCAGGCTCAACGCGTCGGCCCTTTGCCCTTCCGTGTAGAAGAAGACGATGTTGGGCCGCTTCCTGCCTGTTCCCTGCGCGAGTGCCTGCGGAAGGATAGAAGAGGCGACTGCCGCTCCTGCCGCCACCGAACTGCTCTGCAGAAACTCCCGCCTCGACATGTCTGCCGTTCTACTCGCTCCAACTTGATCGCTCATCAATTACCTCATCAAAAACATTTCTGCAGCGGAAATCCCCAAGTGCAACCGCAGCGATTATACATATGCGGCTATTCGATAACATTACTGAACCGGATCTATTAGACTCCTCGATCGGAAATGCTAAGTGTCTGAGAAGACGCCTCAGTATATCCTGACTAAACCTTGACTACGTCCGCAAGCGATATGAGTTCCGTGACATTGCGCGAACGCAAATACTCCTCATCTTTCGCTCGACTTTCCAATACAATGCAGGGCTTTTTCCCTCGTTCGAGTAAATTCATAAATGCCGCCCCGTAGGTCCAGTCTGACGGTTTCGTGCGAGTTGAAAGGCCCGTATCAGGAATGACCATCGCAGTCTTCCGCTGGGTGCTCGAAAACGTTTTGCCGCGAAGTTCCTCGGCGAGCTTAGAGATAACGATTCCCAAAGGCTTAACATGATTCTTCTGATCGATCAAGCCCAGCGTGTATTCGAGGCTCTGGAAGCCCTTTACAGAAGGGTCTACATCGTGGGAACACCACCAGGTAATGCCCCACAACTTCCCTGTGTCCGCGGCGTTCTCCAACACCTGCCTGGCATAATCTCCCATGTACGATTCCGGCATCCACTCCGGTGAAGTGCCGATTTCTTCCACCCATACACGGCGCGCAGGATCTGTCTGATAGGCGAATGCCAATTCCACGTTGTATTCAACTAAGTGCAGCGTACCCACGCCGGAGTAACCGTACCGCTCCAGAGCGCCAGAAAAATAAGCGTAGGAATGCACAGTCGAGGCTGCACCCTGCGTACCACAGTTCTGACGTACGGCGGGGGCCATGGCTTCGATCTCAGTGCTGTCGAGGTCCAGGACATCGTTGGCTGCGAAGTTTATCAAGCGCGTGGAGTCGCCTTCTACCTGCGAGACAGATCGGGAAGCATTCTCATTTCCGGGTGCCGCAGCTTCCAAGACAAGCAGCAAGCAGTTCTCGTGGACGGTACCCCTGAGATCAACATCAGCAGTTGCATATTTTGTTGGCACGAAGGAAATGGCATAGAGTTGCGGAACTGCACGTGGGGCACCGTCAGCGCCAACGAGATTATGGACTCGGGAGCGGGTGGCCGCCGGGGAGAAAATAAATACCACATTTACATGCACACCGACGTGAAGGGCATTCAGATCACCGGAAACCGCCTTTTCTGCTGGGCGGACCAGCTTCCAACGAAGGCGGGAATCTTTGAAGGCGAAGACTGCCGCGATAACAACATCGTGGCGAACAGCATTAACTACTTCACCGAGCAGGCGGTGATCTCGAAAGGCAAGAACAGCGTCACCGCCAACAACTTGGTGCAACCAAGGGCCTACCCTAACCCTACCCTCCAACCGTTCGCCAAGCCACGCGGGACTTACATGAGACCGCAGGGGCCCGTTCGATATGGAGAGGCTGGAAGCTTATCTAAAGTCGTGGTAGCAGCATCAACGCCGCGGGAAAGGAGGACTCGATGTCAGCTTTGCAGCCTGATGGACGAAGGTGCGATGAGCCATTCCCTGCCCTGAGTGTCACCAAGATCCTCCTTTGGCTATGGATTGTAGTTCAACACAGGCGATGCAAACTTAAGTTGCGTTGAAGTATCGCGTCCATCTACTTGAAGGCGGAAAATGATGCCCAGCAAGGTAGTTCCCGTCGAAGCTGCAGTTGCGCGCATCTCGGATCGCTCCACAGTCTCAATCTGCGGGGCATGGATCAACATCCCGGACTCTACACTCGCGGCAGTGAGGAAGCAGTTTGTTGCGAGCGGCCACCCTCGTGACTTGACCGTGGTATTTGCAATTTGCCCAGGCGGGGTTCCCAGCCAGCCTAGCTTTTCCGCCGAAAACACCCCCGAACAAGAAGGCACACTCCTCCACGGCGTCTATCACTACCCCAAAGGCATCGGGGTAGACGAATCGGTGATATGGGGGGACCACTTCTTTGTGGAAGCGCTCTACAAGGCGCTGGCAAACGTGACCGTCGAATTCGTATAGCGTCTTCATGCGGTCTCAAGAGGGGCACCTGTTTTGCGTCAAGGCGCGTATGCCGTGGGCGCATGGAGTCGCTGGCTGAGGAAAATGCACGGCTTCGGCAGGGAGAGGTGGAGCTGCGGTGCGCCAGCGAGCGATTGCAGCGGCGGATAGACGAATTAAAGAAGGCAATAAATACTTTGACTAACCCAGAGGAAAAAGCCACTTACCATTCCTGCTTCGGGGTACGCCAACTGTCAAACCGCTGTACCGCGGATGGGCCTTCGATTCCCGCCGCGGCCGCGCACGCCAGTTCGCGGCTACAATAGAAAAGCGCGGGCGAGTAGCTCAACCGGATAGAGCACCGGCCTTCTAAGCCGGGGGTTGTGGGTTCAAGTCCCGCCTCGCCCGCCAGAGTCTGGACGTCCCCTGAAAAATCGGGAGATAGCCGATGACTCGCCCCTTCTCGCCCTTGCAACAACCGGCTGATTTCTCCTCTGGCGCGGCCGGAGCGAATGCACCCTTCAAATTTCCGCCGCCGAATCTTGCTCTCATGACGGCGCCTGTGCGGCGCGCCTGAGCGGGCATTGCCGAACCCATCCGCCCGGAGCGGCGGCTGGGTTGCGCCCAGCCTGGAAAGCCGGGCTCACGGTTTGGGGTCGAGGACGCGCGTCGCGCAGGAGCCATGGTCAAACAGCGCGGCCAGGCCGCAGGCTGAGTTGAGCATCTTGTCGCCGTCGTGCCCTACGCCGGGCACGTACCACAACTGTTGCGAGGCGGCGGGCCTGGCAAGCTCCGGGTGACGAAGCTCGAGATAGCGGAAGTAGGCCTTGCCCCGGAAAAAACGGAAGGGTCCTTCATCCTCGCCGGAGCAGCTTTTGTCGAGCGCAGGATGATTGGGGTCGGTATCGGCTGTGCCCAGCAGATAAAGGACGTCGCGGCGCAGGTAGCTCTGCTCGAGGATGGAGAAATCGGCGTTGCCCACGTAGGGCGGCGGATCCTCGATGCCGTATTTCCAGCGGTTGTAACGGCCGAAGCAGGTGCGCGCAGGCAGAGCGAAGCGGAAATCTCCGCCGGCGTTCAAAACGGGGCGTTGGGGAGAAAAGTAGACGTAGGAGGATGGGTTGGCGATCACATAGCGGACGTGGACGCCCGCGATCTCGAGTGCGTCGCCGCCGCGGCCGACCACGGCGTAGCGCTGCACAACCTGGCCGCCGCCGGAGTGGCCGGCAAGGACCACGGTTTTGAGATTGGGAAAGATCCTGCGGTCGCCGAGCCGGGCAAGAATGGCGTCGATCGCGTCAAAGGAGCTGACGGGCGCATTCAGCGCGTCGGCGCCGCCCATCCACGCAACCGGGGCCCAGCGCAGCACGCTGGACGGAAGGCGATAGGCGTCCACATCCACCTGGGC
>JASHOY010000443.1 GCA_030038435.1 Acidobacteriaceae bacterium | reverse complement strand
GTTGTCGATTTGCCCCTGAATGGCCGCGACACACTGCAATTGCAATACATCATGCCGGGCGTTTCCTACGACAACGACAATGTGGCGCACGGGCAGGGACAGCACGAAGGCGTAGTTGTGGATGGGAACCGGCCAGGATCGAACTACTATCTGCTGGACGGCGTAGATATGACCGACTCCTATCTGTCGATCGCGCCGGTATTCCCGGCCCCCGACGCTCTGCAGGAATTCGACATCCAAACCAGCAACTTTACCGCGCAATATGGGCGCAGTTCCGGGGGTCTGGTGAACGCGGTGACGCGCACCGGAACAAACTCCTTCCACGGCGGCGTATTCGAATTCCTCCGCAACACCGTGCTGGATTCTCACAACTACTTTGACCCTGCGGGATCAGCCAAACCGCAGTTTCTCCTCAACCAGTTCGGGGGGTACCTGGGCGGCCCGATCATAAAGCAGAAGACCTTCTTCTTCGGCTACTATCAGGGAACCCGTCAGCGCCACGCCGAGACCATCACCATCGGCACGGTGTTGACCGCACAAGAGAACCCGGTGACCAATGGCGGAAGCGCGCAGTTCCCTGCTCACACCATCGTCGACCCAATGACAGATCAGCCTTTCGCGACCGATGGTCTGATCCCGGCGAACCGCATTGACCCGACCGCCCTCGCCGCGGTCAAGGCGCTAATGATGTACACGCCCAACAACGCGAGCGGTGGATATACATTTCATGATGCCTCAGCCGATAACGAAGACGATCTGAGCGAGAATCAGTACCTCGGCCGTATCGATCACACCTTCAGTTCTAAGGACTCAATTTTCGGTCATTACTTCTTCAACCAGGACTACTCGACGGGCCTGGGCGCTGGGAATATGCCCCTGCCGCACGACAAGTACTTCCGCAACCAGAATGTCGCTCTGGATTGGAGCCATACATTCACGCAGAAAATGATCAACACTGCTGTGGTCGGATTCACGCGCGTGGCCCATCATCGCGGCACAATCAACTCCGATGGCTGGGATACCTTCGGGTCGCTGGCAGGCGCCGAGGCGCCGGGAATTCCCACTGAATTCTATATCGGCGTAAACGGAAGCTATTCGAACAGCGGCGACGGCACATTCAAGCAGGATCGCCAGACCTTCCAATACACCGACTTCCTGAGCATTCTTCAGGGCAAGCACTCTATTTCGGTGGGCGGCGACTTCCGCAAGGAAAGCGTGAACCGCATCGAAGATTATTTCACCGATCCGATTTTCGACTTTAATGGAACCTATACCGGGAACGGAAACGGCACGTCGGTCACCGCACTGGCTGACATGCTGATGGGCTTACCGAACTACTTTAACCTGCAGACCGAAGTGCGCAGCGACCTGCGGCACAAGGCAACGGACCTCTACCTTCAGGACAACTACAAGGCCACTCGTCACATCACCATCGATGCGGGGTTCCGTTGGGAGCCGTTCCTGCCTCCGGTGGACAACCTGAACGAACAAATCTGCTTTGACCCGACGTTCAAGACGCAGTCGACTTTCTATCCCACGGCGCCTCCGGGATTCACCTTCCCCGGGCCTCCCTTGTCTGAGCCAACCAGCACTTTTGGCAGTGGTGACGCAGGCTGTCCGCGCTCCATGGTGCCTGACCGCTGGAAAAACGTTGCCCCGCGGATGGGAATCAACATCAGTCCGTTCGCCAGCGGCAAGACCTCGATTCGCTTGGCCTACGGCATTTTCTGGGACCAGGCTCGTCTGATTGCCTGGAACCGATACTCAACCGCGCAACCGTTCGACGAGAACTTCTACCTCACCGGGCTCAATGTCATTCCTTCACAGGGAGCATTGACAGGCACGGATATATTTGCGGCCAACCCGGGAACGGTTGACCCGTTCCCGTTCATTGTGCCTCGCACCAAGGCGCAGCGCGCTGCCTTCAGCCCCCAGTATGGCGGCTTCTGGCCGACCTCGGCTGAAGGTACGGTGCTGCCAACCAACTTCAACGAAGGATATACTGGCCAGTGGAATCTCTCCATCGACCAGGAGTTCGCAAAGGGATGGGTATTAACCGTGTCCTATATCGGAAACCACGGGACTCACCTGTTCCTGTCGCGGGATATCAACTGGGCGCCAATATCCACTTACAATCACAGCCTGACACTTGCCACAAATCAGGCCGATGAGAACTTCCGCCGCCTCTTCGCCTACGACGGAAATTGCGGGACCAGCACCATTGCGAACCCGGTCCCGAACCCCGCAAATGGCAGCTACTACGACAATCCTTGCCTAGGCCAGACGCAGGAGGAGGCCAACCAGGGATGGTCGAATTACGACGCTGTGGACTTTGTTGTCAACCATCGCTTCGATCACGGTTTCAGCCTGCTCGCATCGTATGTCTACGGCAAGTACCTCGACATCATTTCGTACGGCGCTGAAGGCGGCTTGGGCCCGCGCAACCCGCTGGACTTCAGGCAAAGCTATGGTCCCAGCGACAACGATGTTCGCAATCGTCTCACCGCTTCGTACATCTACCAACTGCCGAGTATGAAATCGGCTCATGGTGTAGTGGGCGGATTGATCAACAACTGGCAGAACCAAGGCATACTCGATGCCCAAACGGGGTCGCCCTACTCGATCAATAGCTATACGGATACCGGAGCGACGGGGATCGGAAGCGATCTTGCCGACCAAGTTTCCGGAGTGGGCTTTTCACCGAGTCACCGCGGCGTCCTGGAGTATTTCAACACCTCCGCGTTCAGCGAGGCGGCAGATGGCACTTATGGAACTTCGTCGCGCAATCTGCTGAATGGACCCAGCCATGTCGATTTCGACTTCTCTCTCTTCAAGGAGTTTCCCGTTCGCGAGGCTGGCAAATTCCAGTTTCGCAGCGAATTCTTCAACTTGTTCAACCACCCGAATTTCGGCAACCCTGACAACACGGTAGGAGATGGAACCTTTGGAAGACTTCTCTCCGCGCAGGACGGCCGCGTTGCCCAGTTTGCCTTGAAGTATCTGTTCTAAGATGCAATCGCACCCTTTTGGCGACGCCCTGCCGCTTTGGCGGGGCGTCGTTTTTGGCGCGATTCAGCATTCGGGCCTATGGCAAGCATTCATGGAATCGTGTATATAAGGTGGAATAGAATCAAAACGCATTTTCGGAGGCAGGTATATGCCGACTCGATCAGCATTCTCCTGTTCGCTGCTTACGCTCGTCGCCGTTTTGGGGGCCTCCTGTTTCCTGGCTGCGCAAAGCGATCCATCCGACGCTGTCGCGCAGCATATGGAACGGGCCGCCCAGGCTTTGCGCGCCAAAGATATGGCGGGCGCTGAGCGAGAATATCGCCAGATCCTGGCGTTCGATGCACAAAACGGCGAAGCCTGGACCGGCCTTGGGGTATTGCTCTACGGCGAGGGTAGGTCGGACCAAGCGGCGACCGCGCTGGAAAACGCGCTGCGCATCGATCCGGGCGCGAAGAATGCCGGAATATTCCTCGGGCTAAGTGAAGCTGCCTTAAACGAATGCGATAAGGCTGCGCCTCGGTTGGCTTCCTATTTTGCAGCCGAACCTCCCGACAAGCTCGGGCGCCTGATGGGACTGACTTTGCTCGAATGCCAGGCGGAAGCGTCCGATCCCATCCCGGCTGTCCAGACTGCCGAGCGCCTGCAGCAGCTTTATCCCAACGATGAAGACGTGCTTTACCAGTCAGCCGAGATGTACACGAAATATTGGAATCAGACTGCCGCTGAACTGATGGCCAAGCATCCCGACTCTTACCGGGTCCATGAACTTGCCGGAGAGGTTTACGAAGCAAAAAACGACTACGACCAGGCGATTCGGGAGTATTCGCTGGCGCTTGAACGCAAGCCCGATCTTCCTCAAATGCACTATCGGATCGGACAGATGTATCTGCACCATGACTCTGAAGACGTAGACGAGAAGGCGATGAAGGAGTTCCTGGCCGAGAAATCCGTCAACCCTGACTCCGCAGTCACCGACTTGGCCATGGCGGGAATCGAGATGCATCGCCACAATCTCGACAAGGCCAGGCCGCTCTACGAAGAAGCCGTCAAACTGGATCCGGATCTGACCGAAGCGCAGGTTGGTCTTGCCCGGTTGCAGCTTGAAAACCACGATCCCGCCTCGTCAGAGAAGCTGCTGCTGGCTGTGGTAGCCAGGCACCCTGACGATGCCGAGGCGCACTACGTCCTCATGCTCGCCTATCGCGGCCAGAAGAAAATGGCGGAAGCGGCAGAGCAAATGTCGATCTTCAGTCGGCTGCAAACGGAAAGGACCGAGAGCTTTCAAAACAAACTGAATGCACTGCTGAATGGTAAACCGGCTGCGGCCGGAGAATATCAGAAGTGAAGATTATTAGAACTCCCTCCGTCACCTTGCAGGCAACAATGTCCGGCTCTGGTTCCATTCAGAAATTCGATCGGCGACGGTTTTTGCGCATGGCTGGGTGCGGCTTGCTATTCCCCGCCATGGCTCGCCCCTGCCATGGAGCCATTGGTCAGGATTCTGAACTCAAACCTGCAGGCAATCCGCGCGGTTTACCGCTGGGTTATCAGGTCAGCGACGTAGCTGAGAAAGCAGGACTCAACTTTCTGCAGGTATGTGGCGGAGACACCGCCAAGAAATACATTATGGAGACTACCGGCTCCGGTGTTGCATTCCTTGACTACGATCATGACGGTTGGCTCGATATCTTTCTGGTGAACGGATCCAGTTTCGATCTTGCCTCCACATCTCCTCAACCGGAAAACAAATTATTCAAGAACAATCGCGACGGCACGTTTACAGATGTTACGGCAAAAGCAGGGTTGACGCATTCGGGCTGGGGACAAGGCGTCTGTGTGGGTGATTACGATAACGACGGCTTCGACGACCTGTTTGTCACCTACTGGGGCGGGGACATTCTCTATCACAACAACGGCGACGGCACTTTCACTGAAGTCGGGAGCAAGGCCAACGTAGCCGGCGATCCTTTGCGATGGAGTACGGGTTGCGCCTTTGTCGATTACGACCGCGATGGAAAGCTCGACCTGTTTGTGACCCACTACGTCTACTTCACTTTGCAGAATGCGATTCTGCCCGGCACCAATCCCTATTGCATGTTCAAGGGGCTGGCTGTGAATTGCGGCCCACGGGGCCTCATCGGCGAAACCTCGACGCTTTACCACAACAACGGAGATGGCACCTTTACCGACGTGTCGGAACGCAGCGGCATACGGAAGCATGAGACCTTCTACGGGCTCGGTGTGCTGGTGGCAGATTTCGATAACGATGGCTGGCCCGACATCTATGTGGCCAGTGACACCACTCAGGCCAACTTATTCATGAACAATCACGACGGCACCTTCCGCGAAGAAGCTCTCCTGCGCGGAGTCGGCTTCAGTGACACCGGCATGGGACAGGCGGGCATGGGACTGGCTGCCGGCGACTACGATAACGATGGCTGGCTGGATATCTTGAAGACGAATTTTTCCGATGAAGGCGTCGACCTCTTTCACAACGACGGGGATGCAGACTTCACGAACCGCTCGGGAGCAGCGGGGCTGGCGCGCGAAAGCCACTTCGTCTCCTGGGGGTGCGGTTTTTTCGATCCCGACAACGACGGGCTGGCCGACATTCTCTACGTAAGTGGACATGTTTACCCGGAGCTGGAACGAATTCACTCCGACACCACTTACCGTGAGCCGCGCGCGCTTTATCGCAATCTCGGCAACGGAGGGTTCGAAGAAGTTTCGCAGCTTGCCGGCCCGACCATTACGACGCCCTCTACCGGCCGCGGAGTCGCTTTTGGAGATTTCAATAACGATGGCTGCGTTGATGCGGTAATCAATAATCAGAACGCGAGTCCCTCGCTTCTCCGGTTCACGCAGCGAAATAGCAACCATTGGATTTCAGTCAAACTTGTCGGCGTCAAATCGAATCGAAGCGCAATCGGAGCGCGCATCCGTTGCTTCGCCGGTACTCTCTCGCAAATCAGCGAGGTCAGGAGCGGTGGCAGCTACATCTCTCAAAACGACCTTCGCATTCACTTTGGTCTGGGCGAAAAAACAAGCGTCGACCTGATCGAGATTCAATGGCCGAGCGGTGCCCTCGATCGGTTTCGCAATATTCCCGCCAATCAGTTCGTCAAAATCGTCGAGGGAGGATCGCTATCTGTGATCTACAAACCATCCTGATGACGCAGGGAGGATCGACATGCATCTTCTGCCGTCGCGCTTGAATGCGCATCGCCTGACGGATCGCCATGCCTGCCTGATGATCCTTTTCTGTCTTTGTCTTGCCCCGCTTGCATCATCTGTATTGCCCCAGGCAATCCCTCTCGCGAATGGAGTTGCAGCTTCTCAAATTCAGGCAGGCATCGCCCTGCTGAAGCACGATGATGCAGCTGCGGCCAAGCTTCGTTTCAATGAGGCATTGCGGGCCGATCCCCGCTCAGCCGACGCGCTAATCTGGCGGGGAATCGCAGAGAATCAGCTTAAGCAATTCTCCAGCGCGGAACAGGATTTCAACACCGCACTCGCCATCGATCCGAGCCGGCTCGCCGCACGTTACAATCTCGCTCTGAGCTTGATCCGTCTCGGAGAATCCGACCGCGCATTGGACGAATTGCGGATGGTTGTCAACGCGCAGCCTGGCATGCTGGCGCCGGAATACAATCTGGCGATTCTGCTGGAACAGCGGCATCAATTTGACGAAGCCATCGATCATCTCTATGCTGCCCATCGAACCCATCCTGACGACATCCCCGTGCTCGAGCACCTTTTGATGGATCTCGATGCAACCGGACGTAACCAGGAAGCTCAGCCGCTCTTCAATCTCCTTCTGGTTTCGTTTTCTGCGGAAGCACGCAAATCCGTGGGCGCCACCTTGCTGCAGGCGGGTGATTATGCCGGAGCCTCGGTCCTTTTTGAGAGTGTTCTGCGCGACTCGCCCGACGACCGCGAGGTCAAACGCCTTCTTGCCTGGGCTTATATTGGAACGCAAAAAGACGCCGAGGCGATTAACCTTCTCAGAGCGGATGCGGTGACCGACCAAAGCGGAGAATCTGCGTATTTACTCGGCGTCGCCTACGAAGCTTCTGGTTCCATCGAAGACGCAAAAAGCGCGTATGAGTCTGCCCTGCGGATGGATCCGCACGATGGGCGCGCGGCATATCATCTCGGAATGATTGCGGCCTCCCGTCCCGGACAACTGGCTTCAGCCGTTCATTACCTCCGCGAGGCGGTGAGTCTCGAGCCGGATAACCCATCTTATGGGCTTGCTTTGGGAAAATGCCTGCTTGAGCAAAATAACTCGAGCGAGGCACTGCGCCTGTTACAGGGGCTTCGCACCGAGGGCCGGGAAGCTGGCGAGAAAGACTTACTTTTGGGAATCGCGGAGATCGCCCTTCGGGGACCGGCTTCAGCGACGCCGGCTCTGGAGCGATCCGTAGGCGAAGATCCTTCTCTTGCACTCGCCGAAAACATTCTCGGATTCTGCTACCTCAACCAGGGCGCGACAGAGAAAGCTGCGGCTGCATACGGAAAGGCCTCTGACTTAGAACCCGCTTCCCGTATCTTTGCCCACGGCGCCGCCATAGCTTTTGATAGGGCCAATGATCCGGACCGCGCACATTTCTACGCGCAGCGCGCTGCTGCATTACCTGACGCAAGCGATGCAGATCATCTACTCCTCGGCAGACTTCTCGCTAAAGCCGGCAAACCACGTGAGGCGATCGCGGAACTAAACCTGGCGGTAGCATCGAACCCTAATTCTCAGGAAGCCTACTTCATGCTGGCTCGCTGTTATGCGCAGATGGGCAACGACACGCAGGCCAACTTTTGGGTTTCCAAGTTAAAGGAGTTACAAAAGACAAGCGCGAATAGCGGCGCTGCAACTCACGCAGTCTCAACTCCACTTACTCCGTCGGCATTGTTCCAGGGAGCCCCGGACAGCAAATAGGACGCCTGGGGCGCGCCTTCGGCACCTATGTCCGGGCGCATCGTATGCTGCAGTTTACGCCGTGGCCGGTCTTGAGGGCGGACGCGAAGCCGACCGCGTTTCTGTTGCAGATGTTCGCGTAACAATAGACCGGTGCGCAGATCGAGCAAACGCACGTACATCAGGTCCCATTGCACATCGACCTGGCGACCGAACCAGCCCGGCGGCGCTCCGTAATAGGCCACGTCAACTTCCACACGGCTATCGATGTGAACCGTCCGCTTTCCGTGCTGGTAATTGCGGAACGGTTCCTGCGGCAGCGATTGCAGGAAGTGCTTCTCTTCAGCGAACATCGCCGCCACCTGCCGCTTGGTGCGGCCGTGGATGCGAGTGTCGGCCCAGTGCTCTTCCCAGTGATCGAGGTACGCATGCGCTTCCTCGAGGCTCTCGAAGCGCTTATCCGAGCAGATAAGCGCCGGTGATTCCCGCGACGCTGCCCATCCACTCGGCGCTCACGGCGTACAGAAGCACCAGCGCCAACACACAGCTTGTCACCGCCTCTGTGGCCTCGAACTTCCGAAAAAGCCGGATCAGCGGATCGATGGCTTTCTTGGCCGCGCCGTAGGCGATGGTGAAGAACACCGTCACGCTCAGCGAGATAGGAACAATCTCAAGGATGAGGGGATGCCGTGCGGCCACGGGAAGATTTTGCTGCAGCCATAAGCTGACTTGCGGCGCGATTCCGAATGCGCACTGGCTTGTGGCATTGCACGCTGCCGCCAGAAAGGCCAGAACAAAGAGCCCCATCACGTCGTCGATGACTGCGGCGCCCAGGATGACGGTGCCATTATCAGTCAGGATATCTCGGCGGTGCTCGTCGGCTGCTTCATCTTGGCCTTCGGCTGATTCGGATTCAATCCGGGCAGCACGCCGGGCGCGTCGGCGAACGGTTGTCTGCGCATCGGGTCGATCGCGGTGAACACCATGCTGGCCGGATGCACCGGCACATTCGGCGCGATTCTCTACATATGGTCCCTGAAGAGCAAGCCCGATGTCTCGATGAGCGGCAATGGACTGTATGCGACAACCGGGAAAGATGCTCCTGTGACGCGATCAGTTCCTACTGCGCCCGATGCTGTTCTTCGATGTCGATGTGAATGCCATACCATCGCACCACCGTTCCGTCCCCGCCGAGTTGCGGAATACTGCGCACGAGAAACCCGCGATAGGTTCCCTTCGCACTGCGGATTCTCGTTTCCATTTCGAATGCGCCGCCAGATTCAACTGCGCAGCGCCATCTTTGGCGAAACATGGCTCGTCTTCCGGTTGCAGGATTGCAAAGAAAGATTCTCCCCGCAGCAATTCCAGCGGCTTGCCAAGGTAATCGATCAGGTGCTGATTGCAGTATTTGACGGCGCCGGCGGCGTCCGCGCGCCAAATCTGCTGTGGAATGGCTTCGGTCAGCAAGCGCAACTGGCGTTCGCTTTCCTGAATTTCCAGATTGGATTGCTCCAACTCGGCAGTTCGCTCGCGGACCCTTCTCTTCGAGGCGGTCGCGGGCTTCGCGAATGACGGCTTCCGCCCGCTTTCTCGAGGAACTGACCGCCATGATGGCAACTGCGCACACAATAAACGCGGTCAGGAAGCTTTCCGATTCCTTGGCAATCGACCACGAGAAGACTGGAGGGATGAAAAAGAACGTGACCAGGATCGAAGAAAAAATGACAGCCACAAAACCGGCAATCATCCCGCCGAACCACGCACTGCCCATGATTGCGCCAAAAAAGAGAAAGACGAAAGGATAAGCAATCACGTGCTGCAACGGAAACGTCCACAAGAGGGCAACAATGTCGAAGCAGACCGCGATGGCGCACGGCTTGAGGAAGTACTCCAGAGTCCATTGCGAGAGCCGCTCTGCATAGGCTGTCATGCTGGCATCATAAACGGAGACTGAGACCCTGGGAGATCAACGTGGAGTGGTTGAGTGGTCATACGCCGGGATTTGGGCTGCCTGGATGTAGCCGGCGTGGATGTGGCCGCCGGAATCAGGATGGGGCGTGAGCGGTAAGCTGTACTGTTGTGGAGACTCGGCTTCCAGACTCTCTTTTCCTTTGATATCCAGGCGACTTAGTTACCCATCGAACAGCGAGGTGTCCATTGAAAATCCGCCTTACCATGTGTTCCTCTCTTCTGTCTCTCTGCATAGCGGTTGTTTCTGCGCAGGGAATGCCGAATGGAGCCCGGCTGGTGACGCAAAGCGATTTAACCTGGCATTCGCTGGGCGTCAACGAGAACGACTCGATGCCGATTGGGAATGGCTCGCTGGGGGCGAATGTCTGGACGGAAGCCAACGGGGACCTGGTGCTGCTGGTCTCGTCTCCCGACGCGTGGACCGAATTGGGAAAACTGGTAAAACTTGGCCGAGTGCGGATCCGACTGACTCCCAATCCATTTTTGGGGAAAGATGACTTCTCGGAAACGCTTCACCTCGAGGACGGCGCAATCGAGATGCACGCGGGCTCGAATACGGTGCGCATCTGGATTGACGCGAACCATCCGGCGATTCACGTGGAGGCGCATACGGAGCACCCGGCGGTGCTGCAGGTCTCTCTGGAGATGTGGCGGAAAAATCAGTCACTGCAGGAACCCTCGGCCGAGAAGGCGGGGATGTTTGAATTAGGCAGCGATGACTATCCGGTGCAATTTGAGGCAGACACGATTCTGCCCGCCGAGAAACGCAGCATCGCCTGGTACCACTTCAACAAGCAGAGCATCTACCCGACGGTGATGAAGCAGGAGCATCTGGCAGCGCTGCTCGGGAAGTTTCCAGACCCGCTGTTGCACCGCTGTTTTGGGGCCTTGATTACAGGCACGGGGCTGTTGAGCCAGGACGACAAAACACTTCGTTCAAATCAGCGCAGCAATTTCCGAGTCGATATCGTCGCTCTTGTCGAGAAGAATGCTACATCAGGGCGCGCGTGGAAGGCGCAACTGGACGAGAGCCTGGCGACAGCGAACCCCGTGGATCTGAATGCTGCGTGGGCAGCGAACAAGAAGTGGTGGCATGACTTCTGGGATCGAAGCTGGATCGATGTCAGCGGCGATGATCAGGCGCAGGAAGTCTCACAAGGTTATGCCATGCAACGCTACATGATGGCTTCTTCCTCACGCGGTGAACTACCGGTGAAGTTTAACGGCGGCATCTTCACGGTTGGTCACGATTTGCCAGATGGCGTCGCGTCCGACAGGGAGAACCACAATCCGGATTATCGGGCGTGGGGGAACTGCTACTGGAACCAGAACAATCGGCTGCTGTACTGGCCGCTGGTGGAGACCGGCGACTACGACCTGCTGAAGCCATGGTTCCGCATGTACCTCTCAGACCTGTCATTGGAAAAGGCTCGGACGGAACTGTACTACCATCACCCCGGCGCGTCGTATCCGGAGACGATGTTTTTCTGGGGAGTACCGAGCGTGCATGATTTCGGCTGGGATAATCCCACCGACCAGATCGAAAGCCGGTGGCAGCGCTACCACATCCAGGGATCGCTGGAAGTGATCTCGGAGATGCTGGATTATTACGATTACACCGGCGATGTCGCGTTCGCCAAGGACTCGATGGTTCCGCTGGCCGACGCAGTTGTGACCTATTACGCCCGGCACTGGCCGCGCGGCGCAGATGGGAAAATCCGGATGGCGCCTACGCAGTCGCTAGAGACTTATCAGTTGACCGCTGTGAATCCGACGCCGGACATTGCGGGTCTACGATCAGTAATTCCGCGGTTACTGGCTCTTCCCAAAAGCGTCATCACGCCTGTAGAGATCGCGGCGTGGACCAATACGCTGCAGGCTCTTCCAGAGTTGCCCGAGGGGAAGACAGCTGCGGACGGGAAGACGCCACCGGATGGAAAGGGCGATCCTGAGGGAAGTACGATCCTGCTGCCTGCGCAGGAATATGGAAAGCCCCGCAACATGGAGAACCCGGAGTTATATGTGACCTTCCCTTACCATCTGTTCGGTCTGGGCAAGCCGGGACTGAAACTTGCGAGAGATACTTTCTCTGCTCGCCGGTTTCCGCAGGATACCTGCTGGGGGCAGGACGGCACGGAAAGTGCAGTGCTGGGGCTGACAGACGTGGCGCAAAGCGTGGTGATCGCAGAATTCACGAACTACGGCAACGAGCGGTTCAAGTGGTTCTGGAGGCCGGCCCATGACTGGATCCCGGATCTGGACAATGGCGGTTCGGGGATGATTACCCTTGAGGAAATGCTGTTGCAGCCCAATGGGCGTAAGCTGCTCCTGCTCCCGGCCTGGCCAAGTGACTGGTCTGCGGATTTCAAGCTCCACGCGCCGTTCGAGACGACCGTGGAGGGGCGGGTAGTAGCCGGAAAGCTGGTACGGCTGATCGTGACCCCAAAGAGCCGCGCCAAAGATGTGGAATTTGTCGAGGATGAAAAATGACAGGAGGCGTGCGAAAACTGTTGTCTGGAATCTCGATGAATCGATCTAAATGGAGAGTGGATTGAGGCGTGCGGAATTTACTTTCAAAGGCGGCCTGATCCCAAAAGGGAGTTCCCGGGCTTAGGGGAGCATCTTACCTCCAACCGTGCCGGAGGATCAGAGGCCGACCAGGCCTTGCTACGGAGCCGCTACTGTGGTTTGGGTGCTGGACTGATTCCCCTATACCGTTCGGTGCGGCTGCTGCCTAAAACAGCAATTTCAGCGAAAGCTGTACGCGTCTGGAAAATTCTGCTCCGTCGATCCGATCGTTCCATAGCCCGACCATGCGCCGGGCTGGTTTGGGTTGGCAACGCTTGCCACCCGAGTGATCGGCGTCTCAGGATTGCTCGTCGAAGGGCCCGCAAAGATGGGCGTATTGGTCACGTTGAACGACTCCGCCCTGAACTGCAGCGTGGTTCTTTCGCCGATAGCGAATTTCTTCTCCAGGCCCAGCGCAGTCTGCTGCGCCCAAGGATTGCGTATCGTCGAGACCAGCGATTTGGCGGTCAGCGCCGTGTACTGCGGATCGGTTGTCCAGCACGAAGGCTGGGAGTTGTTGATATACCCCGACCAGCTTTTGTGCACGGGGAGTATGTTGTAGCTGCCGCAATGGTAGAGATAGCTGTTGGGGTAACTCACCGGCGTGCCCCCGGCATCGCTAAAGATCCAATCGAATTGCCAGCCGCCGATCGCCTCGTCGAGCACACCGCCCGCACCAGGATCGATCCATCCACCGTGCCCGAACGGCAATCCATACAGACCACTGAACGCCAGGTCCCACGGCCGGTCCGTTCCGTAAATCTGATAGTTGGGGTTGGAGTCCACCAGGCCGGCCCCGCCATCGTTCAGATATCCCGTGGCCGCCATCGTCTTTGACCACGTGAACGCGCCCAGAAAGCTTAGGCCGCTACTTAGCACGCCGCCCCCGCTGAAGCGCTTTTCCGCCTTCACGTGCAAACCGTTGTAATTGTCGTATCCCGTGTGAAGGTCGGTAACTGTCAGGCTACCATCGTACTGCGGATAGGGAACCATCAGGTATTTGGCTTCAATAGTGGGGTTCTCGCCGAGGTCGAGCGCCTTGGCAATTACGCCATAAAACGGGTTGGCGACGAGCTGGTTGAGATAGTTCGGCGTTGCATTGCCCTGCGCGAATTGCGCCGGAGTGATGTTATCGAATTGCTTCGAGGCGACCATGTCTGTGGCATGAACCCCCAGATACGACAGGTCGAGCACCACCTGCGCCGGCAAGCCGAGCTGCGCGCCTGCCGTGTACTCCCACACCAGCGGGAGCCGGCGGTCGCGCTGATCAACGCTCAGACTTCCGCCATCCAGCGTTTCGAGGCCTTGCGAACTGCCCGGCGGCGCGGCGTAGCCGTTGGGAAACGGAACGCCATTGATAAAACTGGATGCGGGATGCAGACCGCCATCCGGCGAGTCGTTGTAGTCGGTTGTCTGGTTCCACGGAGCATTGCTCCCCAGCTCCGTACCGGGAGCAGTGCTCCAGGTAACGCCGCCGCGGAGCACCAGGTCGTTCGAGAGACCGTAAGCAAAGCCCGCCTTCGGCATGAAACGTCCAATCGTATTTTGATACGCCGACAGACTTCCGCTCGAAAACTGCGGACCGCCCATGATCGGATTCACCATTGTGGCGCCATTCGGCAGCGCGTTGCCCCTCGGAAATGCGATCTGGCTCGTGATCGGATTCGTGCACGTCAGACACAGACCCGCCACAAGATAATTGTTCCGGTCCCGAGGCGATGTTTCGGTCTCCCACCTCAGGCCCAGGTTGAGGGTCAGGTTGCTCTTCACTCTCCAATCGTCCTGAATGAAGGCTGCGTAGTAGTTGTAGGACTCGTAGGTGTCCAGTTCGTCCTGCACGCTGCCCGAGCTGGGATATCCCAAAAGCAGATCGGCGATTACTGAGCCGTCGTTCTTGGCCTGGAACGGGTTCTTTTGCGTGAAGCCGGTGCTGAAGCCAAAGACGCCATTCGGGCGCCCTATGCCAGAAACCGAGTCATGGAAGAGCATGAACTCGGCGCCGTAGTGAATATTATGCCTTCCCAAGACTTGATACACAGAAGGACCAAGATCATAGGTCTCGTACATCACCGGATTGCCTTCGTCACCGATCAGATCCGGATAGTCGTCGCCCAGATTGACCCCGGGCGCGCATTGCCGCGAAGTGGTGGGGATCGCGGGCATGGTAAGGCCCAGGTCCGCAGGCGTTAGTTTGTCGATGCCCGCCGCAACTGTGCCCGAAGGATCGAGCGCATACATACGGTTAAAGGAGGCGCGAATATCGCCCACACGGTTCGCGCTGAAGGTGTGCGTCAGGTCCAGCACCTGAGTTAAGCTGGAGCGGTAGCTGTGCGTGCCCCCGAGGGCGCCAGCGCCCGGAATACCGTTGGAGTTGCGCGTTGTCAGACCCGCCCACCAGGCAAAGATTCCATAGAGGCGCGTATTGTTGCTGAAATCATAGTCCACGCGCGCGATGGGCATGTTATACGAGTACGGACCACTTACACTGTAGACATAGTTATCCAAATATCCGCTCCGGTTAGGCGCCGGGAAAAGGTCCATGATCTTCAAACCAATGGCGCTGACGCGGTTGCCGGGAATAGTGTCATTGGCAAAGAGAGATCGCGTGTAGGTATTGCATCCGCCATTGGCACTTGGCGCTGAACACGCCGTCGTCTCCGGATCGTAGATTCCCACCTTGCCCACAGCCGCCAGGTAATTGGTCAAGTCTACGTTGCCATTGGCGCCCGGATACATATCGGGGGTGGGAACTGTGGTGACGATTCCGTCGGGCAATACCTCCCGCCAGCCTTCGAAACTGAAGAAGAAATATGCGCTCTTCTTTAGAAACGGGCCCCCAATCGTGCCACCGAATTGATGTTGGTTGTGGTACTCCTTGGGCGAACCCTCCTGGTCAAGCTCGTAGCTGTTGGCCTCCATGGCGGAGTTTTCCCAGAAGTCGTACAGCGTCCCGTGGAACTTCGGAGTGCCGCTCTTGAGCACGATGTTGATGATGCCGGAACCCGCGCGCCCATACTCCGCATCGAAAGTCGGCGTCATCACCTTGAACTCCTGCACGGCATCGACACTGGGAGCAATATTCCAGGTTCCGGCCGAACCTCCACCCTCCTCGGTGATGGGCGCGCCGTTCAGCAGAAACTGGTTGTAGGTCCCCGGCTGGCCGTTCACTGAATACGCGTTGGTTTCATCCCAACCGCGCGTGCCTGAGTTGCTTGTGGCCCCGAATGTGGTTGTGGTAAACCGGAATCCCGGCGTGAGCGGCATCAGCATGTAAACCTGCCGGCCGTTCAGGGGCAGGTTCTGCACTTTCTCGGGATCCATCACCGTCCCGCCCGAGGCGTCGGCAGTGTCGATGCCCACCTGGCTCGACTGCACGATGACGGCCTGCGTAGTCGAGCCAACCTGCAAGGTGAAGTTCACGTTCACCTTGCTCGAAACATCGATGACTACGTTGCTCTGGACCTCTTTTCTGAAGCCAGTCGCGGTGGCGGAGATGGAGTACGTTCCCGGCTCCACGAACGGCAGCACGTAGCTTCCGCTCGCCGAAGTGCGCACCGTGTATTTCTGCTGCGGCCCGGTCGCGGTGACCATGGCATTCGGAATCACCCGTCCGGTGGAGTCCGCCACCTGGCCGAGAATGGTTCCGCGGTACTCCTGGGCGAATGCGGCGGAAGCCGTGAAAGCGATTACAAGCGACAGGAGGAAAATCGACGTCCGGCAACGGACGAACGAGCTCTTCAGATGGCGGGGAAGCATCTGCGAAGATGACCTCGGATTTTAGATTTTGGCTTGCTTGGCGCTGTTTAAAGGGTTGGGGCGGGTGCCGGGACGTCAGCGTTTACCTGACACCGAAGCTGCCAGCCTATCAAAACTATTTGTCTTCAGTTTCTGAGAGTACACGGAACCACTTCTCAAAATCGCCCGCAAAAAAGAAAAGTCTGTAAATTTTTGACCATTTCAGTGACCGGTCTCCTGCGACAGTATAATTCAACGGCCAAATTCGCGAGCACTGCCCCGGCGGCATCGATCTGATCACGGAGGCTGTCTTCCATGGACTTCAGCGGCGAGAACTTGCCAAGTTTCCGCGGGAGCTTCGACAAGAGTCCTGGCCCAACTCGGTTGTGCGAAATCTGCTGCAGGCGCGGCACGATTTGCGAAGGTGATAGTCGATCCCTGAAAGCTCCCGGGTTAACCGAACTTGAAAGGTCAACATGCGGGTAACGGTCTCCCGGGCGCTCTGCGCTGCCCCTTTCTACGAAGGAAGTCGCCATTCTTCGCTACGGCATCGCGAATGGCGCTAGTCGCGGAACCGCGGTACGACATCGTGCATGTAAGCGACGGGCTTTACACCCTCGAAGCTGAGGGCATCGAACCGCGGCGCGGCAAGACGATGAAGCCAGAAGGCGTTCCATGCATATTGCAGCCACCAGAAGCCAGCCTTCGTGAAAGAAAGGTTGGAGAACTGCCGGTACACCTGCCATGCGTTCCGTGCGCTTTCCAGTTTTCTTGCCGAGCGGCTATTAGGCACCAGGCGATAGCGGGCGAGGTCCGCCGCAAGGCGATGCCCAATGTGTCCCTGGCGAATGAGTTGCGACCAGAGGCAAAAGTCCTCGGCGTGAAGGGGAGCCACGCGCGGAAACCGAAGACTGGGAATCCTGTCTCGATCGATCACTGCGGTCAGGCAGCCGGTTCCGCGCCGCGTGTGCAGAGTTCGCAAATTGAGTTCGTCCGGCCCGTGAACAAGTCTGCCCACGCGCGCGCCATCGTAAGAAATGTGCCGGTAATCGTGATAGATGAAATCATAGCCGTGCGACAAAATCCACGCCAGCGACTCTTCGAGCTTCGGTGACAGCCACAAATCGTCGGAATCGAGAAGTGCGACGAATCGCCCTCGCGCCGCGTCGATTCCGAAATTGCGTGCCTCCGAGGGACCCAAGTTGCGTGGAGTGCGCAACAGTCGGATCCGCGAATCGCGCTTCGCCGCGGCCTGCACTACTGCTGCTGAATCGTCCGTTGACCCATCATCCACCAACAGATGTTCCCAGTCAGTGAAAGTCTGCGCCTGTACTGAGGTGATGGTCTCGGGCAGAAGGCGAGAAGCATTGAAAACGGGCGTAACGACAGAGACTAGCGGACTCCGATTCATTTTGCCGGCACCTTCTCGAATAGGCTGCAAATGCTTCGAAATGCCGGAGCAGGCCGGCCGAATAGCTTTTGCAGCACTTCGATCCTGTACTTCAGCGGAGACCCCTCACTGTAGAAACCCCTCCGCTCAAAATCAACGACTATTCCATGCTTCCAAAACAGTTCCACGCATTCCAGCTTCCATTTACCCTTCATAATTCCCGACCACACGTAACGAATTACTTCTCCAGTTTCGAGAGTTTCGGGAGTTACCTTCAAAATCCGCTGCTTAGAGGAGCGCTCGCGCAGACTGGCGAATTTCTCGAACATCCAGGCGTTCTCCCATGAGCGCGCAAGCGATCGGAGGTATCTTTTGTTCCATATCGCCGCTTGTGTATTGATTAGGTAATGCGCCGGCGGGCACACTTTAAGGAAACTGCCCCTAAACGGAGCCCACCTTCGCGCTCTGGGACCATTTCGGGACAGGTAAATAACACCCGAATCTGGCGCATTCCTGAAAATGTCCAGAGCCTCTTCGACGATATCCGTCCGTATCGGTGCGGTCAGGAAATAGTCTTCCTGAAGATACAAGATGAAATCCTCGGTTACCGCATCGATGCCCCGCTGCAGGCAATCGCTCCAGGAAAGGCGCCGTGTTTCCCCCCGCGGCCAGACGCAGGTTGGACGCACGTCGAGCCCTTCGTACTGGAAGGCTGCCCGCTCGGTGTTCAGGTAGACAGGAAGCAACCGCAGACCGCCGCCGTACACGTTAAAGAGCCGGAAGAAGGGAGTCCAGCAATCCTGAAAGCCATCCGAAGAATTCACAAATACCGCTAGAGACATGCAGCCTCCTTTGGGCTCCCGGCCTCGCCGAATACCCGTCTGCAGGTGTCCAACCGGGCTTCATAGTTGAAAGTGCGGTTGAATCTCTCCCGGGCATTGGCGCTGTACCGGCGCAGATTATTCGAGATCTCACGATAGGCGGGAATGACCGTCTCTGGCCTCGCATCGGAAAGCAGTCGCCCTTCGCAACCATCGGTGAGAAACTCATGGAAGGAACCCGCTCCGGAAGCGAGCACCGGCGTTCCACACATCATGGCCTTTGCGAAGACGCCACTCTGAGTCGAGCGGCGATAAAGATTCCACACGCAAGAACTCTGCGAGTAAAAGAGGTTAATTTCATGGTTTGACAAGGGACGACCGCATTGAATTCGCACCCAATCGCACGCGCCCGTGATCTCATCGTCTTTGGCGATGCTTGGCGGTAGAGGCCGCTTCGATGCGATCAGGAAATGGATGCCCAGGTTGTTTCGAAGAGAGAACCTCACGACATCCAGGAAGTCAAAAAATCCGTGGGCTTTGGTGATGTTTCCAATGTAGGAAAAATACTGGCGATCTTGCGCCGCCATCGGTGCGCATTCGTCGGCAAAGAGAAGTGGAACCTGGAAATAGTTCCTGTTGTATCGAATGTCGCCTTGTTGGTACAAGTCGACAGCCCGCTGCGATGAGAGTATTACGCCATGTGCGGCCTTGAGCATTTTCGCTGAAAGATGATGTGCCGCGAACAGCTTTAGCATCATCGACGGACTTTCTGTCCGGATGTAAGTAAGGAGCGGTTCCGCTGGTTCGTGATAGAGGTACCATACCTTGCAGCCGCGATGTCTTAGCCTTTTGGCCACAAAATGATTCTCGTGGGCCGGATTGCAGACCATCGCATGTACATACACTTGCGAACCTTCCCAGCCCTCCGTTGTTGCCGAAATTGCCGAGGGGCAGTTGGCGAATTCCGCAAACTTAAAATATTCAGGATGGGCAATGTAATCCACGTTATATCCGAGCGCCTCAAACATCTTTCCGTATGCGCTGAGGTGAGAGATGAAAGCAGGCGAGAAGCGCATCGAGATGACGCTCGCTTTGGATTGTCCTGTCACTTCGTAAGTCGTCCGACGGTTATTCACCAGGCAAGTAACATTGCGACGTTCGGGTTTGTCCATGTGAAGATCCCGAATACGCAAAAGGCCAACGCTAAGGCGCGGATCAGCCACTCTGATTTGTTGCTGCTGACCGCGGCCGCTAGGTAAAGAAAGGTCTGAGCGTGGATCCAATACGTAAAGCGCAATGCGTGCACCAGAAGAGCGGGAGATCTCAGCAAAAGAAGCGCTGCGCTCGGAAGGACAACTCCAAGAGACACCCGCTTGATGAGTTGGATGGCATTACCGAAAGGGCCGGTGCTCGATTGGACGAGGAGTGCGAGTAGCACCAAAATATATGCGCCGAGAACCTTCAGAAAGAGTTGCATGCTTGCGGCAGACAAGTTATCGACGTCTGGGGCGACTGCGCCAGCCCATTGGGCAATGAGTGCCATTCCCGCCACGAATACCGCTGCGTAGATGAAGTGGAAGCGCCGGGAGTGAATGAAGAGTGGCACCGGGGAAAATATCAATGCAGAGACATGGAGTACTGGCATGAATAGCGCCCCCCCAATTCGGGTAATCGGCTTTTTAGTGGACACCGCACCTAAAATTAGGGCCAGAAAGAACATGATTGCATAGCCCTGCCTCAGGAAGTTGCAAAGTAAGAGCACGCCAGAATTTGCGAATATCATCCATCCTGACAGTACGTAGAACAATCCCGGGATAATCCGCGAATAACGGTATATTGGAATGATGAATAACAAGAAGACTAGGTGAACGAGCAGCAAAGCTCCACCGATCGACAGTCTTCCAAGTGTGACAACCTGCATGAGGTGGAAGGGGACATAATCGAAACCTAACTCGCTGAACGATACATCGGATACCATGACACGTGAAATCAGCGTTGAGTAGATTACTGGGTCTTGCACTGGAAGAAGCTTACTCAGATCGCGGAGCCCGAATGCTATGCACAAAGAGGTTACTAAAAGGAACGCAAAGAAGTCGCGGCGTTCCCTTTTGAACACGAGGAGTGCCAAGTAGGAGCAGATGTAGAAAGACAAGAGCCAAGCAGAAATCGACATCTTAATTCCCATCCTCTGTGATCCGCGGGCCGGGAGGATTCATCGGCCTTTGCATTGACAGGGAATGCTGCCAGGACTTCAGGACAATCGTCCCGGAGATAACGCCCATGGCGCCGCCGCAGATTAAGTAACTCAATGAGATGCCGAAGGATCCCATACTCTTAACGACTAACAAAGAAAGCAGTAACGTGAGGACCGCGATGATGACGGATTGCAGCAGGAACGGTTCGCGCTTGAAGGAACGCAGATAAATGGCTTGCGACTCGACAATCACGGTCCCGAGCCTCGCCAGAAGCAACAGCGCGAATACAGGAGGCGGCACAATCCTTTGCGCAAGCTGCGGAAACCAGCGGTTCAGGGCGATGACGCCTGCCATACAGAAACCGTCAAGAAGCAGCAGAACGAGAATCGATTGCCGCAGCGTGGTGCTGAAGAGCCTGCTGAGGTCAGATATGTGTCCGCGTGAAACAAGCTGGCCGAAGGGCGATGCTTTTGTACTCATCCACGAAAGGACGACAGCCGAAATATAGCCGATCACGCTGATCGACATGCCCATTTGCCCTGCCTCTACGGCGCCTCGAAAACGGAAGAGGATAGGAGTGAAGAATTGCACCGTGTATATAGTGCATAACCAGCTAACTGCGATCTGCCACTGAAAGGGCCATATTTCGCGCCGCCAGCTCACGCTGTGCGCTTCTACCGGCCGTTCAAGCAGGCCGAGCAGAAGTCTGCGACGCTTCCAAATAAATACCCCTCCCACCGCAACGGAAGACATAATGATCAGCCCCGGCGCATACAGACCATGGTGCGAAACCATAGCTGCCCATGCGCAGGCCGTGTTTGCGATGCATTGATGCAGGCGGAGTCTCGCCACCTGCGCCACTTCTCCGCACCCCTCAACAAACGCGAAGACCGGATTCATCATGAAGAGAACGGAACAGGAAACGGCAGACAGTATCCAGGGGAAAAGCCAGGAGGCCTGCTGGCCGGGCCGGGTGTTGTGCGAGAAGAACCACATGCCCGCCGGGAGCAGAGTGACGCCAAGAAGAACGGCGGCGCGGCTGTACCAGCGCAGGGCAAGTTGCAGAATTGAGGCCAGACGCCCCCGTGCCGCCGGGTCCCCTTCGATGGTTCCGTCCGGGCGGATACACAGGTGTGCGCGTTCATGAGCCGCCATCTGGAGAATCACAAATGAAAATCCGAGCTCGAAAATCGTTTGAAGCGCCGCCAGTGAGATGAGGGTGAAGTAATAGCCCTGTTCCACGGGCGAGAGACAGTGCAGCATCAGCAGGACGGTGCCGAAATTGCCTGCAAAGCTCCAGGCTCTCGCTAAGATCACATAAGCGATTGCGCGATCGATGCCCAAAAGCCTCTGGAGACGGACCGCGCAGCCTGGAAGAAACTGGGCGCGGTCGCTTGCGTGCGGCAATAGGAGATCCTCCGGGGCGTTGAGGCTTCTTGATGACGATATTGTCGGGCTATTCATTCATTTAGCGCATTTCGCTTGAGTTCTGGCAGACTCGCCCCAGAGCAATTCGCCGGCGCCGACTGCCTTTAGCGCATCCAGCCAGGAACCATATGAGATGCGAAGCCTGCGGAGAGCCGCAGTTAACTCTGCCACGGCGGCCATGGAAACACCTAGCGGAAGAGCAAGCAGCGCCGTCACTAAGAAAACCCAGCGCTTGTAGGGCGATGGTCGGTCCGGAGGCACGGCGGGCTCGATGACCTGAATGAGCGCGCCTTCGCGTGCCTCGTCTACCCGCGCGCCTTCATATTGCCGCATCAGCAGGTCCTGAAGCGCCTCGCGGTACTTGACTTCACGCAGCGCGCTGGCAAATTCCAGACTGGCCTGCGTGACTTTTCCTGGGGGTGCGATCAAATCGCCGGTTTTGCGATTGGCGTCCGCATCCATCGCGGCCAACTGCGCTTCCAGCCCGGAGGCTTCATCTTCCGCGCGCTTCAGGTCGGGATTGGCGGGACCGGCAAAATCGCGCATGGCCTTGATTTCGATCTGCTTGGCCGCGAGTTGGCCACGTAGCGAGGCGGCCGATGCGATCATGCTGCGGTCCTGGCCCTCGAGATCGATGACGCCGGTGCGCTGCTCCGTCTGCGCCATCGCAGCTTCCGCCCGCACAAGCGCTTGGTGCGAATCATCGAGTTGCTGCTCGTAGAAAAGTCGGCGCTGCGAAGCCTCTGTGATGGCCAGCGACGCGCTGAAGGACTTGTACTCCTGGACCCAGGCATTGGCCATGGCGGCAGCCCGCTGGGGATCGCTGTCGGTTACGGAAACACGGATCAGGCCGTCCTTCAGGCCGTTATCCGCAGTGGTCATCCTTTCCCATTTTTTGCGGGCGCTCGAGAGATATTTCTTGTGGTAGAGCTGTTCCAGGTGGAACTTTGCGACGATTGCGTCTTCCACCGTGCGGGATTTAAGCAATGCTATCTGCTGATCGTTCGGATTCTTGATTCCCAGTCCTGCCGCGCCCCCCGCCATTCCCCCGAGGCTGCTTAACTGGGCCATGATTGCAGCCCCTTCTGAACTGCTCTGCTGCGGAGGCAAAAGCACCACAGTGGCCGTATAGCGTTCCGGCAGCAGCAGAGCGATCGCACAACCCAGAGCCGCAAACCCTAAAGCGACGCCTGCGACCAACTTTCTCCACCGCGCAACGACTCGCGCCCAGGAGAGAAGGGAGACGCTGCCGCCACGCAAGGGTTGGCTCGACTGTTCCGCTGCACTTTCGAGATTCCCTGTGGGCACACTTCCTTCTTTCCAACAGGAGTCGCTCTTCCACGCTGCAATTCAGACCTCCAATCTCCGGGCGCTGCCGGCGCTGATCGTACCGACATGCTTCGAATTCTGAAGGCGCAAGCACCTCGAACCGGGGTGCGGATGGGCTTCGCGGCTGTGAACCGCTTTTGTAGAAAGAATCTTAGTCATTACTCTACAAAGCGCTCGTCGCAGAACCTGTGATGCTGGTCACAAGCACAGCCGCTCAGTTTTACTAGTCTGTTCGTAGATATTTCAATGAATAAGCTGTGGGATTTTGTCTGCTCCAGAGGGCGGAGCGTAGTTTTGTCTGCAACGCTGGGCAGTCTATTTACACTTGTCGGCCCTAACCTCTTCGGTCAGTGCCCGAGCGGCAGCGATCCGGACTCTCTTGGATGCGCTGAAGTCACAACACCTTCATCTCCTTCTCCTCTCAATCCATCTCCTTCTGCGATCAACATTCAGAGCCCTACTTTGCAGGAATCGCCGCAGCCTGAGGTGTCGAATCCTTCATCTGCGGCAGGAAGCACATCCAGCAGCACAACAGAAAAGCGCTTCGCGCAGGAACAATCGAATCCACCAGCCGCCGCGGCGAAAACGACAGCACCGCCGCCGGACACTGAATTCCAGCGCTTCGTTGCGGAATCGACTGGGCAGATCCTGCCTATCTACGGTTCAAATCTCTTCACAGCGGCCCCGACAACGTTCGCTCCCGTCGAAAATGGTCCGGCGCCGCCGCAAATGATTGTGGCAACAGAGGATGAGTTACGCATTCGCATCTGGGGCCAAGTGAATTTCAGTGATAACCTGCGCGTGAGCCGGGAAGGCGACATATACATCCCCAAGGTCGGGGAGATACACGTTGCCGGCCTACAGGTTTCCCAGCTCCCCGCAAAGGTGCGCAGTGCCATCGATCGCGTCTACCGCAACTTCGAACTCAGCGTGGATATGGGGGAGATTCATTCCATGCAGGTCTATGTCACAGGCTTCGCGCAACGTCCCGGCCAATATACAGTCAGCGGCCTGAGTACACTCGTCGATGCAGTTTTCCAGAGCGGAGGACCAGACCCATCTGGTTCGCTCCGCCACGTCTTGCTCAGGCGAGCGGGAGAAACTATAGCGGATTTCGATCTCTACGCCTTGCTTATCAACGGCGATAAAACAGGGGACGTGCAACTCCAGGCCGGAGACGTGATCTATATCCCGCCGGTGGGCGCCGAGGTGGCGATGCTTGGGAGCGTAGGCAAGTCTGCGATCTATGAACTGCGCGGTAGAGAGTCCATAGGAGATATCCTCTCCACGGCGGGAGGAACGACGGCCACGGCCGCCGATGCTCATGTGCGGGTTGATCGGATCGTAGACCATGCACACCGCGAGGCCTTTGAATTCTCCATGGACCAGACTGGCCTGGCAACTCCGCTGAACGATGGCGACGTCGTGCGCATCGACCCCATTATTTCCAGCTTTCGCGACACCGTTACGCTGCGCGGAGCAGTGGCCAATCCCGGACATTTTCGCTGGCATCCGGGAATGCGACTGAGTGAGCTGATGCCAGACCGCGATTCGCTGGTAAGGCGCGATTACTGGTGGCGCCGCACACAATTGGGATTGCCGGCTCCGGAGTTTGTTTCTGTTGCCCTTCCCGGACCACAGGTGCTGCCCGAAGCCAACGCTGCCGCAGAAACGGATTGGAACCAGGCCGTCATTGAACGTCTGAATCCGGCGACGATGACCACATCGCTCATTTCATTCCCACTTGGGAAACTGGTCCTCGATCACGA
>JASHOY010000442.1 GCA_030038435.1 Acidobacteriaceae bacterium | reverse complement strand
GAACATGACGTTATTGGAGAGGCGGTAAGAAAACATGGCGACCGGCTTGTCGGGGCTGCTTGTCTTTCTCCCTTTCTACCGTCCGAGACCTTTCGTGAAGAGGTACGGCGATGCAGGGAACTCTATGGGTTCCGTGCCCTCAAGTTGCAACCGCAATATCATGGCCTGAATCCATTGAGTTCGACCAGTGATCTCTTTTTCGAATCGGCGATGGCCAACAATCTAGCGGTCGTTTGTCACACAGGCTCGGGGCTCCCATTTTCTGCGCCATCGCTCTTCATGCCCGCCGCCCGTAAATACCCCGACCTGCAGATTGTACTCGGACACTGCGGGGGTGGCATTTTTGTACACGAGGCGATTGTCGCTACCCTCTTCTGCCCAAACATCTTTCTCGAGCTATCAAGCCTCATGCCGCACCAGGTTCTCGAGGTGTTAACCCACGTCCCCAGTCATCGATCAATGATAGGTTCCGATTTGCCTGAGAATGTTCCAACTGAGCTGGGAAAAGTACTTGGGCTTAATATTGCGGATCAGGATAAACGCAATATTCTCTACGGTACCGCGGCTGGCATCTTTCATGAGTAATACACAAGATTACGACCTGGCTCTGACTCTCGAGAGATTATTCGTTGTCTCTGCGCTCGTGCTGTTATCGATGGTCACCTATATTGATCGTACAGCCATTTCCACTGCCAAAGGAGCCGTCGCTGGCGAATTGCACTTATCTGATGTGGCAATGGGGATGGTGTTTAGCGCTTTCGCACTGGGATACGCGCTTGCGCAGATTCCTTCTGGTTGGTTAGCAGACACATTGGGGCCTCGCGCAGTTCTCGGGGGATCCGTCGCTATCTGGAGCGTGCTGACGGTTTTAACTGGTGCGGCGTGGAATTTCGGCTCGTTACTTGCATTTCTATTCCTATTCGGAATAGGCGAGGCCGCAGTGTTCCCTGCCAGTGCTAGAGCATTCCGGAACTGGTTGCTACCGGAGCAAAGAGGTCGCGCGAATGGGGCTCTCTTTGCAGGTTCCAGAATCGGCGCAGCCCTTTCCTATCCGCTGCTTGTGTGGATGCTCACCATCTACAATTGGAGAGAATCCTTTCGAGTTTTAGGCATTCTAGGATTGGTGTGGGCGACGGCCTGGACGATCTGGTTCAGGGATTTTCCCTCGCCGCACAGTTCCTCTGGCATAAGACAGAACAGACCCCAGGCTAGGCCTGCTCCCCCAAATGGTCTGCCTGTGCCGCGACTCGCACCTGCCATGGCTCAATACTTTGCGAGCAATTTTACGAATTTCATCTGTTTGTCCTGGATGTTTCCGTACTTGCAGAGGCAATATCGGTTATCGAGTGCACACGCGGCACTCTATTCCATGGTCCCTCTTTTATTGGGAGCGACATCGCAGGGAATTGCCGGATGGATGATCGATCGACTGTTCTCCTCCAGATTGCGGGTGTGGTCGCGGCGTGTTCCTGCAATTATAGGCTTCGCCCTATCCGGTGCAGGTTTGATCATTGTAATCAATGCGCATTTCATCCAAGCTGCGGTGTTCGGATTTGCCGTCGCTGTCTTCGGAGCTGACATGACGATCAGCCCGAGTTGGGTCTTCTGTGCAGACATTGCAGGTAACCGTACCGGAAAGATATCCGGTGCGATGAATATGTTCGGCAACATTGGCGCGTTTGTAAGCGCAAATGCGTTTCCGCTTCTAAGCAAAACGTCCGGGGGTTCATCAGTATACTTTTGTCTCGCGGTGGCCCTTGATATTGGCGGTATCCTCTGTTGGATCCGGATGCGGTCTGTGCAACCCGAAGCTTTGGTACATGACCGGCATCCAGCGGAGGTGAACTCATGGGTTTAGGAAGAAGAATGCGAGGCGTCGGAATCGGAGCCGGCTATTTTGCTCCCTTCCAGTATGAGGCATGGTCCAGAATCCCAGAGGTGGAGATCACGGCGATTTGCAGCCGATCAGACAAAAAAGCTGAAGATCTCGCGGCGAGGTATGGCATTCCTCGTTGCTACGGCGACTGGAAACGGATGATCGACTCGGAGAAGCCCGATTTCGTGGACATCATCACTCCGCCTGAAACACATGAAGAGATATGCAGCTACGCCGCCGCGCGTGGAGTTAACATTATTTGTCAGAAGCCGCTTGCGCCGACGCTAGAGATCGGTCGACGAATTGTCCAGTCTGCTAAAGATGCCAATGTGCGATTCATGGTCCATGAAAACTGGAGGTGGCAACCATGGTATCGCACGATTAAGGAGATATCCAACTCTGGCGCGATTGGCAGCTTCACTCATATTCACTTCCTCATGCGCACTGGAGACGGATGGGGCTCCCAGCCGTACAGTCCACGGCAGGCCTATTTTCGCGACTACCCTCGGCTTCTGGTATACGAGACTGGGGTGCATTTCATCGACACGTTTCGTTTTCTTCTAGGAGAAATCGGAAGCGTCTTCGCAAAGCTGCGTAGACTTAATCCACTAATCCAAGGCGAAGATACTGGTCAGATACTGCTAACTTTCAGGAACGGAGCAACCGCTGTGTGGGACGCGAATCGATATAACGAGGTGGAAGCTGAATCTCCTCGTCTAACGTTTGGCCAACTTCGAATTGACGGAACGAATGGCCACCTATCACTTGACACAGAAGCTAATCTCCGAATGAAGCTGTTTGGTCAGTCAGCGCAGACAATTAACTATGAGAAGAGCAACATAAACTTCGCCGGCGATTGTGTTTATTTTCTGCAGAGGCACTTTGTCGACTGTATGCTAATCGGAGGGGAATTCGAGTCGCACGGAGACGATTACCTGAGAACTTGCGAAGCAGTGGAGGCTGTTTATCAGTCGGCGGGGAGTTCAGAAGAGGTGAAACTGTATTAAGAAGCTGGCCTAGATGTGCGTCAATTCAGGTGACATGATGAGCGCGCGTATACACAAAGAGAAAAATCGTGTTAACGCTCCCTTTCTGGGCTGTATTGCGGATGATTTCACCGGTGCAACCGACCTTGCGGGAGTGCTTGTATTGAACGGCATGAGGGCAATTGTCACCTTTGATCCCCAGTGCGTTCAAAGGCCGATTTACGCCGACGCGGTGGTGGTCGCCCTCAAGAGCCGAAGCATCCCGGCAAAGGAGGCGGTCGCCATGTCCGTCACGGCCTTGCGATGGTTGCACAGTCTCGGCTGCCGCCAATTCTTTTTCAAGTATTGCTCGACATTTGATTCGACTCCGAAAGGCAATATCGGGCCCGTAACAGAGGCGCTAATGGAGGAATTGGACACAGACTTTACGATTGCCTGCCCGGCATTCCCTGCGAACAATCGGACAATATACAACGGCTATCTATTTGTGAACAGGACTCTACTTGAAGAGAGTGGTATGCGATCTCATCCTCTTAATCCCATGACAGACTCGAGCCTTGTCCGGCTTCTGCAGGCGCAGGCAAAACGGAAAGTGGGCTTAATCGCCTATCCAACTGTCCAGGAAGGTGTGGCATCAATCGCATCGGCGATCTCGGAAGCTCGCCGGCAAAGAATCAGCCTCGCAATAGTGGACGCAATTTCGGAAACACACCTCAGTGATATAGCAACTGCTTGTCAGGATCTCCCTTTGATTACGGGGGCATCGGGCATCGCGATGGGAATTCCAAAACTTCTACAATCCCAAGGGGTGCTCAAAACTGACCTGGACGCGAGTCGTTTGCCTGATGTGCCAGGCCTAAGCGCGATCATTTCTGGAAGTTGCTCTGAAGCAACCCTGCGGCAAGTGGTTTGGGCTGAGCAGCACATGCCTACGTTTCACCTTGACCCCTCGCAGGCTCTTAGGGGCTCAAATTTGGGTCGGGACGTGGAGCGTTGGGCGTCTTCCGCTATGGGCAAAGGTCCCGTTTTGATCTCGAGCACGGCTCGCGTCGACAGCGTAAGGAAAGTACAGAAGAAATTGGGAGTCGAAAAGGCTGGCAAACTGGTTGAGGATCTCTTGGCAGACATCGCAAAGCGTCTTGTCGATCTCGGTGTACGGAAGTTAATTCTTGCTGGCGGCGAAACATCCGGCGCTGTCCTCCAGATGCTCAGAGTTCACAGTCTCCAAATCGGACCTCAGATCGATCCTGGTGTCCACTGGGCCGCGAGCATAGGAAACCCTCGCTTGTTGCTCGCGCTGAAGTCGGGGAATTTTGGCGGCGACCATATGTTTACCGAGGCATGGGGTGCGATTAAGAAAGCGTCGTCAAGCGGGCACAAGGTTTAGGTCAAAT
>JASHOY010000441.1 GCA_030038435.1 Acidobacteriaceae bacterium | reverse complement strand
TCTGTGGCGGGAAAGACGGGGACAGCGGAAGGCGTGGCGTCCGCGCGCACGCATGGCTGGTTTGCCGGCCTGGCTCCAGCGGCCCACCCGCAGGTGGTGATCGTAGTATTTGAGCCGGCGGGTCGAGGCGCGGATGCCGCACACCTGGCCGGCGAAATCCTTGCCCATGCTCCCGGCGAGGAGCGGCGATGAAGTTTCGACGGTTGCGACCGCGGCTTGCCGTTCTGTGCCTGCTTGCGATTGGGCTGTCGGCCGCCACAAGTGCAGCGCAACCGGACTTGCGAAGCACGCTGCGCGTGGGAGTGTGGACACTATGGCACGACCGCGAGGTGAAGCTGGGCCCCGCCGGGCCAGGAAACTCCATTCGCTTTCAGGCCTGCGCCGGATGCGCCTCCGTTACTGTTACACAGCCTGCATCGATTCGCGCTGCGGGCGATGCCTTGGTTTTGACGGAGTCCCGCAGATCCATTCGCGCGAGCCGCGTCTCAATTTCGGCGCCTGTAACACTCGGTGCGCACGGCGAGACGTTGACGCTGCCTTGGCCAATGGTGGTAACGGCGCGCTCGGGCGTGCTGGTGATGGCGGCAACGATGCCGATCGAAAGCTATGTGGAGCGCGTGGTCGCCAGCGAGAGCGATGATGCCGATAGCGCCGCATCGCTTGAAGCTCTGGCGATTGTGGTCCGCACGTTCGCGCTGCGCCAGGTGCACGGCCACACCGAATACGATCTTTGCGACTCCACGCATTGCCAGCTTGTGCGCTGGAACGCCAGCACCGCGCGTCTAACAGTGGCGCGCACGGCCGCACTTGCCACTGCTGGAGAAACGCTATGGTTCCACGGACAGCCGGCCCTCGCGTACTTTGGAAAAGACTGCGGCGGCTACACTGCTTCGCCCGCGGAGATTTGGTCGGGGGCGCACCCGCTCCCCTATTTGCCGGCGCTTCCGGACTCATACTGTACTCGCGATGGAGGCCATGAGTGGGCCTCCGAAATCTCCTTCTCCGACTTGACCGCCACCCTGGCCACGCACGGTCTCGCGCGACCGGGTTGGCACGACCTCGCCATTGCCCGGCGCGGCCCCTCGGGGCGCGCCGTCATGCTGCGCGCGGATTCGACCGCGATTCCCGCAGAGCAGTTTCGTCTTGCGGTGGGCGAATCGCTGGGATGGAACCGTCTTCCCAGCACCTGGTTTGAAGTGGTCCGGCAAGGCGACCGGTTCCTTTTTCATGGCCGCGGATTGGGAAATGGAGTCGGTCTTTGCCAGCGCGGCGCGGCTGCGATGGCCGCCGAAGGCCGTTCCACTGAGGATATTCTCAATCAGTATTTTCCTGGTGCAGCGGCCGCTGACGAAGCCACGGGCCGCGCCTGGCAAAGATTCAGTGGGCAGGGCTTTGTGCTCGAGTCGCTCGAACCGTCAGACGTCGCTTACTTGCCGGAGTTGTCCCGGGCGCGCGCCGAAGCGTCGGAACGCTCCGGCCTCAACGCGTCCACACCATTCACCGTCCGCGCATTCGCGTCGACGCCGGCGTTTCGCGCCGCCACGCTTGCGCCCGGCTGGGTTGCGGCCTTTACGCAGGGCAACTGGATTGCGACCCAGCCCCTGCGCACCTTGGCCGCGCGCCATCTGCTGGACAAAACTCTGCGCCACGAGTTTCTGCACTGCTGGTAGAAGGCCAGGCCGGCACGAACGCTCCGCTGTGGCTGCGCGAAGGTCTTGTCGAGGTCTGGGCTGATGACGCCGGCCGTGAGGATCGGCCACCCACGCTAAGCTGCAATGCAGTCGATGCTGCCCTGGCCGATTCCAGCAGCGAAGAGGAATCCGTACGCGCGCACCACGCAGCCGCCTGGTATGCCGCGCAGCTCCTCCAGCGCTGTGGCCGTCAGCAGACGCTCGAATGGCTGCGCTTAGGCATCCCCGCCGGTGTCGGCGGCAGCCTGGGGCAGCGGTAATTCGGAGGCGGTCAGTACGGGACGTTCAGCGCGATCCAGCAGTACCGCCGCCCACGCCAGCAGAAGCACCCACAGGTCGAGCACAGCCCAGGCCGCCCACAACAATGCTGCCCACACCAGCAGCGTGAGCGCGCCCCACAGCATCTTCACGCGCGGCCCGTCGTCTGCAGCCAACGCCCTCATGGTTGCGGCCTGCAGCTCAAGCATGGAGAGAACCAGAAGCAGCGGCACGATGAGCGTGAGCGCCACCTGCCAGCCGTGCTTATCGGGCAGCCGCGTCCACGCCAGCCCCAACGAGAGGAGCAAGAGCACTCCAACGAATTGCCCAGCAACCCAGCCCCAGGCGCATCCCAGACGCTTCAGCATTTCTGTTAACTTGCTCATGGCTGCACCTCCAAGGTAGCGGGATCGGTGGTGGTCTCCACATTCGATTGATACATCGGTCCCGCCTGTGCCGGGCTGATCTGGAACTTACCCGGGTTGTCCACCTTGAGCAGGTAGACGTACTCACTTCGTCCTTTGAAATCCGAGTTGAAAAACGCGGCGCGGTCGTCGTGAAACTCCTTGCGCGTAAACCAGTCGGCCCACCAGTCGGGCTTGTTGTTGAGCGTGTAGAGGCCAGTGTTCTCAAGGAACTCCGTGCCCGCCGGAATGGGATCTTCGGCCATCAGGTAGCTCCATTGCGTTCCGTTCAGCGCCAGCCGCACAGCCACGATATCGCCCACGTGCGCTGGTCCGTTCAACGGTGACAAGTCATACGTGATGGGGTCCGTCGGTTTGTCCTGCCGCTTTTTCAGCAGAAAATAATCGCGTGTGATGTTCAGCGCCAGCTTGCCCTGTTGGAAGAGACTGCGGTCCGCCGAGTACCAGTCGCTCTCCGCGCTCCAATATGTGATGCCGTTGCCGGTTTTGCGCACCGTCACCTGGCCGCCTGCGCCCAACTCGGCCGCCGGCACATTGATCTTCCATGGGACTCCGAAGCCGTCACCCGGGCCAAAGTGCCGCCGGCCCACGCTGGCCCCGTTCACCAGCACTTCAACATCGGAACTGTTGGCCAACTCGCTGCTCAGCGCCAGGTAGTCGGTAAGAGGTTTGCGCCCAGCGGCGTGTGCGGATATTGCCATGCCCGAATCTCGCCGGGAAGCGCCGCAACCTGGATACCGGTGTCTGCAAACCAGCCCGAGTTGTGGCTCTTCAACGCTTCACGATAGGCGTAGCGCACCAGCTCGCGCAGTCCGTAATTTCGGCGGGGACCTCTGCCCGCGGCCGGATCGCCTGGTACTCGGCAATCAGCGTGAACCAGCGGCGAAAAGCGGCGCGGTCGGCCGGATCCGAGAGGCGTAGAAAGTCGGGCGTGCCGTCACCAAAGCTGTCAGTCCAGGACAAGGCCGGTAGGCCAGACCGGTGAGTCGTCGCGGCGGCCACCGCGTGCTCGCGATGACGCCAGTACCGGACCGAGCCTGCCGCCAGGACCATCAGCGCGGCAACCGCGAGCGCGCCTGCCGCCCACCATCGGCAAGCGGACAGCCGTGGAGCGCGAAGATACGGTGTGAAAGTTGCGTTCAATGAAATGTCTGATTCAGGATCGGACCTATCTTAAGACATTCCCGTGTAATTCCTGTGCATTTCTCGCCCGTGGTGACTGCCAGCCGGGGGCGACGGTGGGTCACCGGCCCACTCGACAACCTGGGCGCACCGTTTCATCAGCATCAGCAGTGACAATGTATCTTTATTGTTGTTATTTCCTGGCACTGGAGGGTTGGACGTTGCGGCTTTGGTTCTCTCCGGCGAGTGACGTCCCGATCTATCGCCAACTTGCGACGCAGGTCCAACTCGCCATATTGAGCGGCGACCTGAAGCCGGGCGAACGGTTGCCGAGCACGCGCGAACTCGCGCGCCGTTTCAGCATCCATCCGAACACCGTGAGCGCGGGATATCGGCAACTTGTTCGCGACGGTTGAGTGGAGTACCGGCATGGTAGCGGCGTTTACATCCAGAGCGAAGTAGCACCGGCGCAGACACCCGAGCAGATTCTCGACCAGCACATTGTGGCGTTCTTCAAGGCGGTCCGCGACCTGCAGTTGCCGGCTGTGGCGATCCGGCAGCGGGTGGCGGAGTGGATTGCCGCTCCTCCGCCCGATCATTTTGTGCTGATCGATCCGGACCTGGATGCACGGGAGATCTTGCTGACGGAAATTCGCAAGCTGACGACCTGGCCCGCGGAAGCAATGACGATTCAGGAAGCAGCCAAGCCTGATGCACTGCTAGCCGCCATTCCGCTCTCCAGACCAAGCAAGATGAAGATGGTGCGCGCTGTGCTACCGGCAGGGCTGGAGTTGATACCGCTCCAGATTCGGTCTGCAAACAAGTGGCTCGACCCGGAGTTGCCGTCGCTCAAGGGAAAACTGATCGGTGTGGTGTCCAGCTGGGTGGATTTTCGGGAGATTGCGCGGACGATGCTGGCGGCCGCCGGCGTGGATCCTGACCTTCTCGTAGTCCGCAATCCCAGACGGCCGCGCTGGCAGCGAGGGTTGGAGCAAACGGGTGCGATTATTTGCGACGCGCACACGGCGGCAACTCGTGAGTTACCGAAAGGGCCGCGCGTGTTCTTATTCTCGCTGCTGGCCGACGCCTTCCAGTTAGAATTGAGCAAATTCTCTGATAGTTCGCAATTTTTGTGACACTCGCGAAACTGTCTGGAAGCCCCTTTTTCGGGATTAGATGATGGCTATTCTTGGACCATCTCCGCTCCCCCGGAGGAGGCAGGGCCGATGAACACCGTTTCGAGCGATCCCGTTGTACTGAACCAAGCGGCTTCTCAAAATGCCTCCACACGCAGTGACCGGTGCGGCTTCTGGGCACTGATCGCCACGCAATTCCAGGGCGCCTTCAGCGACAACATTCTGCGCAATCTGCTGCTCTCGATGATTGTCGGGATGAACCTGGCACAGACCGAGCGGGAGACCTTCGTCTCCGTGGTCACGTTCCTCTTCTCAGTGCCATTTCTGATCCTCAGCATGCCCGGTGGCTGGCTTGCGGACAGGTTCAGCAAGCGCCAGATAACCATCTGGACCAAGGTGATGGAGTTCGGATCGATGCTGCTGGCGACTGTTGGCCTGGCGACGAACACGCTGGGACTCTCGCTGGCTGCACTGACTCTGGTGGCGAGTCAGGCGGCGCTGTTCGGTCCGTCAAAATACGGTCTGCTACCCGAGCTGCTGCCGGAGAAGAACCTGTCCTGGGGTAACGGCGTCATCGAGCTTGGCACCTTTCTCGCCATCATCATCGGGACGGTTGCCGGCGCCTGGATGGGGGAACATTTCAGCGGGCACGAGGTATACGCCGGTTATGTGCTGCTCAGCCTGTCCATCATCGGGTTCCTGACCAGCCTTGGTGTCGGCAAGGTGCCTGCGGCTGCACCGGAAAAGCCCTTCAGGCTGAATGTTGTCGGCGATCTCTGGGCGCAGATCGGAAAGATGCGCAAGGACCGGGCGCTTTGGCTTGCCGTGCTCGGTAACACCTACTTCTGGTTTCTTGGTTCGTTGCTGTTT
>JASHOY010000440.1 GCA_030038435.1 Acidobacteriaceae bacterium | reverse complement strand
ACGCTGATCGGCTGCTCCGATTGGAAGCGCTTGTGAAACTCCTCGCGCTCCAGCATCTGCGAAACCGTAAAGTGCGCCGTCAGCCGGATCGTTCCCTCGTAATCGAGCTTGCCCAGCCACTCCGAGTTGTAGCGCACCTCGGTCTCACCCTTGTCCAGGAGACGAAACGCCTGTTCCGTGTAGGTTTTCGCGTTGTCATAAACCTGCTGGAGCGTGAGCGGCTTGCGCGTTACGTTGCGTCCCGTCGGGTCGCCGATCAGCGAAGTAAAATCCCCAACGAGGAAAATTACCTTGTGCCCGAGCTGCTGAAAGTGCCGCAGCTTGCGCATCAGCACCGTGTGGCCCAGGTGTAAATCCGGCGCGGTCGGATCAAAGCCCGCCTTCACGCGCAGCGGTCGCTCCGTCTTCCGGCTCTCTTCCAACCGTTCGCGTAAATCGCTCGCGCGGATAATCTCCGCGGCGCCCTTTTGCAGCAGATCCATCTGCTCATCTACAGGTAAAAATGCGCTCATGCCGTTCTTCAGTATAAAGTCCGGGAACGGTGCTCTTCCGGCAACCGATCCTCCGAACTTCAGCATGACGCCTCTGCCGACGCTCTGCATGCAGCCGGCGCGGCCGTCAAATTCCCGCAGGATCCGACGGGTAAACTTCAGCTATGGAAAAGGGCTCAAATCCTCTTCAGGAAGCCGGGATGTTCTTCGCGGTCTCGCATTTGGGCAAGATTGACCGTATCATCTTGACCGGATTTATGGGAGCTGGAAAGTCGACAGTCGGACAATTGCTTGCCAGACAGACCGGTTGGGATTTTCTCGACCTTGATACGCATATTGAGTCGATCCATGGTGCGAGTGCAAGAGATCTCTTCGCCAGTCTCGGTGAATCAGGATTTCGACAACTTGAGTCTGAGACTTTCGCGGCGGCATTGAAGCGGTCGAAGGCGATCCTTGCTCCAGGTGGCGCGGTTATCGATAGGGCCGAGAACCGGCAGTCACTGGCCGACAGTAAGGACAAATTGATAGTTTTTCTCGATGCGCCATTCCCAACTCTTATCGAAAGGTGCAAGGAGCAGGAGCGGAATGGAAACGCGACTTATCGTCCGCTACTACACCAGACAGCCCTTGCCAATGTCCGTTACGATGCTCGCAAGCTGCTTTACGCACGCTATGCTCAGCTCACTATAGATGTTGCCGATAAGCCTGCCGAGCAAGTTGCCGGGATGGTTCTCGAGGCGCTGCACAAGCATGCCTGAACCGCCCCGTCGCCAATTAACTCCGCCGCTCGGTACTGGAGTCTCGCTGATTTGCTTTGTCCAAGCATTGACCTGAGCCCAACATTTATCCTGAAAGGTCCGGCCGCGAATGCGGCCCGGAAGGAAGACCATGCCCGAAGAAACCGCCAAAGCTGCTCTCGAAACCGCGCCGGTGGCCACCATAGCTACCCTCGGCCAACACGAAGGCCGGTCCGTCATTTTGCGCGGATGGCTCTACAACCTTCGCGAATCAGGCAAGCTGCTCTTCCCCATTTTTCGCGATGGCACGGGCACCGTCCAGGGCGTGGCCCACGTAAAAAGCGTGCCACCGGAGGTCTTTGAAGCCCTGAAAGGCCTCACCCAGGAATCGAGCGTCATCGTCACCGGCAAGGTACGTGCCGACCAGCGCGCTCCGGGCGGCTTCGAACTCGATGTCCAGGATCTTCAAGTGATTCAGCGCGTGCCCGAGTCTGATCCCTTTCCCATCACCCTCAAAGAGCACGGCGTCGACTTTCTCCAGGAACGCCGCCACCTTTGGATTCGCACCCCGCGCCAGTCCGCTATCCTGCGCATAAGGGCCGAGATCATGCGCGCCGCTGCCGAGTATTTCGACATCAACGGCTTCATCCGCACCGATCCGCCTGTTCTGACTCCGGCAGCCTGCGAAGGCACTTCCACGCTTTTTCCGGTCGACTACTTCGGCGACCCGGCCTACCTCACCCAGTCCGGCCAGCTCTACGCCGAGGCAACGGCGCTGGCTCTGGGGAAGGTTTACAGTTTCGGCCCCACGTTTCGCGCCGAAAAATCGAAGACCCGCCGTCATCTCACCGAATTTTGGATGGTGGAGCCGGAAGTCGCTTTCATGGACCTCGACGGCCTGATGGATCTCGCGGAAAATTACATCTCCTACATCGTCCACTCCGTCCTCAAGAACCGCGCTGCCGAGCTGGCTACGATTGGGCGCGATCTCAGCCGGCTCGACCCCATCGCGCCGCCCTTCCCGCGCCTGCGCTACGATCAGGCCGTCGAGATGCTCAACGAAGCCCACAAAAAAGGCGAGCTCGAGCAGCCATTCCATTACGGCAATGACTTCGGCTCCCCCGATGAAACCTGGCTGAGCTCGCAATTCGACCGGCCCGTGATGGTCCACCGTTATCCTGCCGATGTAAAAGCCTTCTACATGGAGCCCGATCCCGCCGATCCGCGCTACGCCCTCTGTGTGGACGTGCTGGCCCCTGAAGGCTACGGCGAAGTCATTGGCGGTTCGCAGCGTGTCTCCAGCCTCGAATTGCTCACCCAGCGCATCGAGCAGCATCACCTGCCCAAGGAAGCTTTCGAGTGGTACATCGACCTGCGCCGCTATGGCAGCGTACCCCACGCCGGCTTCGGCATGGGTATAGAGCGCGTCGTCGCCTGGGTCTGCAACCTCGACCACGTGCGCGAAACCATTCCCTTCCCGCGCACCCTCAACCGCATGTATCCGTAACCCCGAAGGAATCGGGTTCAGGGAGCGATCCAGGCGAAGCCTGAGTGCTGTGACTTATATCCAATCCTAAGATGCCGCTGCGTCGAATTATCGAGCTTCGTTGCGGGGTATTCTATGCCCGCGGCTCCGCCTGTGGCCATTCTGGCTTGACGCCCGGCGATTTCAGCAGCTTCTTTCCATTGCCGGAGTGCGTGCTCACACCTGGCCGGGTGGCGGCCATCTTGCCGTGATTCCTGAGACCGGTTTCCGCAACTTGGGTTGATTGCTGACCTCTTGCGGTACCCTAATGGCACGGTCCCCGCAAAGAACCCAATTATTCCGGGAACTAGTTCATCAAATTCAACGAAATGCCGAACGGCTTTTCTGTGGAGTCATGATGTTCCCTGATTCGTCTGAAGGAGCTCGATGCTCTGACAGGATTCTTGCCTATCTCTCTGCAGCCCGGTCGTGTAAGGAACGCTCCCAAGCCCGGGGCGTAACCAGTTCCGCGGTCCTGGTTGTGGATGACGAAGAAACATTGGCCAATACCACCGCGGAGATTCTCAATGCCGCGGGCTTCTGCGCCTTTGTGGCATACGATGGAAAAACCGCCCTTGATCTCTCAGCGAGGCTAAACCCGGACATCCTGCTTACCGATGTCCTGATGCCGGCGATGAACGGGGTGGAACTCGCCATGTCGATCCTGGCGGAGCTTCCACGAACCTCGGTTGTCATGTTCTCAGGTCAAGCCGGCACTATCGATGTCCTCGCCAAAGCCCAAGCTGAGGGTCATTGGTTCGAGCTTCTCCCCAAACCCATACACCCGCTCAAATTGATTGAGCATCTGAGAAAACTGCCCCGCAAGTGAGGTTTCGAGCTTTCGATTATCCGCTAGCCGCATTTACGCATAGATCAATCTCGGCAGCACCCTGACTGCGTCTCTTGATCGCCTCGAGCAATTTCATCGATGCCAATTCAGTTGGGGCTTTTAGTCTCTTCCCGCCAACGCCCGCAGAAACTGCCGTTTTTCCATTCGATATTTGAATGCCTTGCGTCCGTCAATAAAGACGACGGGAACCTCGTCGTTATACTTCTGCCGCAATTCGGGGTCGGCGTCGATGTCCACCTCGCGCCAAACGAATTGCGCTTCATCCCGGATTTGAGCAAGCGTCTCCTTGACCACGTCGCAGAGGTGACATCCCTTGCGCGAATACACCACTACTTCGTGCATAGGGCGATTGTAACTGTGGACCTCCGTGGCGGGACGAGTCCTTGGCGCATTTCCAAACCAGTCGTTGATGCGACAATGCGCCGTGCCCCTGGCTTCAGGACCGCACACCATCCCCCACGCATTGATAGCCGCCTTGACATCCGGGATAATGCGGAGTACATCTATTGTCGAATATCGAGAGGAGAGCAATGCCGGAATCAATGGAATTGCTGCAGAGCGCGCTCGCCGGGGAGGCAGCCTGGTGATTGCGGAATTTCTCTCTCGCCTCGGTTTCCTGATTCGCCGCGCCGGCCGCCGCGAAATCGACGACGAAATCCGCTTCCATCTCCAGGAGTCGATCGCGGCGAAAACCGCAGCCGGCCTGAGCCCGGCAGAGGCACGCCGCCAGGCCATGATCGAATTCGGCGGCGTTCAGCGCACTCGCGACGCATGCGCAAGGCAGCGGCCCGGTTGGTGGCTGGGCACGGTCATTCAGGATATTCGTTACGCAGAGCGCGGCTTTCGCCACAGTCCGTTGTTTACCATCAGCGTCCTGGCCACGCTCGCGCTGGGCATTGGGGCAACCACGGCGGTCTTCAGCTTTGTAGACTTGATCCTTTTCCGGCCTCTCCCCTATGCCCACCCGGACCGCATTGTTTCGGTGGGATTCGTCCACTCGCTGGAGCCAGAAGAGTTCATGATGGGCCGCTTCTACGTCCAATGGCAGGATGATCAGCGGCCTTTTTCCGCCATGGCAGGCCAGAGTACTTCGGCTCGCAACTGCGACCTGGTGGAAAATAATCCGGCGCAACTGAGCTGCGTTTCGTTCCAGAGAGGAATGCTACCGCTGCTGGGCGTTTCTCCGCTTCTGGGCCGGAACTTTCTGCCGGAGGAAGACCGGCCCCACGGTCCGCCTGTGGTGATGATCTCGTACGCGCTGTGGAAGGGCCACTTCAACGGCGACCCCCGAATTCTGAACCGGATGATTGACATTAACGGCAGCGAGGATCGCGTGGTCGGCGTTCTGCCCGAGGATTTTCAATTCCCCACACTGCAGCCGGCGGACGTGGTCTTTCCCATGGCGCTCGATCGCGGCGCTCAGCACACGGTCAACGGCGGATTTGGCGATCCGATGCGGGTCTTTGCGCGCCTCAAGCCGGGCGTGACCGTTGCGCTGGCGTATGCGGAGATGCGGCCGATCTTCGACTCGGAGTCGAAGTCCTTTCCCCCGAATGCGCGCAACGGAGTCCGGCTCGTGGTCCGTTCGCTGCGCGATCGCGAGACGGAGAAGTTGCGCTCCGTTGCCTGGATCCTGTTGGGATTCGTGCTGGCGGTCTTGCTGATTGCATGCGCAAATGTGGCCGGCTTGATGATGGCGCGGGGAGCGGCGCGGCAGCGGGAACTTGCGGTGCGCTCGGCGATCGGCGCCAGCCGCGGCAGGCTGGTTCGACAGGCAATGACGGAAGCGCTTTTGCTGTCGCTCGCGGGAGCTGCGGGAGGACTGGTACTGGCAGAGGGACTGCTTCGAGCCTTCATCGCTCTGGCTCCGTCGGGCATTCCGTTTCTCTGTCAATCCAGTCTCGATCTGCGTATCGCTGTCTTTACGATCATGCTCTCCACCATCTGCGGATTGGTCTTTGGACTCGCGGCCGCGTTGCAGAATCCGCGTCTGGACCGGTTGCACACGAGGGCATCGATCTCCCGAAGACATGCCCTGCTGCGACGGGGTCTTGTGACGTCACAGATTGCGGCGAGCATCGTCCTACTCTCCGGCGCGGCTCTACTGCTGCACAGCTTCGAGAAAATTGAAGGGCAGAATCTTGGCATGCAAACCGGCGGAGTGCTCACCGCCAACGTCGCATTGCCTTGGTTCCGCTACAACACCAACGAAAAGACGATGGAGTTTTATCTGAGCCTCGAAGCGGCGTTGCGACGGCTGCCTGGGACTCGCGCCGTGGCGGTAGCCGACTCGGTTCCACCGGGAGGGTGGCATGGCGGGATGCGTTTTTGCGATCTTGTCGCGCCGGGCAGAGCGCCGACTCCACCGGGGACGGGCGGCGACGTGGTGATCCGAAGCGTCACACCCGATTATTTTCGCGCCCTCGACATTCCGATCATCCGTGGCTTCGGCTTCAGCGAACAGGACGAAAGTGGTGAGGAACAGGAAGTGGTGTTAAGCAGGCTGTTGGCAGCAAGGTTGTTTCCCGGCGAAGATCCCGTCGGAGAGCAGATAAAGACGTTCGGTTTCAAAGGATACACGGTAGCCGGGGTGGCAGACAACGTCAAGAATGGCGGACTGACAGAAGCGGACGAACCGGAGATCTATTTCCTGCGCCGCAACGTAAGCGCCGACTGGGACACCAGCCACTCGATTGTGGTGATCAACTCGGTGATGCCGCCGCAGGCCGTGGAATCCTGGATACGGTCGGCGGTGGCGTCGATCGACCGTACGGTGCCTGTAGACATCGAGCCGCTGAATCAAACCGTCAGCACGCTTGCAGCGCGTCCACGTTTTGAAACCGCTCTGCTGGCATTTTTTGCACTGACTGGACTGCTGCTGGCGGTGGTCGGGCTCTACGCCCTGATCGCCTTCTTGACCACGCAACGCCTGCAGGAGATCGGCGTACGCATGGCCCTCGGCGCCACCAGGGGCAATATCCTTTCCCTCATCGCCAGCGATGGCCTTCGCATGGTGAGCGCCGGCGTGATCCTGGGGCTGGCTTCGGCTTTGCTGGTCGCGCAAACTCTGAAAAGCCTCCTCTTTCAGGTCAGCACCCTTGACCCGCTCACTTTCATTATCGCTCCTGTGTTGCTATCGATCGTGGCCTTTTTTGCAATCCTCGTTCCCGCCCGTGCCGGAATGCGCGTGAATCCGGCCGATACCTTGCGCGCGGAATAGCGAAACAGAATCGCCGATTCGAGTTTCGGCTGAGGCAACAAACAAAGTCACTGTCGAGAGAAAAATTGTCGCGACCCGCGAGGGAACCACGATTCGTCCAAGTAGAACTACTCAAACTATTCAATTTCATTAGCTTATATACATTTATCCGCGCCCGCCGCCGCAGGCCGCCGGTATCGCCATCGCGAATCTTTGGCCGCCGCCATTGAATCAAAACATCGCGCAGGTTTCTCAATCAGGAGCCGATCCCGTGACCTCTTCCATTCATACCAATTCGATTCCCTCCGCAGTTGACGTCAACAATTTGAAGCAGGCGCCGAAATTGGAAGGCGTCCTTCCGGTGTTCTTCCATCGCTGGAGCCCACGCTCTTTCGCAGACCGCGAAGTGAATCCGGCCATGCTGGCCAAGGTATTCGAGGCCGCGCGGTGGGCTGCTTCTTCCTTCAACGAACAGCCATGGCGGTTTTTCGTTGGCGTGCGCGGTTCAAGCACCTGGCAGAAGATCTTCGAGTCGCTGCAGGAATTCAATCAGTCCTGGACAAAATCTGCACCGGTGTTGATGGTGAATGCGGCGCACCTCAAATTCACTCACAACGGTGCTCCAAATCGCGTCGCCCTCTACGATCTTGGCGCGGCCACATCGTATATGACGTTGCAAGCCTCGGCGCTGGGCCTCGCGACGCATCAAATGGCCGGCTTCGACACAGAAAAAGCACGGCGCTCACTGGGGATTCCTCAAGACTACGTGATGGGTGCGGCAATCGCATTAGGATACCAGGGCGAGCCATCAGCACTGCCGAACGAAAAGCTGATTCAACAGGAGGTTTCGCCACGAAGCCGGAGGCCGTTGGAAGAGTTTGTCCTCGCCGAATGGGGAGTCCCGGCAAAGCTGAGTTGAACAGGGCCGTTTGAGAGCGAGTGGCGCAAGCCGCAAATACAGCCAAGCGCATGGCGGCAATTCAGGTTAGAGTTGATTCTGGAGAGCCCGAGTTGACCGCCACCCAGACCCGCAAACGTCGGCCCACGCGAAGAAAAATGAGGCGGCGGAATGAGCGCACGCATCGATGGAATATGCTGGTCAGATTTGCGTTGAGCAGCAGCGCTCTGGGGCTGGGACTTCTGGGTTGGGGCGCGGCAGCGCGAAAGCTGGTCCACTCTTCAAACACTTCGCAAACTCAATTCGATGCCATCATAGTGCTCGGCTACCCGGCAACAACGGACGGCGATCCGAGTCCGCGCGAGTTGGCAAGTGTGAACGAGGCGGTGCGCGAGTATGAGCGCGGAGTGGCGCCAAAGCTGATATTCACCGGAGGTGCCGTGGCGAACCAGTTTGTGGAAGCGCGAGTGATGGCGCAGGCGGCCGAGGCTCAGGGCATTCCGGCGGCGGCAGTGCTGACCGAGACGCAGGCGCGAAATACGTTGGAGAACGCTTGCTTTGCCGTGCGCATCATGCACGCTCACGGGTGGCAGTCAGCGGAAGTGATTACCAACCCGGTGCATCAGCGGCGTGCGGCGATGATTTTCAGCCGCATGCCGATCACGTGGCGGATGCGTGCTGCGCCACAGATGGAGCCGCAGCCGGCCGGCGGCGACACTGCCGAAGCGCTTTGGGAAGACGCAAAGGCGGCGCATTACCTGGTCTGGGAACGCTGGCTGGAACGCTGCCGGCCGTAGTCCGAAAAGGGGCGTGCGGAGTGCGTGATGCAGCGTTGTCGGGCGCTGGGTGGGTCTTGTAAGCTTGTTGGTGATGCGCCTTCAAGTCAAGTTTTTCGCCGCTATTGCCTCCCTGTCTGTGTTGTGCTTGTGTGCCCGAGCCGGCGCGCAAACACAGAGCAGTTCGAGCCAAACCACACCAGCTCCGACCAGCGAGACTCCTGCGCAGACTGCGGCTCAGACTGCGGCGAATGGTACCTACATTTCCGTGAACCCGCTGGCTGGCGTGAATTACAACAACCGCTTTGATCTGTCGCTTGGCATGGCTTATGACCACATGAAGGCGGGACCGACGCTGCTACAAGGCGCAAATCTGGGCGGGATTACGCTGAGCGGGTCGTATTGGCTGTCCAGACGCTGGGGAGCGGAGGGATCGTTTCGGCCGTACGTTGGAACCAGCGGCGCGGGAACCGGTCCTCCGGGCGGGAACCTCAATAATTCGATCAACGGGCCTTTTGTCAGCGAGTACTTCTTCACGGCCGGGCCGGAATGGCTGGGGCCGCATAACCAGCACGGCGACCTGATTGCCCACGTTTTGCTGGGCGGGGTCTACGGAGACTTTCAACGTGATCTCCGCGGCGAACCGCCGTCGGCAGTGGACTTTTATAATAACCAGATTGCGCCGGCAGCGATCATCGGCGGGCACATGGACCTGAACCGCTCGGCACGCTGGGTTTTTCGAATTTCCCCGGATGCGGTGGTGACGCGGTATGGCATAAATTACGGAAACCACAGCACGCAGACCGATGTTAACTTCGCTATCTCAGTGGGCCTGGAATATAAATTCAAGAGGAAGCGCTAGCCGGGTGCTTTTGTAAATGATCGAGTGCCGATTGTGGGCGATTGAGACGCAAGGCGATGCGGGCGAGTTCTGCCCCACGGAATTCCCCAGCAATCTTATGCGCCCATAGAAGAAACATCACCGCCCAGGCGATTCTCTGCGCCGGCGCGTTCGATCTCTTTGTTGACTTCAGCGCCCAAAAGCAGCATCAAGCCGCATATATAAAACCAAGTCAGCAGGATTATGACTGCGCCGAGCGAACCGTAAACCACGGAGAAGCGATTGAAGAAGGCCAGGTAGAAGCGCAGTCCCAGCGACGCGATGAGCCAGCCGAGAAGACCTATGGCTCCGCCAGGTGTGAACCAGCGCCATCGGCGTGTCTGCCAACCCGGTACCCAATCATAGATGATGGCAAAGACCAGCGACAGCATGGCCGCCGAGATCGTCCAGCCCAGGACCCGGACCAAAACGGTAGTCGCCGATGCGAAAAGTGGATTTCGCAATTTGCTGTGAAGCATGGCGGCAAAAAGATTGGCGGCGAATGGCGCGGCCAGTCCAATACTGACAACGATAGCGAGAAGGAACGTCAGCCAAATAGCATACAACTGGGAAACAATGTAACTGCGCGAGTCGTCGATTTTATAAATTGCATTCAGCGAGCTTTGTATCGCTGATATTCCCACGGAGGCGGCCCAGATACTTCCAATCGAGCTCAGCGTCACCTTTCCCGATGTCGCCGCGGCGGTTGTTTGCTTGAGAGTGAAAAGAACGGTGTTCAGGGCCTGTGCGGGAACTACAAGAGCGAGGTATTTGAGGACGTGATCGTAAATCTGATCGGCAGACTTGGCGGCCAGGCCGAGAATCGAGCCGGCGCAGAAGAGGATAGGAAAAACGGCGAAAAGAAAGTAGAATCCTAGTTCCGCAGCATGACCGAAGACGCGGTCAGCCCGCAGGGCTTTCCAGGTCCGGACTACAAGCACGTGCGGCGGAACAGCTTGCAGGCTCCAAAGGGATTCGAACGGCGACCTCGATATAGCTTTCCAGACCCGCCGTTCAAGGCGGTCTCGATGTTGCCCTTGACTGGATGATCCGCGTTCGATAGAGACCTTCCCAACAATGGATTTGCAACCGAACTCGCTACCCGGTGGATGCGGAAGACAATGCCCCCGATGTTCCTGGGGATCATCTTCATGGTCATGGGAGCGCTCGGGAGCCAATACTACCGGCAAACCCAATCCGTTTTTTCGGGCATCCTACTTAACGGTGGCCTGTGTACTCTTTTCTAAACATGATCACTCAAGAATTGCGGTCGGATTCATGTGGCTGTGGTCGCGCTTTCTGCTCATTTCGTTGAGCATTGCTTGCGCATTTGCGCTGATGGCCACACTTCGGTTATCGGCCCAAGCCCCCACGCAGATTTCGTCGGAGGTGCCCGAGACCTCTCCCCTCACCACTGGAATGCTCTCCTTTTATGATGGACAGACTGTTTCTTCGGTGCGGCTGGCAGGCCGCCCCAACCTCAATTACGCGGATTATGCGCCTCTGCTGCTGCAAAAACCGGGCCAGCCTTTTTCTGAAAATAAAGTCCAACAGACCGTGGCGGCTTTGCAAAGCAAAGGCAAGTTTGAGGCCGTTCGGATTCAGATTGAGCCCGAGACCAGCGGACTCAGGCTGGTGTTCATCCTTGAACCGGCAATCTATTTCGGCATCTATGAATTCCCCGGAGTTATGCGATTTTCTTATCCCCGCCTGCTGCAAGTGGCCAATTACCCCGTACAGGCCGCATTTGATGAAGCTGACGTTGACCGCGCCGACCGTGCCCTGATCCAATTCTTCCGCCAGCAAGGATATTTCCATGCCCAAGTTCAATCGCAGGTTCAAGTCGACGCAACCAAGTCGATCGCCAACGTCATCTTTCATACCAATTTAGGGGCTCTCGCGAAATTCAACTTGGCACGCATACAGGGTATGCCGCCCACCGAATCCGCGCACCTTCAACGCAAATTGCGTTCAATTTATGCGCGCCTCCGCGGAGCGGCGATACGTCGGGGCAAACCATACCGTTATAGCGCGATTACCCGGGCGCAGAATTACCTCCAGCACTTACTCGAATCCAAAGGGTTGTTGAGCGCGCAGGTGAAGCTGAGCGGCGCCGAATATAGTTCCTCTACCAATCAGGCGAGCGTTCTTTACACAATAACTCCCGGCCCCAGGACCCAGGTTAAAATCGCAGGCGCACACCTGTGGAGCTGGACGCGAAAGTCGCTGCTTCCCTTCTACCAGGGCGTTGGTGTCAACGAGGAAACTGTTGAGGAAGGGCAGGAGGCGCTTCTTTCGCACTTTCAGGACGAAGGCTACTTCGACGTCAAAATCGAAAGCAAATTGCTGACAAGGCCGCAAAGCGAAGTGGTGGACTATCAGATAACAAAAGGGAAAAAGCACAAAGTCAGCGACCTTACCCTATCTGGAAATAAGCATATTTCGTCCTCGACTCTTAAAACTGGTGTCGCAGTCAAGAAAGCACATTTCTTCTCGCGCGGTAAATATAGCCGTAAGCTCTTGGCTGCGAGTGCATCCTATATTGCCAGCGAGTATCAGTCTAAAGGTTACAGCAACGTCCGGGTCAGTCCAAGAGTGGTACGCCACAAAGGCAATGTGCGTGTCCACTTTGATATTGATGAAGGTCCTAGAAACATCGTGAATTCTCTTACTATCGAAGGCGATCAGACTTTCCCTGAGTCTAAGTTTGCGCCAAATGGTCTGCAGACCGCGCCCGGCAAGCCCTATTCGCAGCGGCGGGTGGAAGCCGATCGTGCAAACATCGTCACACATTACCTTCAGGCGGGATATCTGACCTCGAGCTTTCGCGAGACAGCCAGCGAAGTATCAAAACTAGAATCGCATCGTATTAATGTCGTTTATCACATTTACGAGGGTCCGCAAGTATTTACCGGAAAGATATTGACGCTGGGGAGGAAGACAACCCAACAATACCTGATAAGTGAAGACACAACCGCCCTCAGACCGGCCACACCGCTGAAGGAATCCGCCCTGCTCCGCGCGGGTACGGATCTTTACAATCAGACCGGGGTTTTCGATTGGGCAGAAGTAGATCCCAAACGACCGGTCACAACTCAAACAAAGGAAGATGTGCTGGTTAAGGTGCATGAAGCAAAACGAAATGAATTCACTTATGGCATTGGTTTTGAAGTAATTAATCGTGGCGGGAGCCTCCCCACCGGGACCGTGGCGCTGCCTTCGCTCCCTCCGATCGGTCTGCCTTCGAATTTCACGACAAGTCAAAAAGTGTTCTATGGACCGCGCGGCACCGCGCAATATACACGCGACAATTTGTTTGGAAAAGGCGATTCTCTCTCACTGACAGCATTCGCCGGAAGACTGGATCAGCGCGGAGCCATCTACCTTATTGATCCCCAGTTATTCTGGTCGGCATGGCGGGCGACCACATCGCTTTCAATCGAGCAGGACGAAGAGAACCCTATCTTTTCATTCAAACAGGGACTTAGTGCATTCCAATTGCAAAAGTCAATCGACAGCGCGAAGAAGGATATACTCTTTCTGCGTTACTCTTTCAATCAAACCGACCTGACCCGCGTGCTCATCTCGGCTTTGGTTCCCGAAGAAGATCGCAAAGTGCGGCTCTCAACCCTGGCCGCCAACCTCACACGCGACACGCGGGATAATCCGCTTGACGAACATAGAGGAGTGCTGCGATCGCTTGAAATTGACCTCAATACTAAGCAACTCGGCTCCAGTGTTAGCTTCGCCAGACTCACGGGACAGGCTGCAATCTACAAGGAGAAATTCCATCACATAGTCTGGGCCAACAGCATTCGCGTCGGTCTCGAGGAGCCGTTCGGCAAGAGTTTTGTGCCGCTCAGCGAAGAGTTCTTCACTGGCGGCGGGAACTCGCTGCGCGGCTTTCCTCTTGACGGAGCGGGGCCGCAGCGTTCGGTGGCAATTTGCACCAACGGCGCCTCGAGTTGCTCTCCCTGTCCAGGCCCGGACTGCTCCTTCATTCAGGTTCCCACCGGTGGAAACGAACTCCTTATTTTCAACTCCGAGGCGCGCATTCCACTGCCGATTATGCAGGGGCTCAGAATCGTGCCGTTCTACGACGGCGGCAATGTTTTCCCCACGGTCGGCTTCCATGACTTTCTGTCTCTATATTCAAACAACGTTGGTTTAGGGCTACAGTATAAGACACCGGTAGGTCCGATCCGCTTCGATTTGGGCCGCAATCTGAACCCGATCCCGGGCATTAGCGCCACGCAGTATTTCGTAAGCATCGGCCAAGCCTTTTGAGCGACTTAAAACATGAAAAAAACGCCGACCGACCCGCCTAATCCCGCCCCCATGCGCCGGCCACGCGAAGCTCTGCATCGGATTTTTCCCTTCCTGGCATGGACCTTAGGTGCGCTGGCATCGGCAGCCCTGGTCTTCGCCCTTTTGTTGCTTGGTTTAGTCAACGTTGACGGGGTGCACCGCTATTTGCTCAAGCTTGCACAGAAGGAAGCCTCCGCAAAACTAGGCACTCCGGTAAGGCTGCAGAACTTTTCCCTCGATCTCCCTGTGCTTCGTTTGGACTTATACGGACTGACAATAGACGGAGCAGCCCCTTATCAAACTCCTCCCGTGCTTCGCGTAAATCACGTTGAAGCCGACGTTCGTATAGTGTCTCTGCTCCGATTTAAGTGGTACCTGAATCGTCTCGTCGTGGACCATCCGGTGGCGTGGATTCTTGAGGGTGCGCAGGGCGAGTCGAATATTCCAATACAGCACGGAGGCGCCGGTAAATCGCGATTGAATCTGTTTAGCCTTGCGATTCGGCATGTAGAGATTGCCCACGGCGCTATTTACTTCAACGATCGACCGCACGCGTTTGACGCTGAACTTCACGATCTAAGCTTTGGCGCAGGCTATTCCAATTTCAATGGTGCATACCTGGGGCAACTCGCATATAAGAACGGGCGCATTCGGATTGGTGCATTGCAGCCTATGCCGCACACACTCGAGGCATCTTTCAGTCTTACGCCGACTGCACTCAACGTAAAGCGCGCAATACTGACAAGCGGAAGAACCAAGGTGTCCGTTGCCGGCACGCTGCGGAACTTCGGCCAGCCCGACATCCACGGCGTGTACGAAGCTACACTCGACATGTCGCAGCTGAAGGCTCTGCTGCACAATAACTGGATTCCCACTGGCCTGATTCGCGCAAGTGGATCGATAAGTTACCATCCCGTTCCCTCCAGGCCTGTAGTTGACGCATTGACCGTGAATGGCAGCGCCTCGAGCAGTGCCGTCTGGCTACGAGCCCCATCGGGTGTTGTGCCGGCACAAATAACGGACTGTCAATATTCATTGACAACCGGGGAAGTAACTCTGCATGATTTCCGCGCGAGACTTCTCGGTGGAGAGGTTACTGCGAATGGCGCGGAAAAGCCGTTTGGGGGCAATCGGCATGGTAGCGTGGTTGCTAAGCTGGACGGAATTTCTCTAGCTAGAGCCGAGCGCGTATTATTGCACAGCGCAAACCGTCCTGTGATATTGATCGCTACACTAACGGCGACAGCCGCAGCTAACTGGGGAGCGACGCTGAATAGTTTAACAGCGAAGCTTGACGCGTCCGCAGCGGGGAGTTTGAATCCATCAACACGAGATCGATCAGCAACGAGACAAGAAGCCGAATCGAATTTGCACGGTGCGAACCCCGGGAAGGCGAGCATCCCGGTGCAAGGTGAACTTCATGCCACTTACACAGAGGCCGGCCGTAGCCTGCAACTGGTGGATACTTACCTCCGCGTGCCTGGCACGAGCCTTGCTCTCGATGGAGCGGCTGGCCGGATCTCGAATCTTTCCGCTTCCCTCCAATCGAAAGACTTGAGCGACCTGGTTTCAATGGTCACTGTGGTTCTTCCTGCCAGCGAAGCGAACGAGATCGGTTCCCTTGGTTTGGCAGGTAACGCTTCCTTTCAGGGGAAGATATCTGGACCTATTTCGGCTCCGCGGGTGAGTGGTGCTCTTGCCGGATCCAACTTGCGTGTCGACGGAAGCGCTTGGAAATCCTTCCACACAGCAGTTAGCGTGAGCCCATCCGAGGTGCGGCTTGAAAATGCATCTGGAGCATCGGCGTCTCGAGGGGAGATTCAATTCGACGCAGATGCGGTGCTTAACCATTGGTCTTTCGGAAGGTCGAATGCGATCAAACTTACAATGAATGCGAGGGAGTTACAACTTGCTGACCTGATGCCGCTGACACGCCAATCGATCCCCGTGAATGGAAGCGTAAACGCATCAATCCAATTGCACGGAACCGCGGAGAATCCACAAGGTGCAGGAACCATACAGTTGGCGCATGCTTCAGCCTATAACCAGCCTGTGAAGCTTGCGAAGATAACGTTTGCGGCAGGGAGCGGGACGGTTAAGGCAAAGAGCAAGGTAGAAGTTGCGGGGGGAAGTGTGGATGCCAGTGCAAACCTTCAACTCGACGATCGATCGTACACTGGACAGATCAGATCCCTGGGGCTCCGCATTGCTCAGCTTAAATTCCTGAACGCCAGGGGCATCAAGGCTACTGGCGACTTGCTGGTAACTGCGAACGGCCACGGTTCATTTGATAACCCGCAGATGAGCGGCGATATCCAGATTTCGCATGGCTCTATTTCCGGGCACAACTTGCCCGGAGTGAGCCTGCAAGTCAATTTGGTGAACAGAATTCTCAGTACCAACCTATCATCCTCATTGGCGCATGCACCAGTGAAGGCGCACGCAACGATCGCTTTGACCGGAGATTACGCGACCGACATTTCCGTGGACACCGACCCGGTGCCGCTGCAGCCATTGCTTGCCGTGTATTCGCCGGGTATAGCAAGCGAAGTGACCGGGCGGGCCCAGGTGCATTTTGTACTGCGCGGTCCGTTGAAGGATCGGCGCGCTATGTCTGGCCAAATTACAATTCCGATTTTAGCTGTGAGTTATAGCAATAAAGTTAACCTTGCGGCATCGCATCCTATTGAAATTGATTACAAAGATAGAACTCTCGATATAAAGCCAGCGCAGATACGAGGAACGGACACCGATCTGAGTGTGCAGGGCACTATTCCGGTATATGGCCGCGCACCGATTTCGCTTAAGATTCTTGGCTCTGCAAACTTGCAGATGGCTCGACTCTTTTATCCCACGCTTCGGAGCTCCGGAACGGCGCGAATCGACATCCATTCTGGAAATGGGGCGAACGGAGGCGAAATTGGGGGTGAAATCGACATTGCCGACGCCAGCCTGTCTTGCTCAAGTTTTCCTGTGGGGCTTCAGAATGGGAACGGCGTCTTAACTATGCGTGGAAACCGGATCGACATTACAAAATTTGATGGAAGTGTGGGTGGAGGGACGGTTAAAGCGGACGGCGGCTTAACACTACGACCGAAATTAGGATTCGATCTGGGTATGACGGCAACCAATGTCCCTGTGCTTTATCCGCAAGGAGTGAGAGAAAACCTGAATGCGCAGTTGAGATTTACCGGCTCGATGGAACAGGCTTTACTTGGTGGATCGGTGAGCATCAGCGATGTTTCTTTTACACCGGCTTTTGATATGACCTCAATGATAGGCCAGTTCTCCAGTGGAATTTCTGCGCCCACCACCCCGGGATTTACACAAAACGTGGCGCTGAATATCGCGGTGCGTTCGACAAACAGCCTCACTCCGAGCAGCAGAACTGTGAGTGTGGCTGGCACCACTGATTTGTTTGTGCGCGGGACGATGGCGCACCCCGCGCTGGTGGGGCGCGTCAACCTGACCGGCGGAAGCATGATCTTTCATGGAGATCGGTTCGTCTTGACCGGAGGCACAATACAGTTTGTCGACCCGAATCAGATTCGTCCCGTGCTCAATCTGTCGCTTTCCACCACGATTGAGCAGTATGACATCGATCTTCGGTTCACCGGACCCGCAGATCAACTGCAGGGGGAATACACTTCCAACCCGTCGTTACCGCGCGCCGACATCATTAGCCTGTTGGCCTTTGGCACCACCACAGAGGACCAGGCGAGCAATCCCACGCCTGCGAATCAGGCTGCAGAATCGCTGATTGCCTCGCAAGTTTCCAGCCAGGTAACAAGCCGCATCTCAAAAATTGCAGGAATCTCGCAGCTTTCAATCAGTCCGGTTTTGACGAGCGGCACTGTTGCGGGACCGCCTGGGGCGGTCATTACGGTTCGTCAACAGATCACCGGAAATCTGTTCATAACCTTCTCGACGAATGTTGCCTCAACCCAGGATGAAACCGTGCAAGGAGAATACAAACTCTCACCCCGGGTGTCCATCAGCGCCACACGCGATCCGGAAGGTGGTTTTGCAGTCGATACATTGATTAAGAAGAGCTGGTAAATGCGCGCAAGTAAAAGCCGCGCATTATCTTGAATCGTCCTGAGTCGAGTAATACCCTTCAGGTGCAGTCACGGTTATCTCTTTATTTTTCGCATTGAGTTCGACCTTGTGGAAGTCGGTATCGTCGCTGGATCGGCCCGGCGTGAAGCTAAGCAAGTACTGCCCTTCAACGTCAGCCGCGATCCGACTATAGATGTCTTCCAAATCCGATGTCTTTTTAGCTTCAAAACTCAGCCCACCGGTGCGTGTGGCAATCTGCTCCATGATCTTTCTGCCATCGACTTCAGACGGCCGAGAACCGCGTCTGCCCCCGCCCCGGGGGTAGCCGCCGCCAGGCCAACCTCCTCCGGAACCAGGCCACCCACCTCCCATACCGCCCCGCCGACCTCCGCCAGGTAAGCCGCCCCCGGCGCGCTCCTCATCACCTTTGAAATAAATTGTGTATACGGGCGTGTCAGCTCGCTGCGCCGCTTCGATGGCATCGTTTAGCGACTCTTTGCTCCCAGCATCGACGCCATTGGAGAACACGACGAGCGCCTTGCTGCCGTGCTTTGACTTCATCAGATCGTTTGCGGCCAGATAGATGGCATCATAGAGCTGGCGGTCTCTACCGCCATTATGGTTATGGCCGCCGTACGATCCGTCACTGTCTGTAGTTTCCGGCCCCTGGGTATTCTCCGGAGGGTGGGTGGGGCCCATCTGTTCAAGATCCTTGTGGAGTTTGTCCCCTGAAACCGTGAAGTCATCGAGAAGCTCCACTTCCTGATCGAAGTGGATGAGAAACGCCTGATGGCCCGGGGTTTCGCTGCCTTTACCGGTGGGAAGCGTCAAGTCAACGAATTTTTCAGCGGCCTTGCGCTCACTGTCCATTGCCCGCGACATAGCGCGGCTGGTGTCAACAAGCAAGCCCATTTGGAGGGGGAGGCTGCTGGCCGCCGCAAGATTCTTGATTGCTTCGGTGCGACCGCTGTCAGCAAGCGTGAAATCGCCGGCAGTCAGACCGGAGACGGGCGCGCCATGCTTGTCACACGCGATGACGGGGAGAACTACCTGTTCTGTCGTTATGTCTGACCCAGGCGTCGGCTTGCTGCTTGCGGTTTGCTGCGCCGTGCACGCCGAACTCATTAGGGAGACGGTCAAAGCCGCCCCCAAAACCTTGAGATTCACTGTGGTTCGCATAGCTCCGTTTGCACACTTTTGCTGCTTAGACGCATAAGGAGCGGGAAAAGTTGACACGGGGTAGAAATCAGCGAATGCGGATTGATCAAAAGCCGCTGCGAGCCGCGCAATGCAAATGAAATGGCTATCCGGTCTCGAGCGTGTAAACACCACCAGGGCGAACGGCATTGCGCGCAAAAATCGTGTCAGAACCGAAGCCTCGGGGGATGGGTTTTCGTGCCTGGCGTGAAGACGAGGCGGCGGCCAAAGGCTGTGCCAGACCCCAACTCCGAGGCCAGCAGAGAAGTACGGCGCGATTGCCACCCCAGCGACCAAAGCCCGTCGCCTGCTGGTGGTGCTTACAGCCTTAGCTCTTCCGGCTAAACAGCAGCGAGTTAGCCTGATCGACTGAGGTCAGCACGATACGCGCAATATTAACGTGCGGTGGGCCTTTTACCGCCCATAAGATAGCATCGGCCACGTCTTCTGGAGTGAGAGGCGTAATTCCTTGGTAAACCTTCGCCGCGTGCCCGGTGTCGCCGCGAAATCGGACCAGACTAAAGTCGGTTTCCACGGTGCCAGGCTCGACACTGGTGACGCGAACAGGGCTGCCGAGCACATCCTGGCGCATGCCGTCATTCAAGGCGCGAACCGCGGCTTTCGAGGCGCAATAGACTGAGCCGCCGGGGTAAGGCAGCTCGCCGGCAGTCGAGCCGATGTTAACCACGTGCCCGCGCCCGCGCACGATCATACCCGGCAATACCGCGCGTGATATATAGAGCAGCCCCTTTATATTGGTATCGATCATCTCTTCCCAATCTTCAATTCGACCCATATAGAGCTTGTCGAGTCCGCGGCTGAGGCCGGCATTGTTGATCAGGATTTCGATCTCGGACCAATCGGGGGGCAGCTCGTCGATCGCGGTCTGCACGGCGTGACGATGGCGTACATCGAGTTCGATGGAATGAACCGCTACGGCGCCGCGCTCTAATGCCTGCGCTGCCACTTCAGCAAGTTTACCGGCGCGACGCGCTGAAAGCAGCAGGCGCGCGCCCTCGGCAGCGAAGGCGAGCGCGGTTGCCGCGCCTATGCCGGAGCTGGCTCCAGTAATAAAGACTATCTTTCCCCGCAGGATCATTTGAGTTTCATCTTAACGTGACCCGCGCCGCTGGGCCATACGGAACTGCCCGACCGCCCAGTCTTCTTCGGCCAAGCCGGTTTTCTGAGCTTCGGCGAAGATTGCGGCCATTGAATCTGCCAGGCTCAGCCGTGTCTGGCGCGCGGCGGCGGCATCGCGGAGCAGCTTAAGATCCTTCGCCCCCAGGTTGAGGGTAGCGCCCGGACGTTCAGGCGGGTGCAGCATGACCTTGCCATACGCGGCGTAAAGAGGCGACTGAAACAGCGCGTTATTGACGGTTTCAAGGAAGATTTCGGGATCAATTCCCTGCTTCTCAGCGTAAACGAAGGTCTCGCTCAGCGAATGGATCATGGCGCTGATGAGGAAATTGCCCCCCAGCTTGAGGGCGTGGGCCAGGCGCGGCTCACGGCCAACTACAGTCACGCCCCGCGAAAGGGGATCGAAGAGCGGCCGGGCGCGCTCGATGGCCTCGTCGGGGCCTGCGGCAACGATCCACAAACGTCCCGCTTCAGCAATGTTGGGACGCCCGAATACCGGCGCGGCGACGAATGGATGCCCCCGTCGGGTGTGTTCGGCGGTGATACGCTCGCTCAGCGCGACGCTGATGGTGCTGCACGAGATATGAAGCACGCCGGGAGAAAGTGCGTCCATGAGCCCGTTGTCGCCGAAGAGCACCCTCTCGTACGCGGCGTCGTCGAAGAGCATAGTGATGACGGCTTCGGCGCCCAGCTCGGCTTCGGCCGGCGTGCCAGCCAGAACGGCGCCTTCGCGCAGAATTGGATCGGCACGGGCCTCGCTGCGGTTCCAGACGGTCAATTCGTGTCCCGCGGCAAGCAGGCGCGCAGCCATGGGCATCCCCATCTGACCCAACCCCAGAAACCCGATCCTCATCTTCGCTCCCCCCATATTTCGCCAACCGTGATCGGCCGGCTTTTAGCCCGGACACCTCTTTCATGATAGATACCTCAATCCGCATGAGGAGACCAAACGAATACGCCGCTGCATTCAAGAGATTTCAACGGGCGAGCCGGTAGACTGTTTGCATGACAGTTTTCAAGATCATCCTCCTTGCCATCGTGCAGGGGTTCGCTGAGTTGTTGCCCGTATCGAGTTCTGCGCACGTGGTGGTGGCGGAGAAGCTGTTGGGGTTGAATCCCACGGCGCCGCAGATGACCTTGCTGCTGGTGATGCTGCATACGGGCACCATGTTTGCCGTAATTGTTTATTTCTGGAAGGTGTGGATGCGGACCTATTTCAATAGCTCCGCGACATTCATGCGCTTTTTCAAGCAGGCGGTCTGGGCGACCTTCCTCACCGGAATTGTAGGCGAGACCTTGAAGGTGATTATCGAGAAGACCTACTTTCACGGGGCGCCAAAAGCCCAGATAGAAATGCTGTTTGGGCAACTGCAGATCATCGCGCCGGCATTGCTGGCCGTGGGCGTGATGATCCTGGTGACAGGGCTGGTCGAGCGGCGCAAGGAACGCGCGGGCACCAAGCCGGCGGAGGGAACGCCCCTGAATATGGGCCAGGCGGGTTGGATGGGTGTGGTACAGGGACTGGCGCTGCCCTTTCGCGGTTTCTCGCGGTCGGGATCGACTATCTCGCAGGGGATGTTGCTGGGCGCAGCCAAGGATACCTCGGAGCGCTTCAGCTTTGCCCTGGCGGTGATACTCACCCCCGTAGTGGACGTAATGGAGCTAATGCGGCTCTTGAAGGCTGCGCATGCATCGGCGGCAAGCGGCGCGCCCATCAACCTGCACGGGGCGATTTCGGCCAGTTTGCTGGGGATGGTGTTTTCGTTCCTGGCCGGGTTGCTGGCGCTGAAGTGGTTGAGCAGCTGGCTGGAAAAGGGACGGTGGCACTGGTTCGGGATTTATTGCATCGCCGCCTCCGCCGTGGTGTTTTATCTGCACGCGCACGGGTTTTAAGGCGCCGCACATTGCGCCGGCGGAGCGAAGACTAATTGGGTGCGCCGGTGGGGCTGCTCGCGGCAAAGGCGCACTCGCTGCACCGGCAGTTTCGGCGCAGGTAATCCCATGAATAAATGCCGCTGGAGTGGCCATCGAGCCAGTTGAACTGGAGGGCATAGCGGCCGACCGGCAGCACGCTCGATGGCTTGGGCGGAGGCGTGTACATGGGCAGCAACTGTGCAGCCTTCGATTTGGCCTGGCCGGGCTTCAAGCCCAATTGCTCCCGTTCTTCAACGCAGGTAGCGCAGGGACAGCCATTGCGAAGCCAGGCGAAGGACCAGGCGCTCTTGTGGCCGTCTTTCCAATCAATTTCGAGGCCCTTACCTTCGCTGAGAAGCACGCGCACTTTCTCGGGAGTGACAGCGGCTCGGGGAAGCGGCTGGGTCTGCTCGTCCTGGCGGGCTTTCTCCTCCGGGGAGGCGAAGCGAATGCCTTCATGGCTCATATTTCTATTGTAGGGCAGGGCCAGGAGCGGCGCTGCCCAGTGCGCCATCAGCGCGGATTCACCTCTGCATGCCGCCACAGTTGCAAAGAATCTTCAATTCGGGTGTTTTCAGGATTCAATGGAAGAGCCGAAAGGGTGCAGCGCAAGACCGTGGCATCCGAAGTCAAGCCCCGCCCCAGGAGATTCCAACTAGGGCCTGTTAACACTCTTGGGATGGCGGCGACGGGAGCCAGATTTGCCGAGTTCTAGAAGCGAGGAGCGTGCTGTGGTCGATCCCTGGAGCGACGAGCGACAACGAAATCGGGAAATCTGGCCCCGTCCCTTCGGGTTGCGGCGTAAATTCGGCCATACTTCGTTGCCGGCCTCGACGGTGGGGCCTGCCACAGCCT
>JASHOY010000439.1 GCA_030038435.1 Acidobacteriaceae bacterium | reverse complement strand
CCCGGCATGCCTTCAGCCGACGACAGCATCTCGACGACACGCATCAAGCTCCCGCCGAAGATGCCCGGCGACGTGAGCAGAGTTGACCTGAGCTGTCTTCGCCCTGAGGACGCGCACTGGCCGCTGATCGTGATGACAGTCCTCACACAACTCTCTGTTGGCGCGTTCACGTCCATCGGACTCTTGCAGGCCTTCGGTGCGCAACCGCATCGCATGGCGGCGCTTATTGCACTGCTGGTAGCCATGCTCGCGCTTCCAGCTTCGACTCTCCATCTAGGGCGGCCGGTCCACGCATTGCGCGCGTTGAAGATGTGGCGCCGGTCGTGGCTCAGCCGAGAAGTTCTGCTCTTCACTCTGTTCGCTCTTGCGGCAACTGCGTATTCAGCCGCGCTATGGCTCGGTATTCGCGGCACAGGCTGGCTAGGAGCACTGACTGTCGCGTTGGGAATCTGCGGAGTGGCGACGAGCGCGAGACTCTATCTCGTGCCGGGACGCCCCGCGTGGAACTCGCCCCTCACCATCGCGGAATTCGTGAGTACAACCGCGCTTCTGGGAGCCTGTGGCGCCAACACTCTCACTCGCGGCGCGATGGACGCGCGATATGCAGTGTTGTCGGCTTTTGGGTTTGCGCTGTTTACTGCCGGACTCAAACTGGTGCGTCTTGCCCGTTCCCGGGTGCATGAATTGCACGGCTCCTGGCAGTTACTCGCTACCGTCTTTTCCAATCATCTTCTGGTCCGCATCGTTTTGCCGTGTGTGGGCCTGACGCTTCTGCCGCTCGCGACTGCGGCTTGGGCTCGAATTGCTACTGCGGCTCTCATGATCGCCGGAGAATTCGTTGGGCGCTATCTCTTTTTCGTCTCCGTGGTCCCCACCAATATGGCCAGCGGGTATTTGGCGCAGGAGGCGGCATGAAGCTCGCACGCTGGCTGGCGCGCAGAAGCGGCCTCGATATTCGCTCCTCGAAGTACAGCTACAGTGACGACCCTGTGTTGGGCTTTACTTCCTCGCGCAAACGCGCCGATCGCTGGGTCAACAGCACGTGCGGCTATTGTTCGGTTGGCTGCGGTATGCAACTGGGAGTCAAGGATGGCCGTGTGGTGAGCGTACGCGGCAATCCTGACCATCCTGTGAATGCAGGCAAACTCTGTCCCAAGGGCCTTGCGGAGCATTACGCAATCGAAGCGGAGGGCCGCGCGAAATATCCGCTGCTGCGTAAGAATGGAGAACTTGCACGCGTGGGCTGGGATGAGGCGATCGGAACGATGGTTGAGCAATTCCGCGCCGTGCAGCGCAATTATGGTCCGGAGTCGCTGGGCGTGATCAGCACTGGCCAGCTTGTGACCGAGGAATTCTATGCACTGGGCAAGCTTGTACAGCTTGGTTTCGGCACCCGGAATTACGACGGAAACACCACGCTCTGCATGTCCACCGCGGTCGCCGGTTATAAGCGATCCTTTGGCAGCGACGGGCCGCCAGGCGCCTACGAAGATCTGGAGTGCGCGGACCTCATCCTGCTTATCGGCGCAAACATAGCGGAGAACCATCCTATCCTCTGCACGCGGCTTGAAACGAACCAATCCAAAACGCTCATCGTCGTCGATCCCCGCGTGACCAAAACGGCAATGATGGCAGACATCTATCTGCCCGTGAAACCGCGGTCGGATCTCGCGCTGATCAACGCCATGCTGCGCGTCGTGATCGACGAACAGTTGTATGACCGGGAGTTTGTCGCGTCGCACACATCAGGCTTTGAAGAACTGCGCGCGTCGCTTGAGCCGTACACGTTGGAATATGCGGCGCAGATCACCGGGCTCGAACCGGAACTGATTCGCAAGACGGCGCTGTTCTACGCTCATGCGAAGGCCGCGTTCATCGGCTGGACGATGGGCGTGAACCACAGCACCAAAGGCACAGAAACCGTAAACGCCATCAATAACCTCGCGCTCATCACGGGCAACATCGGACGCAAAGGCGCTTCGCCATTCTCCATCACCGGCCAGTGCAATGCGATGGGCACGCGCGAAGCCGGATTCACTTCGGGAATTCCCGGATATCGCAAATTTGAAAACGAAATCGATCGCGCAGAAATCGCCCGGCTCTGGAACGTGCCGGTGGAGCGCATCCCCACACACCGCGGCCTGGCTTACCCCGATATCGTTGAAGGCGCCGTAGCCGGTAAAATTCGGGCGCTTTGGATACTCGGCACGAATCCGCTGGTTTCATTCCCCAATATCGACGTGCTGAAGCACGCCTTGGGGAATCTTGACTTTCTCGTCGTACAAGACGGATTTCACCCCACACCCACGACCGAGTTGGCCGATTTGGTTCTTCCCGCAGCGATCTGGGGCGAAAAGGAGGGAACTTATACGAACTCCGAGCGCCGCGTGAGTAAGGTGAATGCGGCCGTTGCGCCGCCCGGAGAAGCACGTTCCGACTTCGACATCTTTCTCGCCGTCGCCGAGCGCCTGAGGTGCAGAGAAGAACTGTTCCCTGGCTGGCGCGAACCCCTCGATGCATTCGAAGAATGGCGGCGTGTCTCAGCCGGACGCTTCTGCGACTACTCGGGCATGAGTTACGCGCTGCTTGAAGAGTCCGGCGGCATGCAATGGCCGTTTCCGAGCGGAGCGTCCTCCGATGTTTCTACCTCGCGCCGGTTATATAGTGATGGGACCTTTCAAACCGAGGACGGCCGAGCGCGCCTATTGCCAACGCAGTGGGCTCCGTTCCCCGAGCAGCCAAATTCAGAATTTCCGCTGATTCTCAACACCGGGCGCACTGTCGAGCACTGGCACACCCGCACCAAGACTGGGGCCATCTCGATCCTGCAGCGCATGTCGCCTCGCGCCTGGCTTGAAATGAACCCGAAGGACGCGCAGCAGCTCAATCTTCAGGCACACGATCCCGTCGAAGTCATCTCAGCCCGCGGACGGGTAAGCAAGGTGGAGTTGCGCATTACTGAAATTGTTGCTCCGGGGCAGGTGTTCCTGCCGTTTCACTTTGCCGAAACCAATGCGAATCAAATCACGCAAAGCGCATTCGATCCCATTTCCCGTGAGCCCAACTATAAACAGTGTGCGGTACGCATAGAAAAGTCTTCAAGCAACACCGTGCAAGCGTAAGTAAATGCAAGCGTCTCGAACCCTGACAAACAGAGGAGAGCAAAATGAGCCATCCAGTCAGTGGATCCAGTCTTTATGAACGCATTGGCAGCGAGCCTGCAGTCAATGCCGCCGTGGATCGATTCTATGAACGCGTGCTTGTCGACCCCGAGTTAAAAGACTTCTTCAATGCTGTCAGCATCTCGCGCCTGAAGGCTCACCAATTTGCGTTTCTCGCCCAGGCTTTGGGTGGTCCGCGTCAGTACAGTGGCGCATCCATGCGCGACGCGCATTCCAGGCTCGCAATCGAACAACGGCATTATGACAGTGTTGCCGTTCACCTGGTGGAAACACTGCGCGAACTCGGTGTCTCTGAGGAAATCATCGGTGCAATTGCTGCCGCGCTCACACCACTCTCCGGGCAGATTGTGAATACTCCTGCTCGATCTGCTGTCGCGTGAGTGCGGAGCGACCGATCTTTACGGGAAACACATGAACATAATGTTATTCAATGCTTGAATAACGCCAAAAAGGGCACCCTGCCGTGCCCGCGACTCGATCAAGCGATCTTCCCCGCTCTCCGCTGAGCAACCTCGACATTGCAGACACATCGCGTGCGCCGCATCGGTGCCTCCGTGGCTGTCTATTTGCGCGCACGACTACAAGGAGAGCTTGTGTATCGAAATCTCTACATCAAAGCTGTCATCTGTTCGCTTCTTTTCGCTGCCGCAGCTTTCGCTCCGCTGCACGCACAATCCAGCGGCAATCCCGCCCTCAACGTATCCGTATACGACCGCACGCGAGTGGACGCATGGCAATGGTTCGCAGCGCCGCCAGAGGCCAGCACCTATGGCTACGTCGAGTCGCTCTTGCGGCTGGGTATCGCGCAGCGTCTGCGTTGCTGGGACTGGCAGTTGGAGTTAGCCCAACCGGCAGTGCTCGATGTCCCCAATGATGCTGTTTCGCCGTTGACTGCGCAGGGGCAGTTGGGGCTGGGTGGAACCTACTACGCTTCGAATAACAACACCGAGCCGGCGGCGGCTTTCCTCAAGCAGGGATTTGTGCGCTTCGACGGTGAAGACGGCAATATCCGGCTCGGCCGCCTTGAGTTTTTCGATGGCCAGGAGACACAACCGGGAAATGCGACTATCGGTTGGTTACAAACCAATCGCATCGCCCAGCGTTTGATTGGAAACTTCGGCTTCTCAAACGCCCAGCGCAGCTTCGACGGTCTCGACGCGCATTGGAATGCGGCGGGTTGGAACATCACGGCAATGGCGGCGCGCGCCGATCAGGGCGTTTTCAACATGAACGGCAACCCTGAACTGAACGTCGATTTGCAGTATCTCGCCGTAACTCGGTCCCAGTTCAAGCAGCACTTGCTCTGGCGGGGATTCGCCGCAGCCTATCACGATGGCCGAACCGGCCTTACCAAGACAGATAATCGCGCACTTGCCGTTCGCGAGTCCGATCACCAGAACATCCGCATCGGAACCTACGGGGCCGATCTCCTCTCTGCCATCCCTGCTGGGCCAGGCCAGTTCGACTTTCTCTTCTGGGGAGCATTGCAAAACGGGAGCTGGGGTGAGTTGGGGCACGATGCGGACGCCGCCGCTGTAGAAGGCGGTTACCAGCTTAACCATGTCGCGACCACTCCGTGGCTACGCGGCGGTTGGTTCCGCTCCAGTGGCGACAACAATTCAACCGATGGCACGCACAACACATTCTTCCAGATGTTGCCTACGCCTCGCGTCTACGCCCGGCTGCCCTTCTTCAACCTGATGAACAACACCGACGAGTTTGTGCAGTTGATGGACAAGCCGGTGAAGCAGCTCGCCCTGCGCGCCGATTTGCACTGGCTCCAGCTCACTTCAGCGCACGATCTGTGGTATCTGGGCGGCGGCGCTTACGACAACAAGGTATTCGGATTCACGGGCCGTCCGGCGAATGGCGCCACATCGCTGGCGTCGCTCGCGGACGTCAGCGCCGATTGGAAGACGACCAAGAATGTCGACCTCAACTTTTACTACGCATACGCGCAAGGCAAGACCGTTGTTGCCGCGATCTATCCGTCGGATCGCAACATGCAATACGGCTATGTCGAGTTTGTTTACCACTGGAGTCTCGGCCGAAAGGGAACCAAATGATGACCGACTGGGCAGATTCGTTCGCGGGCCTGCCCAATCCATTAAGTCCCGGTCACGAAATAGAGGAGAATCATGGCAACGCACAAAGTTGAGCAACTCATCATCGCTACAGTCGGCTTCTTTTGGTGCTTCCTCATGTGGTTTTCGACCGCCGCATTCAGCCCCAGCATCGCGGCCAGTTACCACCTCAACATCAAGGAGCTCGGCCTCCTCGCGAGTTCGGCAATCTGGATGGCTCCGCTGGGCAGAATTATTGCCGGATGGGCATCCGATCGTTTCGGGGCTCCGCGCACCTTCGCCTGCATTCTTGCAGCTTGCGGCTTGATTTCTATTGCGTCAGGATTCACAACCAACTATGACGTGCTCTTTGTCGAGCGCATTCTGGTGGCCATCGCCGGCGTCTCGTTCGTGGTAGGCATTCAGCACGTCGCACAGTGGTTCGACGCACATGAGATCGGCACGGCAGAAGGACTGTATGCGGGCACGGGAAACGTTGGAGCGGGCGCAGGGGCACTGGTGTTGCCTCGCCTCTTCGGCACCAACTATCACGCCGCGTTCATCGATCTGGGCGCGATCGCACTGATTCTTGCCGCTTGGTATCTGTGGCGCGGAAAAGCCGCGAATTCGGCTGAACGGACAATCCTGGTGCGCGGGAGAAGCGACCTTCGCGGCACACTCTTCGTTTGGAGTCGCTACATCGCCATCGCTCTCATGCTCGCCTATGCCATGTCCTTTGGCCTCGAGATCGCGTTGAACGCCTGGCTCCCCGGCTACTTCACGCGCGGCTTCCACGAAGCGATTCTCGCGCTCGGCTTCCATAGCGTCGCCGGATTGCAGATCGCCGCAGGCACCTTCGCGGCAGTCGCGTCATTCACGGCCTCGCTCTTCCGGCCATTCTCGGGGTTCATGTCCGATCTCTTCCAACGCCGGGGCTGGACCCCGCTTCCCTTCATCGCTAAAACTCTGCCCTATGCGCCCCGCCTGCATTGGCTTGGGGTTTCCCTGATTCTGATTGTCCTGGCAATGGCTGGCCTGACCGTCGGCGGTCTTTCCGGATCGCTCCATCTTTCAGTCGCGGTTCTGGTCGCGCTGGGCGTCTTCATATCCTTCGGAACCGGGGGGACCTTTGCCCTTGTCCCGCTTCTATTTCCCGACCGTCCCGGAGCAGCAGCGGGGTTCATTGGCGGCGTCTCGACCGCGGCGGCAATCGTCTATCCGCTCGTCTTCTCAAACGGCGAGAATCTTCACATCGGATACGCCTACGTGGCGCTCTATATGTTCCTGCCGTTCGTGCTCTTTTACTTCTGGGCCGCACGCTACGAACGTCACCCGGAAGAGCACGGACTGTTGCCGAGCACGTTAGCCATAGAGGAAGCGTAACCGCGACAAACCGCGAGAATTTCGAATCCACAACCCGGAGAGTTCTTCATGAAGCCGAATTATCCTGCAGATAATGTTCCTCACGAGCCCTGGTATAAATACGGGGTCATGTTCCTCTTCTTTGAAATGGCGGTCGCCGTCGCAGTGTGTGGTTACTCGCTCTACCTCACCTTCCACGGACTTGGCGGATTTCCCGGCAAGCATTGATTCACCGATCATCTCCCACGACCAGATTGCAGATTGTCGGATCGTTAGACCGCATCTCTGTTGGCCTTGAATTCGAATGCCGAAGCCAGCACCAACGGACTGCATCCTCAATCCGGCCATGTAGCCTCTGCCTGCGAACCCGAGCACCGAGTAGGTCGCGAAGGCGAATATTCGCATCGCCGAGCCCTTCTGCACATTGGCATCAAGGTTGTGGCGAGCCGTCGGCACGCTGATCTTCTTCCTGTGCCGGGACCGGTCCCAGTCAACATGGAAGAAGCACTGAAACATACCTTCGATGCGGTCACCGATCCCAAGCTTAAGCATGTCTACTTCGTGGCCGAAACGAAGGGGTCGATGTCGTCAATGGAGTTCAGGAAAGTCGAGCAGACCAAGATCGAGTGCGCGCGCAAATTCTTCAGCCGGATCACGTCCGAGCAGGTAAAGTACGGGGTGGTGAATAACTATGCCAAGCTGATGGAGCTTGTCCAGCAGTGAAAAGGATCATCGCTGTGGCACAATCCTGTCACGCCTGAAATTCCAGCTGGATTCATTGTGGTAGGGATTCGAGAAACAGCTCGAGGCTTTGACAGAGTAGGAATCGGTGAATTCGGTTGCATGACTCAGGGCCGAAAGGAGTCGATTTCCCCGAAAACAAACCTGCTATTTGGCCCGTAGACGCGCCGACGCCGGTCGCTTGATGGTCTAGGTATCCCTCGATTGGCTCCGAAAATCGTCCTAAGCGAGTTCGGAGGGCGCCCTCCTGGTCTTCTTACAATAGCTTCAGTGAATTTGCATGTTTGACGAACCGATTCGCGCTGGTTCAGTAAACCTCCTATTTTCAGCGCTTACAAGACACCAACCCATAATCAGCGATTGATAATGCTTATCGCGGCCGGGGTTTTCGAGACGCGCTTTTGCATAACTTCAGCTATATGTTTTGTCCAGTTGGCCGATAGATCAGGCAGCATTTCAAGTTTCATATGCGAACCACCTAAATCAAGGGAGCAAGAGCGGTGCCGAGCAAGCGGATTGGGGGAGTTGGACCTGCATCTGACACCGACGATCTCGCGAATAGATCGACGGCGCTCAAAAGTCTGTTTTCGAAGCAGATCGAGCACATGCAACTCGCGGAAATTCGCGGCGAGCATTCGCTAGTAAGCGACATTGAAACGGTTCTGAACCGCCCACCATTCCCATTACCTCCTTCAAAATGCCTGCCACGAGAAGTCGTCAGGAACCTTCTGGAAGTCATGCCGCTCTTGGTAATGAGAGAGAAGGACGTAGTCGTTTGCGTCGGGAACCCCAGTGGGAGCGGAAGGCAATGAAGCGCGTGGACTTGTAATCATGTGACTGAGAGTGTCAATCAATAGGTCGGCGGATGGCCCGCGGGTGTGGGATTCCTGGTGGCGGATTGGTACTCGTAAACAAGCTTTGGCGCTAACAACTTCTGCAGGATGAGCGCATTGGTCTGTTCGCGCCGCTTGCCCCGGTGTGTCGGCTGGTGGGCCCTTCGCGCTATTTGATCCTTTTCGTCTACTGGTCAATCCACAGGCCCCGGTGCTAGTGTTCCTGTGTGCCGAATCCCGGCGCGGTTCGGGCTCCTTCCTCCTCCCTCGCCAACCCCAAGGGAGCCGCGCCTGACAGCACAGGAGGTTTTTTATATGGCCACTCTGTCTATGGACCCGCGTCTCAGTCGTCGTACTACCGACTTTTTGAGCAGCGATCACAGGATGCTAATTGACGGCCGCTTCGTTGCGGCGGAGTCCGGCAAAACACTTCCGGTTTACAACCCTGCAACTGGCGAAGTCATCACGCAGGTTCCAGAAGCCGAAGCCGAGGACGTTAACCGCGCTGTAACCGCAGCGCGCCGCGCCTTTGACGAAGGTCCTTGGCCGCGCATGTCACCTTCGGAACGAGGTCGCGTGCTTTGGAAGATCGCCGATCTTGTCGAAGAACATCTGGAGGAATTCGCCGAGCTGGAATCGCTGGATAACGGCAAGCCCTTCTCGGTGGCACGCGTGGCCGACGTGCCGCTGACCGTGGACATGTTCCGCTATATGAGCGGTTGGGCAACCAAGATCTCGGGCAAGACTTTGCCTCTCTCGGCTGGATACGACTACCATTCCTACACGCTTCGAGAGCCCATCGGTGTGGTAGCGCAAATCATCCCGTGGAACTTCCCGCTCCTGATGGCTGCGTGGAAACTGGCACCTGCACTAGCTTGCGGCTGCACGATTGTGTTGAAGCTGGCCGAGCAGACGCCGCTTTCGGGGCTGCGGCTGGCGCAGCTTTTGGATGAAGCTGGTCTGCCGGCTGGCGTGGTCAACGTAATTACCGGCTACGGCGAAGGAGCCGGCGCGCCGCTGGCCGCCCACGAGATGGTCGATAAGGTGGCCTTTACCGGGTCAACCGAAGTGGGCAAGCTCATTGTGAAAGCCGCGGCGGGAAACCTGAAGAAGGTGACGCTGGAACTGGGTGGAAAATCGCCCGTCTTGGTCTTCCCGGATGCGAAAACTGATAGCGCAATTCAGGGGACAGCCAGCGCAATTTTTTTCAACCACGGGCAGTGCTGCTGTGCAGGTTCCCGCCTCTATGTGCATGAGAAGGTTTTCGACGAAGTTGTGGACGGCGTGAGCCACTTGGCAAATGAGATCCAGCTCGCACCGGGAATGGATCCCTCATGCCAGATGGGCCCGCTTGTCTCGGACGAGCAGTATCACCGCGTGGTCGGCTACATCGAATCAGGAATTGAGGAGGGTGCGAACATCGCAGCCGGAGGTCCCGTCTCGGGCGTGGATCGCGGTTGGTTTGTGCGTCCCACCGTGCTGACAAACACGAACCCGCGCATGAAGGTCGTTCAGGAAGAGATCTTCGGGCCCGTGGTGTGTGCAGTTCCCTTTTCCGACAAAGACATCGACGCGATCGTCAAGCGCGCCAACGACACCATCTACGGTCTGGCCGCTAGCGTGTGGACCGAGAACCTGAGCCTCGCCCACAAGGTGGCCCGCTGCCTTCGCGCAGGCACCGTTTGGGTGAACTGCCATAACGTCTTTGACGCCTCTCTACCTTTCGGCGGATACAAGCAATCTGGCTGGGGTCGCGAGATGGGCGAAGAAGTCCTCAACAATTACCTACAGACCAAAGCGGTAACCGTCGCTCTCTGATTCGATTCAAGGCACCTGCTCCCGGCCTACCGTTCCGGGAGCAGGTGTGCTTCTACTCGATTGCGGAGTATGTCACCGCTACCGAAACTACGCAACTATGCGCAAGCGGGTTCCAGATGGTGTCCTCTGAGATGCTGAGAGGTTGGAATGCCTTCTGTTCAGCGGATACGATCCGCACTTCGAAGGCGATGAACCGCCAGAACTATGAAGCAAGCCAAATCGGGCTTGCAAATCCACACACCGATTTTCTGGATGCGATGCCCGTTTGATCGGCATAGGGGCGGCAGTCACCTGCCGACCCCTGCCACACCACCGTGCGAACGGGTCCGTACACGGCGGTTCGAGAAGTTAGGCTAGTAGTTCTCGAAAAGTGAAGGTAGTCCGAGTGAACGGAAGTATGCATTGGAAGCCCCCACGGAGAGAGCTTTGGAGCGGGCCAGGTACCAGGGGCCACGACCACTACCGGCGGTATTGGCGGCTAGTCGCGGACGTACCCCGAGTTGCAGCAACGCGGCCCGACGACGACGGGGAGTTTTCCATTGTCGCCAGAGTGCACATCGCAGCCTGAGCCGCACCCAACGAATTAGGCCGATCAGCACCTCGGGGGTTTCGCAAAAGCCGAAGTAGCCACGCCATCCCACCATATAGGTAGCCAGGCGCTTCACTGTCGTCTCGATGCTTATGCCCTTGGCCTGTCGCGTGATCTCACGGATTTTGTCTTTGAAACGAGTCAGAGCCTTCGGAGCAATTGCTCGCCTGATCTCTGGATCGCTCGTAAAACTAAATCCGAGGAACTTTCGCTCCTGCGGTCGCGCCACCGCGCTCTTCGCCTCATTTACCTTGAGCTTGAGCCGCTGCGTGATGAATCGCGTGATGCTCGTCATCACCCGTTGACCCGCACGTTCACTGCGCACATAGATGTTGCAGTCATCTGCGTAGCGGACGTGTCGGTGTCCCCGGCGCTCCAGTTCGCGGTCGAGTTCGTCAAGCACGATATTGCTGAGCAGCGGCGAAAGAGGTCCCCCTTGGGGAGTCCCTTCCACGCTTGGGCTAAGCAACCCGTTTTCCATCACCCCGGCGTTCAAGAACGCCCGGATAAGTTTCAGCAGCCGCTTGTCATCGATCCGCTTGGCGATACGAGCCATCAGTCTGTCGTGATTGACTCGATCGAAGAATTTCTCCAAGTCGAGATCAACGCACCAGCCGCAGCCTTCGGCGATATACTGCTGCGCCTGTGCCACTGCCTGATGAGCCGATCTGCCCGGTCGAAAACCGTAGCTGTGATCGGAAAACTCCGGGTCCCACTGCTGCTGCAGAACCTGCATGACCGCTTGCTGGATAAATCGATCCAGCACTGTCGGAATGCCCAGCTTGCGCATTCCGCCGTCCGGTTTCGGTATCTCTACCCGCTTC
>JASHOY010000438.1 GCA_030038435.1 Acidobacteriaceae bacterium | reverse complement strand
TGATTGCGCCTGCGGCGCGGATGATATCAAGCTTCGCTATACCGGCAACTGCTCAGAAAACTGCGCTTTCAGATGATTGATGACAGGGCACAGTGAACCCGTTCGTAGCCCTCAAGAGTATTCGTAATCGCACCGGAACTGCCGTGCATCCAGCACCGAGTCTACTGATGCGCCACTGGCCACGACGGAAGATCGTTCGGCAGGTAGCATCACTACCAGCCCGTACGTTTGATTTAGCGCAGTTCATTGAATGCTACGCGAGGACTGTTTTCCCGCTGCTCGGAATCTTTCTGGCACAGTGCCAAATACGGCGCCACAAATGCGCAACCTCCGTTCGTCACTTCCCTGGAATAACCCCATGCCCCTATTCCGCCGATCTTCAGCGTGGTCTCACCACCTCCATAAACAATTGATTCGAAAGGCATAATGTTAACAGCAGGTTCTGATTCCTAAAAAATATCGAACAATATCCTGCGCCGATCCCGCTAAAGTGATGTGGGCAAAAATCTTGTGAGAAAACGCCAGGGAACTAGAAGATGCCTTCAACGGGCGGGAATCCGCGTTATATTGGGGGTGCCTGTCTTCCCAGGCTGCGGAAAAACTCTAAAATATCCCGCCACGGGGTTAATTTCGGAAGTTGAAACCATGATCCGCCCCGAATTAATCGCTCCATGGAGCATTGTGGCGCGACGAAGTTTTCGCGCTTTCTGCAATTTCGAGTTCTTTCGCAGCCTCTTCCGATCGGCGAAAAGAAGTGCGATTTAATCGCAGAGAGACAAACTGATGAAACGGTGCCCGGTTTGTACGACTCCCTATCCCAACAGCAAGACCAATTGCGACAGAGACCGCTCTCCTCTCGGTCCGCCGACGGAACTGGATCCGGGTACGGTTGTTAATAATACTTACGAGATCATCTGCACGATCGGTGCGGGCGGATTCGGAGTTGTCTATAAGGCATGCCACATTCAATCCCGGGCTCTTCGCGCAATCAAGTTTCTCTCTCCCCGCGTGAGTCACGACCCTAAAATTCTGAAGCGCTTCATCCAGGAAGCGTGTATCGACATCATCCACCCCAATATCGTCCGGATTTATGACTCGGCCTACGACGACGGCTCTCCGTTTATTCCTATGGAATACGTGAACGGCCCGGGGCTGCGCGAACTGGTCGGCCGGGGGGGGCTGGCTGTGGATCGAGCGCTCACCCTGACCCGCGGTATTGCGCTAGGGCTCGATGCAGCGCATCGCCGCCACATCCTGCATCGCGACATCAAGCCCGACAATATTCTAATCGCCATCAGTCCCGGGATGCCGGAGATTCCCAAAATCCTGGACTTCGGCATTGCGGCAGTCGAAGACTCGGCTGTGAACATCACGCGTACGCGGGGGCAGATGTTCACTCCGGAATATGCAGCGCCCGAACAATGGCTGGGCATGCCGGCCGATGAAATGGACGGACGCGTCGATTTATATTCGCTGGGCGTGGTGCTCTACGAGATGCTCACCGGCGAAACGGATTCGCGCAGCCGGACAAGCGATGGGCGGATGTACTCGAATCTCGACGGCCAGCGCCTTCCGCCAAGCCATCTGCGCCCTGAAGTAGCGGATTGGCCTGGGCTTGACGATCTGGTGATGCGGATGCTCGCCAGGGAACGCGAGGATCGTCCGGCCAGTGCCTTTGAGCTGGTAAGCGAAGTGGATGACGTATTGCGGAAGACGCCGGTGCGGCGGCCGGTGCGGCTGGAGACAGTCACTGAATCGGGCGTCGATGTGCCATCGACAGGGACTGGCCCGAACACGACCGACGCCACGCGCCTGTTTCATGCCTACGGAGAGGAACAGGAGAAGAAGGGAGCCGGCATTCGCTTTGAGTATGTGGTGCTGGCCCTGATCCTGCTGGCCTCCCTGTCTTGGGCTGGGTACCTTGGTTGGAGGTGGTTGACACAACCGACGCCCGGTGGTGTGATCGTCAACCCAACGACCGCGGACCAGGGAAGCGGGACGGACGGTTCGGACTCAGGGACGGGCACGGGGGGAGGCGGAAGAACGAAGACTGTGAACGCGCCGCCAGCTCCGGCTTTGCTAACCGTGACCTGCGACATCGCATGTGAGTGGAGTGTAAATGGGGGCCCGAAGAGGAAGCTGGCAGCCGGACAGGCGGACGCTGTTGCCCCGCCGACCGGAACAGCGATGACGCTGGTAGCCGAGGCTACAGGCGAGCGGCTTGCGCCAAAGACGAGGAGGTTGTCGGCTCACCTGGGAGAACGGCTCGGGGTGCGCTTCGAGTTCATGCCGGAGCTGGAGGAGGAACAGCGGCAGCAGGCACAGAGCGCCGCATTACGATCTACCCAGATCGAAAGCCTGATCCAGCAAGGCGACGCGAAGCGTCAGAGCGGCGACGATGCTGGGGCTCTGAGGGAGTATAACCAGGCGCTGCAACTCGATCCGAACAACGCCACAGCCAATGCAAAAAAGGCAGACGTGCTGAAGGAGTGCAAGATTCTGGCCGTTTCCTGCAACTGAATAGAGCAAGAACGGTGCTGCTTTCCTGGAGACGAGCTCACGCGGCAAAAATCCGATCTTTCGACTGGGGGCGAGGTTGATGCACGGCGAACTCAGAAGTTCCGAGTACAAGGCGGGCAAGATCAATGTGTCGATGCAACGCCGCCGCAGTTCGTTCAGGGTTGCGGTAGGCAAGTGGATGACGCGGTCAGCAGTTTTTATGTCGTGCGTTGCGGCTCATGGTCAGGCAATGGCGAATTGCCCCGGCGGCCACAGATTGACGCTTGGCCAGGTGGCGGGGCTGATCCAGGCGCGGATCAGGGGGAGCATTGTCGTCGACAGGGTCGATGCGTGCCACGTGAGCTTCAGCCTGGATGCGCCGTCGCTGGTGATGCTGGTGGACGCGGGAATGACAGACGGGGAGTTCAACGTTCTGAATCCGGAGACGGCCGCGGAGCTGACCGTGGAGCAGGCGCATGCGGAGGTGGCTGGGCTGGAGGCCTATGTGGCCGGGCCGGATGCGACATTATCAGCGCAACGCGATGCGGAGTTCCAAAGGCTGAACGCGCAGTACCAGACCGAACGGGCGAAGGCGGCGAAGGTACCACCGAAGGATCCATTTACCTCGACGGCGGACTACGATGCGCAGGTTCAACGAGCGCAAGCCGCGGCAACTGGGGTCGACCGAAACCACGAAACAGCTGTGGCGCAGGTGAACGCGGATTACCAATCGAAGCTGGATTTGAGGAACACACTCTTCCTAGCCAGGATCGAGTTTCTGAAGAAATCCGAATACAAGATTGCGGTTCCGGCGACCTTTACCAACTACAACGCGGATACTGAACGGCTGACGGCGGCCATTGGCGGAGAGGAGTATTGGTTCGACGAAGTACCAGGAGAGACGGCGCGGGAGTTGAACGAGAACTGGAAGAACGTGAAGGTGACCCAGCCTTTTACGGACGATGGAATGCATAGTCGCACGTTGATATTGACTTTGCCAACTCGCTCTATCGCGCAGCTCGGTCGGCAGCGCAGAGCAGTGGAGGCTGTCGAGGTTAGTGCACACTTGGAGGAGGCCAATTCGCGCAGGGCTAGTCAGAATTACTCGGGAGCCATCGACGAATATGAACAGGCGCTCAAAGTAGATCCAACCAACAATGAAGCGAAGGATGGCATAGTGGCGGCGCAGTCCGCACAGCAAGCAGCAGCGAAGCTGCAGGAGCAGCAGACGGCGGCAAGACAAAATTACGAGGAGGGGCGGAGACTAGATCGACAGAAACAGTACGCCGCGGCCAAGACTTTGTGGGAGAAGGCGTGCGATGGTGGTGAACTGATTGCGTGCACTGATCTTGGCGTTCTCTACGTCGAAGGGCAAGGCGTCAAGCGGGACTATGCACAGGCGAAGTCGATTTTCGAGAAATCATGCAATGCAGGAGAGCTTTACGGCTGCACGTGCCTTGGCGCCATTTACGAACACGGTAAGGGGGTAAGGCGGGATTATTCGCAAGCGCGCGCCCTTGAAGAGAAGGCCTGCAACGGAGGGGACATGGACGGCTGCGAGGTCCTTGGCGAACTCTACTATTTTGGCTGGGGAGTGCCGGCCAATGAGGCTCTGGCTCGGATGTACGTGGAGAGAGCCTGCCAGGGACATGTTCAAGGCGCGTGCGATAACCTGCGCAACATCCGCTGACAACGGCGCGCGTCGTTTGGGACGATTGGAGCGTAGGAGAACTGCGATTGGAGCAGAAATGCGATGAGGAGATTGGGTATTCCGGTCAAGAGGAAGACAGCGACAATCAAAGCGGGCTTGAGTGCTTCGGTTTGTTGGGGTTGCCTATGTTTCCTTCTGGTGACCGGATGCATTGCACAATCTCAGACGACGCCCAAGTGCCCGGTGGCCCACCGGCTGACGCTGGAACAGGTAAGGAAGTTCCTTGTGCAGAAGGAGCCAGAAAAGCGCACGGTGGACCTCATCCAGGCGTGCAACGTCAGCTTTAGCCTGGATGCGCCGTCGCTCGAACAGTTGGTGGACGCCGGTATGACCGAGGGGGAGTTCAACGTTCTGAATCCTGAGACGGCGGCGGGACTGACCGTGGACCAGGCGCATGTGGAGGTGGCGGGATTGGAGGCATACGTGGCGGGGCCAAACTCGACACTGGCGGCGCAGCGCGATGCGGAGCTCCAAAAGCTGAACGCGCAATACCAGACCGAGCGTGCAAAGGCGGCGAAGGTGCCGCCAAAGGATCCATTCACCTCGACGGCGGACTACAATGCGCAGGTACAACGAGCGCAAGCTGCGGCAACTGAGGTCGACCGAAACCACGAAACAGCGGTGGCGCAGGTGAACGCGGATTACCAATCGAAGCTGGATTTGAGGAACACACCTTTCTTAGCCAGGATTGAATTTCTGAAGAAGTCCGAATACAGGGTTGCGGTTTCGGCAACCTTCAACAATTACAACGCGGATACTCAACGGCTGACGGCGACGATAGGCGGCGAAGAGTATTGGTTTGACACGGTGCCAGGAGACACCGCGCGCCGGTTGAACGAGAACTGGAAGAGTGTAGCGGTGGAGCAGCCATATGCGGAGGATGCACTGAAAACGCGCATGCTGCGGCTGGCCGGAACCGGGATTGAGGTGAGCGGCGCTTTGCATTCGGCGCAGATTGCCGAGCAGTTGCGGGATGCACAACTCCGCATGGATGAGGAGGACTACGACGGCGCAGCCACGGTCTACCAGGCGATTCTGGCTGTGGACCCGAACAACCAGCCGGCCAAAGTCGGAATAGAGAAGGTGAACTCCCAAAAAGAAGCACAAAAGGAAGAGGCCGCTCTCAAGACGCAGAAGCAAAAGACGTTCCTGGCGGGCCTGAACGCCGCCGGAATCTGGTTGGACACCAAAACCAATCTGATGTGGATAACTCAAGACAGCGACCCGGTTGATTGGCAACAAGCTTCTGCTTATTGCAAAGCTTTTCGTGGGGGTTCGTTTCCGGACTGGCGTCTGCCATCGATCGGTCAGCTCCGCGGAATCTATGACCCTGGAAGCAGCGCTTATGTAGACCGAGTGCATGGGTTCATTCACGTCACGAAACCAGATCCCTACCACATCATGGGGGGGATCAAGATAACCACTTCAACCTGGAGTTCGAACGCGAAGGACGGCCAAGTGGCGTACCTTTTCAGCTTTTTCACCGGAGGCGTCTACACCGACTCTGAGAGGATCCATGAGCGCGCGCTCTGCGTGCGAACCTATCAGCCGGATTCCGACGGCCTCGATGCCCCTGCACCCGTCGCGGCCGCGTCGACTTTGCCACAGATCTCTTTGAATCCCGAGAACTCCAGCTCAGCTCCACTCTCTGATTTTGTAGGAACGTGGGTGGGGACGATGCATTCGGCAACAGGTCAGAGCTTTCCTGTAATGATCCGATTGAACGAGATTACAACCGGAGACTGGTGCGGCACAATCCACCATCCGCCCCCGCTTGATGCAGATGGAAGGTTGTTGTGCATGAAGCTGGAGGGTGGAACCCTGACGGTCTCCCAAACCATCACTCGGGGGCGCGAGAGGTGCCTCGACGGAGTGAACGTGCTGACGCTGGTTGACCACGACACGATGGAGCGGGTTTGGATAGACCCAGCGACTGGAGTGGGCCGCGATAAGGGCCTGCTCAAGCGGCAGAAGGAATGAAAGCGAACCGGACACTTCTACTGGATGGGGTCACGCACTGCGGCAATCCTGGCTTCTTGGATCAGGAGGAATATTCCAAAACATGTGACGCCAGGCCCGCCGAGTCCTGCTCCAATCTCGTCTTTCTGTACGAAGGAGGCACAGGGGTCTCCAGAGATATCGGAAAAGCCGGGAGTTTCTATAAGAAAGGCTGCTCGCTGGGCGACCAGTGGGGGTGCGGGCAAAGCAGGCGCCTGCGGTAGTCGATATCCGAGGACCGCAAGTCATTCGCAAACGAAATGCGACCTGTGACATGAAGGACTCGGGCAGGGAGGGTTCGATGCACGGATCTTTGGGCAGTGAGATACGACGAAATAGAGCGGCTGCGGGCGGAACCAATCGCGGGATGTTTCGGGCAACCCTGCTCCTGGTGGCAACCATTGCGCTAGCCTGGGTAGGGCACGCCCAGACGCAGGCCAAATGCCCGGTGACGCACAAGCTGACGCTGAATGAGGTGGTGGGGTTTGTGAGCCGGAACCTGCCGGAGGGGCGGACGGTGCAACTGATCGAGGCCTGCCACGTGAGCTTCAGCCTGGACGCACCGTCACTGGATAAGCTGATGCACGCGGGGATGACCGATGGGGTATTCAATGCGCTGAACCCCGAGACGGCGGCGCAGTTAACTCTGGAGCAGGCGCATGCCGAGGTTGCGGGCCTGGAGCAGCACATCGCGGATTCCGACAAAGCCGAGGCGGCCGAGCTGGGAGTAGCCATTCAGAAGCTCAATGCGGATTACCAGGCGGAGCGGGCCGAAGTGCCGCCGGTTCCCCCCAAGGGTGAGTTCGAAACGACTGCGGAGCACAACGCGCGAGTGCAACAGAACCAGAATACCCTGGACGAGATGGACCGAAAGCACGAAGCGGACGCCGCAGCGCTCACGGCTCGATTTAGTT
>JASHOY010000437.1 GCA_030038435.1 Acidobacteriaceae bacterium | reverse complement strand
GACTTCCCCCTGGATGAGCGCGTGCAAGCGCTCCAGACGCGCGGAGGAGATCCCCACCGACTCAGGCTGAACTACGGTCATATCAACCGTGTCCGGTGCTGCCGATTGTTGAGTATGCGCGGAGGTAACGGAGAGCGCCAGCAGGGTGGCGGCAAGCGCGGTAGAAAGATTTTGCGACACACGCGCAATCATAGGTCCTCCAACGGGGGCGCCAGGGTCGCCACGGGGATTTGCGACACACCTTTATATCAAAGCGATTGACCGGCATGCCCATTTTCGCTCCGGGGATTTGTGCGGGACTCCCAAATCCCTTCGCGTATACTGGCACTCACCGATTTCCCGGAGGTCCGTGCGTGGCGAAGATATTCACTCAGATGGAGCCTGTCGTCGCCGTGATGTCTGAGATCCGATCTTTGAGGTGAATTGCCGTGAATCGACGTGAATTTCATCGGAACCTGATGGGAGCAGCCCTGGGATTAGGCGTCCCTGGCCTGGGAATCTCCGAGCAGGCGCAGTCACCTGAGCCGCCGGCAACAGCGGAAGTGCCTTTCCAGATTTCGATTATGCTCTGGACCGTATTGCGAAATCTAAGCTTCGAAGAGCGCCTCGATAAAGTAGCGGAGGCGGGTTACCGCAACGTCGAGTTAGTCGGCGAGTTCGAAAAATGGTCGGAGAATGATTGGCGGAACGCGCTGAATAAGAAACGCGAGCTTGGAATTACATTTGACACCACCGGTGGCCTTCACCATGCCAATGAAAAAGTCGGCCTCGCTGATCCCTCTGCTCGCGAGGCAATGCTGGACGATATTCGCAACATCCTGCCCGCCTGCGAGCGCCTGGGATGCCGCCGGATTATCCTCCTGACGGGGAATGTCGTCCCCGGCCTCACTCATGAACAGCAGCACCAGAGTTGCATTGAGGGCCTGCAGCGCGCCGCGGAGATTATTCAAGGAAAAGATTTCGAACTTCTGGTGGAGAACATCGACCCCAAAGAGGATCCCGGGTACTTTCTCACCTCCGTTGCTGAAGGCTTTGAGATCATCCGCGCCGTGGACAATCCTCAGGTGCGCATTCTTTACGATTTCTACCACGAGCAAATTGCCGACGGGAATTTAATCGAAAAGCTGGAGAAAAACATCGATCTCATAGGCGTCTGTCATATAGCGGATGTCCCCGGCCGCCACGAACCCGGTACTGGCGAAATCGACTATATCAACATCTATAAGAAGCTTGCGTCTCTGCGCTACGACCGGTTTGTAGCGATGGAGTACTTGCCTACCTATGACCCAGTGGAAAGTCTGAGAACGTCCCGGGAGCAGGCATCCCGCGCTCTTATGTGCCAACAACCTTTATGGACGCCTAAATTGAATATCTGATACCGGAGCAAGATTGGCAGTTGGCGGCAGCCAGACACTCGGAGGTGAGAAGTATGCTCATGCGGAGAGATTTTCTGAAGACACTGGGAGGGATTGCGGTTGGTGCGTCAGTTGGCAATCGCAACGCATGGTCCGAGAGCCCGCTTGCCTGGCCCGGCCCAATTGGACTTGAACTCTACACGGTCCGCGACCAGTTTGCTAAAGAGCCGCTGCGAACCCTTGAGAAAGTGGCGGCCACGGGCTATCAGTTCGTGGAAATCGGTCCAGGAACCAAGCCCGCCTCCCTGGACGCGGATTTGCGTGCGGCTCACCTGGTGGCGCCAAGCGGCTACTTTCAACAGCCTAAAACCATGGACGAGTGGAAGATATCCGTCGAGCAGGCTCACAACTATGGGCTGAATTACATTGTGGTTGGAGAAAACCCCAAGCTGGACGCTGAGCAATGGAAGCGAGTTGCGGAGTTCTTCAACCGCTGCGGAGAAGTTTCCCAAGCAGCCGCAATCCAGTTCTGCTACCATGCCCATTTCCATGAATTCGCCCCACTCGGCGATACCAACGGCTACGAAATCCTGTTGAACAACTGCAGCCCGAACCTGTTGAAAATGGAGATGGACATTTTCTGGGTCGTTTATGCCGGAGCCGACCCGCTTCATTACTGGCGGCATTATCCTGGCCGCTTCCCGCTCCTGCACATTAAGGACATTCGCAAAGGGGTTACGATTCATCACCAGCAGAGCCCGACACCTGGCGGGCCGAATCCCTTTGCACCCGTCGGCCAGGGCACCATCGATTGGCCTCGGATTTTTGCATACGTGGAAGAGGCCGGCGCGAGACATATCTACGTCGAGCAGGACCTTTGCACACTTCCCGAGCTTGAGGCCATCAAAATAAGCTATGACTATCTCAGACAACTCCGCCTGAGCTGATGTGCTTACGAAGTACGGTCTGGGACGTATCTTGCAAACCGCCTTGACAGCGTCCTCCAGGTTATCTATCGTGCCTGCCCCATACAACAATGGAGGCCATCGAGAACCGGCTCCCGTCAGCACTCCGGAAAACGATGAGATTCGGGCCTTGTGCACGTCATTGTGGCGGCATAGAGTTGACTTTGCGGGGAGATACGCGCGGACCGTTGGCGCTGGCGTTGAATCACGTCGACGAGTAGCCTGCGATTTGAGGAAAGCGGCATTCGGCCGTCGACCAACGGCGGCTTGAAAATTGAGAAATGACCAAGGGCAGAGAGACGCAGGCTGCGGCGCTTGCAAAGAGGCATCTGGCAATTGGCTCCGGACTTGGAAATCCAATGAATCTGCGCTCTTTGGGACCATCTGGTGAATTGGGAACCGATGCTCTCGCATTTAGAGGATGCGTCGGTCTGCTGGTCCTTCTGCTAGTCATCCTTGGCGCTCCGAGTCTGTTCGGCCAACCTGTCTTCCACCCCGCCAGTTTTGGAGCGGTTGGCGACGGCAAGACGTTGGTGACGGCAGCGCTCCAGAAAACACTGGACGCGGCGGCCGCCGCGGGGGGCGGCGAAGTTGAATTGAAGGCGGGTGTTTATCTTACCGGATCGTTGTTTCTCAAATCGCATACCCACCTCGTCCTGGACCGCGGCGCTGTGATTCTGGGCACGTCTCAAAAGAGCGCTTATCCGTTGGTTGTCACGCGCGCCGCCGGAATTGAAATGCGCTGGCCCGCGGCCCTGATCAATATTGCCGGCCAGACCGATGTCTCCATCGCGGGACCTGGCACAATCGATGGAGACGGAGACCCGTGGTGGAAGGAGTTTTGGGACCTCTTGCCGGCTTACCAATCTCGCGGCCTGCGTTGGGCGCTCGATTACGATGTGCAGCGTCCTGAGCTGATTCGAATCTATGAGTCAAACGCAGTCCGAATTGGAAATGGCCTGATGCTCAGGCGCTCGGCCTTCTGGACAGTCCATATCTGTTATTCATCGCATGTGATCGTGGATGGCCTGACTATCCGCGACAACGGCACGAATGGCGACCGCGGTCCGAGCACAGATGGCGTGGACATCGACTCTTCGCGGCACGTTCTTGTAGAGAAAGTCGACATTGAGAATAACGACGATGGAATCTGCCTCAAAGCCGGCATGAATGCCGACGGCCTGCGGGTGAACCGGCCCACCGAAGACGTCATAATTCGCGATTCGATCATTCGCCAGGGAATCTCAGGAATTGCCATCGGCAGCGACACCGCCGGAGGTTTCAAGAACATCAAGGTATGTGACATTACCATCCTCGGCGGTGTTCGTTTTGGCATTTACCTGAAGTCAACGCGCACGCGCGGCGGTTGGACGGACAACGTCACAATGAGCCATATCGAAATGCACGGCGTAAAGACGGCAATCATGATCGACTTGAATTATTTTCCCGCCTTCAGCACGCCCCGGATTCCACTTGGAATCGGGAAGAATCTTCCTCCAAATCTCCACTCCATCCCCGTCTACTGGCGCATTTTGACCGCTCCTGTCGCATCGGCGCAGGGTGTTCCTCATTTTCGCGATATCACTCTCTCCAGTATTCACGCCGACGGAGTTGGGACGGCATTTTCTATAAACGCAATGCCCGGCGCGCCGCTTGTTGGATTCACGCTGAAAAACATCCAGATTGACGCGCAGCATGCGGGCAGCATCCGCCACGCCCGGGCATGGACCTTTAAAAACGTTGTGGTTCATTCCCGCGACGGGGCTCCGCTCAAGCTGGTTGACGTTGAACTATCCAGAGGAGCCGTGCTGGTGCCCTCAACACTGGGAATGTCCAAACTCGGCAAATAGAATTCACGTCGTTTCTTACCGGAAACATCCGCCTCCACCCCTTACGGTGAAATTCCACTCCGGACCAGAGTGCCGACGCTGGTCCCGCTGTTGGCTGAAAAGACCAGCTCGACGTCAAATCGAGCATCCGCCGGACAAGCATTGAACTCCAGCGGAACAGCAACGCTCTTATTTCCCCCAGGAGCGATACTGCCAACCGCGAGCGGTACCGTCGCCGTGGTTTGAGCGATACACGGCAGGCTCCCGCCGATTTGTGTGAGGGCAACATTCGTAATCTGGGCGCCGCTATCGGGGAGTCCGCTGTTATTGGACAAAGTAACAGTCCAGGTCTCATTACCACCGCCTCCCGATTTTCCGGTAATCGCCGCGCTTAGCTCCGTAGGTCCCGGAGGCGGAGCAATAACGATTCGATCCAGAGCCGGAGCATACCCGGTTGGATTGCCAAACTGAATGGTGTTTGCGCCTGCCGTAAGCTCCACCGGAATCACCGTGCTGGTTGGCAGACTGAAGCTGCTGCCGTTCAGATTGAGCTGAATCGGACTTCCATCGTTCACTGTGATCGTATAGGATCGCGGACCGCTGGTCAGATAGTCGATTTCCATCTGATAAGTGCCGGTGGCCGGAACCGTAACGTTGGTAAACGTCAGATAATCCGCACTTCCTCCGCCAATGTTTCCGGCCTTGGACGCACCAGAACAATACTCACAATATGAGGAACTGACGGTGCCGCTGAAGGCTGCGTTTTCGGCTTCGTAGGTAGTTGAGAAGGGCCGGGGAGCCCGCCCATCGACGCTAATGATGAAGTCATCCAGCCCCGGTGGATAACTGGTGGGATTTCCGAATTCAATGGTGTTGGATCCTGCCTGCAAGGGGATTGGAACCGTAGTGCCGGAAGGCAAAGCAAAGCTTCCTCCGCCGACATTCAGCGTCGTCCAGGGATTATCATTCACGCGGAAGAGCAGGGAGCGCGGGCCGCTGGTCATGGAATTGACTTGCATGTAGTAGGTCCCATCATGCGGCGCTTCCACGTCATTGAAGGTTGCATTGTTGCCTGCGCCCACTCCCAGGTAGCCGTCTTCCTCGCCCCCGGCACATGCTGTGCAAGTCACGAGCTTTGCAGTTCCGGTCAGTATGGCATCCGTGGCTTCGTAGGTTTGCGCAGTTGGCTCCGGAGTCACCTGGCCAAAACCAATCACACGCAGCAGGCGCGAGCCATGCCCGGGCAGAAGTGCCTGAAAACCAAGTCCGCCGGCATTCAGATCGCGATGGCTCCAGAGATCGTGGACTGAGACAGCCGTTCCAAAGCCAAGCATCCGCCAGGGAATGAACACCGGCGCCGGGAATGCATTGAGATTTGATACTGAAACGTACTCGGTATTCCTACCGACGCGAGAGACCCAGACTGGCGTGTCTCCGCCCAATACCTGCTGGGCTGGATGACCGGACTGGTCGACCGCCAGCACCTCGTCGTTGGTGAGAAGTTGCGAGCCGAATGGGTCCAGAGTGGTCAGATCGCCGCCCAGATAAAGAGGCGCGTTGGCCATCGACCACAGCGTAACCGCCGTGCGTCGCTCGTCCTCGTTCAGGCCGGATGTGGTGGAATTGATGACATCAAGTGCGTCGAGATCGTTCCAGCCCACAGTTGGCCCGGCAGCGTCTTCCCAGCCTACCATGTCGTAGAAACGCCACGACATCATTGCCCAGTCCGTAATCGTGGCGCAGTTGCCTTCGCACTGCACGTCTGCATCGATCCGCCTGGCGTTTGCGTACTGCTGCCACGTAGAGAGATAGTCCTTATCCAGCGCCCACGAGATGGTCAGCCAGATTTTCCGTCCGGACTGCGCAATGGCTTGCGACCAGGCAGCGACGTCGGGACGATTATCGATGGATAGGTTATCGACATAGGATCCCGGTGTCACGCCGTCCAGCTTGATGAAATCGATACCCCAGGAAGCAAATAAGTCGACCACGGAGTTGATGTACGCCTGGGCTCCGGGTTTTGTGAAATCGATCTTATAGTGATAGGGATTGGGGCCCGTCGAGCCGAAGGCATTGCCCCGCGTGTATGGAACCTGCAGGATGTCGTCGATGTGATAGGGAGTGCCGAGGATCGGCGAATTCGCCGCCACCGCCGGATATTCAACGCCGGGGATCCAGTAAATGCCCGCCAGTTGCCCATTCGCGTGGATGTGGTCGATCAGCGCCTTGATATCCGGGAAGGTTGTGGAGTTGGGAATTGGCCGCCCGTAACTGTCAAAGCTGCCTTGCCAGCCTGAGTCGATGTTGATGAAGCGGAAGCCGTGCGCCTCCAACCCGGAAGCCTGCAGCGCATCTGACTGGGCTTGAATGTTTGCCTGAGTCAGGAAGCCATTCTGCATGGTCTGCTGATCCCAGCTCGTCCAGCCGAGATAAGGAACCTGGCCGGCTCCATTGACCTGAGCGTTCGCCAACACCGTCAATCCTGAGGCCATCAGTAGGACCGCCGGAAGCGTCCGCGCGATGTGACGCTTCTCTCTTCCATAATCAGGAAAGCCAGATCTGAGACGGGTGAGAAAACAGGTTTTGAGAACAGAGATCAACATAGATTCGCCTCCTGCCGGGGTTGTTTATTTCAGTGGTTTGCTGAACCTGGGAAGCAAGAGCGCTAAGCCAAATCGGGGCTGGTTTAGGGCTAGGGGAATCGAAGGAGCTCAATCTTTCTATGCGTGTACGTTACCGCCAATCATGCTAGTAGCGGGGAAAAACTCTTGTCAAGGGGCGCCCCCCAGAGGTACTTACATTGGAGCTATCATCTATCCGTAGTCCTGCCTCCGTTTTGAATATGGGCGCAGAAGATTCTCAGCCACCTGCTCGTGAGTGAGGGCCAATGGCGGGAGCCATTCGCGGACCTCTGGTGAGCCTAGCTCTGGATCAATTGCAGTTGACTACAGCAGTGAACCCGCGTTTCGAAAGAGGAAGAATGTCAGGGAAAGGCGCTGAATCGCAGCCGCGGCGCGAGTTTCTTAAGCTTGCAGCGTTCAGTGGCGCGGCAGCGCTCGCGGGTAAGGCAGCCCCAACCGTAGCGCAGCCAATCGCCGCTCCCCAAGCAGCGGTAAGTGCTGATGGCGGGAGCAAGATGGAGTTCCTTCGCGTCAGCGGCCGTTACGTCGTCGACGCCAGGGGAAACAGGGTGTGGCTGAGAGGAACCTGTCCCGGCGGTTGGATGAACATGGAAGACTTCATCAACGGCCACCCTGGCGCAGAGCACACTCTGCGAGCTGAAATGGTAGAGGTGCTTGGTCCCGCCAGAGCGCAATTCTTTTTCGAGCGCCTGCTCGACTACTTTTTCAATGAGGATGATGTGATCTTTCTGAGGAAGACGGGCGCCTCGGTGGTCAGGATTCCTCTTAATTACCGGCACTTCGAAGATGACGAGGCGCCTTTCAAATACCAAGAATCCGGTTTCAGCCGTCTTGACCAGGTGTTGCGCCACTGCGAAAACCATGGTCTTTACGTCATCCTCGATCTTCATTCGGCGCAAGGATGGCAAAACGTCCATTGGCACTCTGACAATGCCTCGCGCATCAGCCTGCTTTGGACGGTTTCGTCTTATCAGGATCGTTACGTCGCCCTTTGGCAGGAGTTCGCACGCCGCTACGCGAACCGGGCAGTGATCGCGGGGTACGATGTGCTTAACGAGCCTTGCTCGAATAATGAGATCGGCGACTATCCCTGGAATATTTATTCAAATTACAAGCCGCGCTGGGACCGCATAAACTCCCTCTTCCGGCGAGTTGTATCCGGGATTCGCAAGATCGATTCCCGCCACATCATCTTCCTCGAGGGCGATAACTACGCAGAAGAGTTTCTGGGATTGGAAAAGCCCTTCGACGATAATCTCGCCTATAGCTCGCATAACTACACCGTACCGGGATTCGGACCGGGACAATATCCCGGCACGATTCATCCTCGATCCGCTGCGGCAGGTGGCGCGCAGTTCTGGGACCTGGCAAGACAGGAACGCTTCTTCCTCGATGCCGAAGCCACCAGGTTTACCCGGCAGCACAACGTTCCCTTGTGGGTGGGTGAATTTGGCTCGGTTTACAATGGGCCATCCGATGAGAACCCTGACCGGCTTCGTGCGCTGGACGATCAGATTGGCATTTTTGAACGGAATGATGCGCATTGGACGACGTGGAATTACAAAGACCTCGGTGTGATGGGTATGCTGACGCTCGACCCGGCTTCTCCATACATGGAGCGCATTGGCGATCTGCTTCGTAAGAAGCGTGCACTGGGCACCGACGATTGGATGTCGTGGCTGCCGCCAACGCCGGTCAAGGACGCGACGGCGCAACTGGCCGGCCAGATCCTCCAGGTCGTCGCCGATCCCCAGCTCGATCCGCGATTCAATGCACGCTGCGTCACTCAAGCCCTGTTGTGCTTCTACACAGGAACTCTCATGCAGCCGCACTACGCCGGCCTCTTCAAAGGACTGTCGGAGACCGAATTGGATCACATCCTGTCTTCCTTCTCGGCGAAGCAGTGCGTACCCAACCAGGGCCTGGTCGAAGTTTTCGGCAAATATATGGCCAGGCCGGCTTAGGCCGTGTGGCTACTTCGAGGTTGAATAGCATAGTCTCGGCGTCTTTCCGGGCCGGGTGGGTCATCCCCAGCCAGGACAAAAGGTTGCGGATCGAGCCCGGAATCAGCGAGAGCCTCTGCGGAGAGCCTCCATCGGTCGAAAAGAATGTCGATGTCGGCCGCGCGAAAGCCACCGCACTCGCCGCATCGTTAGCAGTGCCGTGACACGGACGGGGATGGTACCTGGCCTAATCGTCGGAAAGCCTCGTTTCGGCACGCGCCAGGAGCGATCCGGGCGACAGCTAAAATGGGTTTTCGTGGCATATCTTGCATAAAATCAATTTACTCCGGGTGCAAGATGCGCGTAGGGCGAGCCAGGGGGCCGAAAGCCCGCCATGATCAATCCGCATGCAGCAGACAGGGTGGCAGAAAGCATCTTAATAAGCATGGGGAGAGTCACTAGACCATTCCGCAATGCTGGAGGGGCAGCAGGAAAAGGAGCTGTGAACGGTAACTGGGTTTGCTCACGGATAGTAGCAATAACTGTTGCGCAGCTCTAGCAAGTTGTCCTGACTGGAGGCAGGGATGAGCGTCCATAAATTATGGGAAATCGTTGGCACATTCGTTCTGGTTCCTGTGAGCTTTGCAGTGCTCACAGGATGGACCCTTATAAGGCAATGGAAGAAAGAACATCCATCTGAACCTGACGGTCGAGAGACCTTAAGCACCGAATGATAATTCAAATACGGCGGAGAGCATAAAAGAGTCACCGCGCCGGCGCGAAGCGGGAAGTGGGGGAGGCTGACAGACGATGGTCGTCGCGCCGATAGTGCTTACCCTCGCTACTCACGGCGCATCACAGTTCTGCTGCGCACGAAGCGCCAGTCCCTGCGCCACAGAGGTGAATTCGTGTCCGCCGCGAATTCGCTCTTTGCCAAAACGGCAGGAGAAAATTCGTCGCACCGCGGGAACAAAGGAACTGCCTCCGGTCAGAAATACGCGATCAACATCGCGCGGACTTATGCCCGCGGCCCGCAGCAGAGAGTCGATGGACGCTTCGATTGCCTTAAGATCCTCCGCGATCCAGGCCTCGAATTCGCGCCGCGTGACCGGAATCCGCAGGTCCAGCCCGCCGTCGTGAAAGCGGAATTCCGCCGACTCGTGCTGCGACAGTGCGAACTTCACGCGCTGCACGGCCTGGTGAAGCTGGTATCCGAGATCCTGCTCGACAATCGCAATGAGAGCCTCAATCTTTTCCGGCTCGAGCGCGCGCACCCGTGCGCTTCTTAATATCTCCCTTACGTTATTGGTGCGCAGGAATGATAGATGATGCCAACGCTCCAGGTTTGCATAAATCCATGCTGGCACCGCGGGCAGGATTTTGTTCAACGAACGCGCCTCGGAGTTGGATCCCAGGGCGGGCGACACCAGCTTTTTGACAATTCGCGCGTCGAACGCGTCGCCGGCAACTCCCACTCCGCTGTAACCCAGCATCTCTCTACTACCATGACTGCGCTTTCGTGCCTCCGGTCCCAGGGGCAAGAGAGTGAAGTCGCTTGTGCCGCCGCCAAAATCACCGATCAGAATCACCTCGTCATGATCAAGGGCTGATTCGTAGGTATACGCGGCAGCCACCGGCTCGAGCTCAAATTCCACCCGCTCAAAACCGGCAAGCTGCAAGGCTTCGCGCATTCTTGCCACGGCGAAGTCGTCATCTTCGTCTGTCTCTGCGCCAACGAAATGAACCGGCCGGCCCACCACTGCATTCACAATCTGCCTCGCAAACTGTTTTTCCGCCTGCTTGCGCAGATCGCTGAGGATGCGCGAGATCAGTTCCTCGAGACGGTGCCTCCGCCCGAAGACCTCGGTCCCCGTCAGCGAGCGACTGGTCAGGTGGGACTTCATAGATTGAATAAGCCTGCCCTTCTCGTCCGATTCGAGATAGCGCTCAATGGCTGCGGATCCTGACAATCCATGGGTTCGTTTCATTCCTCCTGCAGCTCTTGATTGTTCGAAATAGAGCACCGAGCGAGACGAGAGGGTTTCGCTGCCCAGGAACGTAAACGACGCAAGCTCAATTCTCGCGTCTCCGGTTTGGAGCGCGACCGAGCTGTTTGTTGTCCCAAAATCGATGCCCGCAACATTCAACGGCAGGTTTCCTCCAGCAGGAATCCGGCCTGCGTCTTCCTCGAAGAGGCGCTGTCGCCGGTTAATCTTCTTTCTCGGTCCGCTGCTATCCGCTTCAGGCCGCTTCTGCGTCTGACGGCAGGAAGCCTGAAGCGGAATAATGTTAAATCTTTTGCTTGAAAGAAATGCCGCAATTCATTGAAAATAAGGAGCGTATTTCTGTTTGTAATTTGTCGCTCTCTTGCCGCATTTTGCACCCCTTAAGTTTTGCCTCAAAACAGGATAGAAATTCCGGGCCAGGTTTGTCGCTCTCATCGCGCCCCAGATTCTGACGCGCCACTGCTTCGGCCTTCCCCGGAGAGTGACCACCATTTGTGTAGTCGTAAAATTCTGAATCTGCGATCTCCTCCCCGCTAAGCTCTCCGCGTGACTGCTGCCGACAAAACTGCCAGCACCGCCAGTATCCCCCCGATCACCGCCAATGTAACCGAAATGGGTATCTCGAACCAGGGGCTGGCGAGCATCTTCAGCGCCACAAAGCCCAGCAACGCCCCCAGCCCGTGGTGCAAATACCGGAACCGGCTCAGCATCTGCGCAACCGCAAGGTAAAGCGACCGCAATCCCAGAATCGCCGCGACATTTGACGTGTACACCACAAACGGGTCGTGCGATATCGCCAGCACCGCCGGAATTGAATCCACCGCAAACAGCAGATCTGTGATTTCAATCGCCAGAATCACCGGCAGCAGCGATCCCCGCGCCGGCTGCAGCTTGCGAATCCATTCCGGAATCGCCTCCCGCGCCGATCGCTCGCGTATCAACCGCCACGCCGCATAGAGCAGAAACCCGCCAAAGATCCAGGTAATCCACTCGAAATGCCGTAGCAGAGTGATGCCCGCCGCAATGAAAGCCGCGCGCAGCATCATCGCTCCGGCAACACCCCAGTCCAATGCTCGGTGCTGCCGTTCGGCGCTGATGCGGAACCCCTCGAAAATTACCAGAAAGACCAAAAGGTTGTCGATGCTGAGCGAGCCTTCGATAGCATATCCAGCAATCCATTCCAGCGCCGGCTCTCTGCCTCTGGCGAGGCAAATCCATCCTGCAAAAAGCAACGCCGCCAGCACTGCCACAACCGTGCCAAGCCAGGCGGCGGTTTCCGGTCGTAAGCGTTTGTGACTACGGCCTTGCAGCAGAAAGTCCGCCGCCAGCACCGCCGCCACCGCCAAATGGAATCCCAGCCACCATGCCCATGTCGCACCGGCGATCATAGCTGGATGCTAATGCACCAGACCCGCTGCATGCCGTTGCCCGCATTTCTGCGTCACCTATCGGTAGGTTCCCGCATCTTCTCTTTAGGCAGAAGGCTTTAGCTGCGAGCGATGCAATAAGCTCCGCAGCGCGCCAGAGAGGGGGGAGTTCTGGCACATCGGCCACGAGTGGTTATCGTCGGCGGCGGCTTTGCCGGCATTCACGCGGCCAAATCACTGGCCGGCATGCCGGTTGAGGTTACTGTTGTTGACCGCAGCAATCACCACCTCTTCCAGCCGCTGCTGTATCAGGTGGCGCTGGCCGTCTTGTCGCCGGCCGATATCGCTCAACCCATCCGTTCTATCTTGCGCAAGCAGAAAAACGTAGAAGTATTGATGGAAGAAGTTACCGGCATCGACACGACGGCGCGGCGAGTCGTCCTGCGCAGCGGCACACAGTTACCCTACGACTACCTGGCGCTGGCTGCGGGGGCCACTCATTCCTATTTCGGCAACGATCGATGGGCGGAGTTGGCTCCCGGCCTGAAGACCGTCGAAAATGCTCTCGAAATACGCCGCCGCGTTCTGCTCGCCTTCGAGCTCGCCGAGCGCCAGGTAGTCGAACGCGGGTGGCATCCGGCGCTCAATTTTGTGGTCATCGGCGGAGGCCCCACCGGGGTCGAGCTGGCGGGCGCCATTTCCGACATTGCCCAGCTTTACATGCGCCACGACTTCCGCAACATCGATCCCACCAAGAGCCGGGTGATGCTCCTTGATGGAGGCCCGCGAGTGTTGGCCGCATATCCGGCAGATCTTTCTGCCAAGGCCGAGGCAACGCTGAAGAGACTCGGAGTCGAAGTGCATACAAACTCCCATGTCACCGGAGTTGGCCCGGGATGGGTGGAGGCAGGCGGCAGAAAGTTCGAGTCCGTGGTCACCTTGTGGGCCGCCGGCGTGCAGGCCTCGCCGCTGGGCAAGATGCTGGGAGCACCCGTGGATCACAGGGGCTGCGTCAAGGTTGATGCAACGCTCAATCCTGCCGGAATGCCGGAAGTCTTTGTGCTGGGCGACCTGGCTCACTTCGAGCAGGATGGGCACCAGGTTCCCGGCGTCGCGCAGCCGGCCATGCAGATGGGCGACCACCTGGCCCGCATGATCGCCGCGGACCTCGCTCATCGTCCCCGCCCCGCTTTCCGCTATTTCGACAAGGGCGATATGGCCACCATCGGCCGCATGAGTGCAGTTGCCAAAGTGGAGTGGCCTTTCAAAGCGCATTTGAGCGGCCTTCCCGCGTGGGTCACCTGGTTGACCGTACACATCTTTTTCCTGATTGGTTTTCGCAGCCGGGTATCGGTGTTCGCGGCGTGGATCTGGACCTATTTCACCTTCACTCGCGGTGCGCGACTGATTACCGGCGATAAGCAATTGCCGGGCTGGGACGATCACCTGTCTCCGGAATCCACAACCAATAATGCCAAAGCCGCTGACTGATGACTCCCTGAGGCGCTGCCGCAAGGCGACGCGTTAGCCTGATCATGATGGGAATCGCTTACTTAGGGTTAGGCGCCAATCTGCCCAGCCCGGCCGGCCCGCCTGTGGCGACACTTGCTGCGGCAGTGGAGCGCCTCGCTTCTCTGGGCCAAATCACGGCAAAATCCTCGCTCTATTCCACGCCGCCGGTTGGGTATTCGGAGCAACCGCGCTTCGTGAACGCCGTCATCGCGCTTGAGACCGGATTGGGAGCACGCGAATTGTTGGATGCGTTGATGAAAATCGAGCGGGAGTTCGGCCGCGACCGCCTGAATTCCATCCCCAACGGGCCGCGCCCACTCGATCTCGACATCCTTCTCTTCGGCGATTCCGTAATCGACCAACCTGGCCTTTCCCTCCCGCATCCGCGCCTCGCCGAGCGCGCCTTTGTGCTTGTGCCGCTCTACGAGATTGCACGCGAGCTGATCGACCCCCGCAGCGGCGCAACCGTCGCGGAATTGCTGCGACGCTTGCCGCATCCAGCTACGACAGCAGCCTCAGATGTGGTGAGGATCGACAGTGGCGCGTGGGATGCACGTGCGGAGCGATTCGCCGCGGACAAGTAGAATCGTTCCGTGAGCCTTACCTTCAAGATCACCTCGGAAACAGACCGCGGCGGACGCCGCGCGCAGCTTGATCTGCCCCACCGGATGGTGCAGACACCGGTGTTTATGCCGGTGGGAACCCAAGGCACGGTGAAAGCCGTGGCGCAGGATGTGCTGGAAACGCTGGGCGCGGAGATCATTCTCGGCAATACCTATCACCTATACCTCCGGCCGGGACACGAGGCCATCCGCCGCATGGGAGGATTGCATCACTTCATCTCCTGGCAACGCGCCATGCTCACCGATTCGGGCGGGTTCCAGGTCTTCTCGCTCAATGCGCTGCGCAAAGTTACCGACGAGGGCGTGCGTTTCCGTTCGCATCTCGACGGCAGCAGCCTTATGTTTACTCCGGAGCATTCGATGGATGTGCAGATCGCTTTGGGCGCAGACATTGCCATGGCATTCGACGAGTGCACAGAGTATCCGGCGGATCGAGCGCGCGCGGAAGAAAGCTTGCGCATGACCATGGCGTGGGCGCGGCGGTCGCTCGATCATTTTCGCGCGCACTGCGACGAGGCCGTTTGGCGCGACCAGTTTCAGAAACGAAGCCAGTCGCTGTTGGGAATCGTGCAGGGAGGCATGTATGCTGATTTGCGCCGCGCATGCGCCGAGCGGCTGGTGGAGATGGATTTCGATGGATACGCGATTGGCGGCCTGAGCGTGGGAGAACCGCGTGAGCTGACGCTGGAGATGATTGCCGCGGTGCTGCCCCTGTTGCCCAAAGACAAGCCGCGCTACGTGATGGGCGTGGGCTATCCGGAGGAGATTGAGTTGTACGCACGCATGGGCGTGGACATGATGGACTGCGTGCTGCCGACACGCGCCGCCCGGCACGGGCTGCTGTTTACCAGCCAAGGGCGGTTGAACATCAAGAACAAGCAGTACGCAGAGGATCAATCGCCGCCTGATCCCAATTGCGGATGCATGGTCTGCCTGCGCTATACGCGCGCATACCTGCGCCACCTGATGCAGGCGCGCGAGGCCCTCTCGGGGACGCTGAACACCATCCACAACCTGGCTTTCTATCTGGGGATCATGGAGCGGGTGCGAGATTCGTTACAGGCAGAAGGAACTATTGCGGCGGTTGCAAGGCCATAGCCGACCCGATGGATGACTTGGCCAGCAGTCGGAGGGGAATTAACACGCGCAATTTCAATAAATTGTCGGATATTGTTAAAGCAAAAATTCGATAGCTCGGGTGCCACCGTAACCGGGGATTCAAGACCGCAGAGCTCATCTCCGGGACGAAACACCAGGATCAGATTGATCCGGAGTGCAATCGCTGTGCGCGCAAACCCTACTGTGAGTCGCCACCTGCGGAGTAATAGCCTTCAGGAACTGTGACGAAGAGACCGCCTTTCTTTGCGGTGAGCGCGGTTTTGTGAAAGCTGCCGTCAGCCTCGAGGGGATTGGGCGTGTAACTGAGCAGATACTGGCTGTTCAGATCCTCATCAATCTGCTTGTATATGTATGTGAGTTCATCGATCCGCTTGACTTCGAAGGTGCGGCCGCCGGTGTGCGTAGCGAGGTCGGTCAGGTTCTTTTTGCCGTTGATCGGGGGCATGCCGCTGCTGCCGCCGCCTGCCGGGATGCTGTCGGGATAGGGGTAGCCACCAGGGTAACCTCCCGGATAGCCGCCGGGATAACCGCCCGGGTAGCCGCCCGGATACATGGGCGGCAGGCTGTTGCCCACGCCGCCGCGCCCCATTCGCATCGGCACCTCGTCGCCCCGGAAATAGATGGTGTAGACGAGGGTGTGGGCGCGCTCGGCTGCGTCGATGGCGTCAACGCTGGTCTCTTTGCTGCCGAGGTCGTTACCCTGCGAGAAAACGACCAGCACTTTGCGCCCCTGCACGGATTTCATCAGGTCGTGGGAGGCGAGGTAGATGGCGTCATAAAGGTCGGCGCCGTAGCCGCGCATACGCGGCTGCCGGCCATTGCCCGTAGTCTGAGGCTCTTCCGCCTTCTCCTCGGCCGGCGTGGGGCCCATCTGCAGAAGATCGCTGTCGAGCCGGGATCGCGAGCTGGTGAAGTCGTCGATCAGCTCCACTTCATTGTCAAAGTGGATCAGGAAAACGCGGTTGCCGGCTTTTGCGCCGGAAGAATCGGCGGGCAATACTTCGCTGACAAAATCCTCGGCGGCTTTGCGCTCTGCATCCAGGGAGCGCATCATGGCCGAACTGGTATCCAAGAGTATGCCCACCTGGAGGGGCACGCTGCTGCCCGAGGTGAAGCCCAGGATGGTTTGCTGCTTTCCGTTGTCGGTGAGCGAGAAGTCGCTGGCGGTAAGGCCGGGAACCGGCTCGCCGCGCTTGTTGCTCACAGTAACAGGCAAAACAATATCGTGGGTCTGCGCTTTGGGCGTCGCGACGGGCCGCTGGGCGGCGACGGGAAGTAGCAGGCCGGGCAGGCACGAGAATGCAATGACCAGGGGATGACGGAACCGCATAGAAATCCTGAACCGTTCGAATTGAGGAGCTCTGAATGGGCAGGGCACCATGCCGTGGCCATTTTAAGCCCACACTTTTATAAGGATTATTCCACGAGACGAGCTGCGCTGCTCGATATTCGGGCAAAATCGGGGGGCGAACCTCTCGTGGGAGATTCCGGGTCATTCAAAACCGGCCACCCTCACGAATTCGGGATGTCCCGCCGGGTAATATTTGGATAACATTGCCGCACAATGGTGAGCGCTTGAAGAAACGTCAACTGATCGTCTCGGTGGTGGTGCTGGGGGCGCTGATTGCGCTTTTTCTCCTGGGCCGCGGCCGCATCCACTTTGATTTTCGCCTCTTTCGAGCGCAGCTTGCACGGGCCAGCTGGAGAGAGATTGCTCTCAGCGCCGGTTGCATTTACCTGGGCTACGGCTTTCGCAGTGCCCGCTGGGCGCAGCTCCTCAAGCACAACCAAAAGGTCGGGCCATTTACGCTGCTGGGAACGCAGGTGATGGGATTTACCGCCGTGGCGCTCATTGGGCGGGTTGCCGATCCGGTGCGTCCATACCTGGTATCCAGGAAAACCGGCCTCGCGCTCAGCTCCCAGCTCGCGGTGTACGTGGTCGAACGGCTCTTCGATGCCGGAACCCTGGCGCTGATCTTCTCGCTTGCCATGCTGTCAGTTTCTTCGGCGAAGATCGTGCAGGCGACAAGCCACTCGCACCTGGTGGCAGCCCTGGGTTCTCATTTGCCGGTGCTGGCGGCATTCGTGGCTCGATACGGCGGGCTCCTTCTGACCCTGCTGGGCGCGCTTTTTCTGCTTGCGGTGCGTTTGGCCGGCCAGAGGGTTGCACGCCTGGCAGAGCGCAGCTTTGGCGCCTTCTCAAAGGAACTGGGAGCCGCAGCCGGACAAAAGGTTCGCGCTTTCCATTCCGGACTCGACATCATGCGCAACTTCGCAGATTTTGCCGCCACCGCCGGCATGTCCCTGGCCATGTGGCTGCTGATTGCGCTGGCTTACTACACTGGCTGTCATGCTTTTGCGGCGAGCCCCCAATTGGCTGCACTCACGCCTTCCGAATGCGTGCTGCTGATGGTGACCAGCGGCGGCGCAAGCGTTTTGCAGTTGCCCATTCTCGGCTGGTTCACGCAGATCGGAATTGTTGCCGCCGCGATTGTGGGACTGTTTGGCGCCAATCCAGAGGCATCCACTGCCTGCGCCGCGGTTTTGCTTCTTACCACCTTTCTCAGCATCGTGCCGGTTGGACTCATTTGGGCGCAGTTCGATCATGTGAGCCTGCGTAAGGTGACGTTGGAGAGCGAGCAGGCCGAGGAAGCGCTGGCTTCAGGCGAATCCTCTACCGTTCCCCAGTCAGGCGGCGGCAATTTCCCGGGACCATTCTGAAAGGCGCGTCTGAATCATGTCTGGCGCCGGGATTCGATCGGGGAGTTGCGTACGGTGAAGCGACCGAGCCTGTGAGGGCGGGATTGTGACCGCCCGCGCGGCGCTGCCCGGACCATTTCGCACCTGTTACGATGTGAAGGCACTGAAGGTTGAGAGCGGCACTCATGACTGAATCATCGATGCAAAATGACCTCACCTCGGAAGAAATCTCCAACCTCACGCGCCAGACCAACTACGGCACCTGGCGCTTCCAGAAAAATTGGAAGCCGCTGCACATCGCCGACGCGGAAGGCTGCTGGTTCACCGACGGCGCGGGCAAACGCTATCTCGATCTCAGCTCACAATTGATGTGCGTGAACCTGGGGCACAAGAATCCGCGGGTGGTCGATTCGATCGCAGAGCAGGCAAGGGAACTGGCCTATGTGACTCCTGGTTACGCCACCGCTGCGCGGGCGCGCTTGAGCGCCAGGCTGCTGGAAGTGCTTCCCGCCGGCCTGGAGAAGTTTTTTTTCGCCACCAGCGGCACCGAAGCGAACGAGGCGGCATTCAAAATCGCGCGCCTGTATACCAGCAAGAACAAAATCATTTCGCGCTACCGCTCCTATCACGGATCGACGGCGGGATCTCTGGCGGCCACCGGCGATCTGCGGCGCTGGGCCATGGAGCCCATCGGCAAAGCCCAGGACGTGGTGTTTGCGCCGGAGACCAACTGCTACGACTGCCCCATCAAACACACCTATCCTGGCTGCGACATCGCCTGCGCCGATTACCTCGAGCACATGATCCGCAACGAAAGCGACGTGGCCGCGGTGATTATCGAGCCGGTGGTGGGCACCAATGGCGTGCTGGTGCCTCCGCCTGAATACCTGCCGCGTCTGCGCGAAATCTGCGACCGGCACGGCGTACTGCTCATCGACGACGAAGTGATGGCCGGGTGGGGCCGCACCGGCAAATGGTTCTGCGTCGATCACTGGGGAGTGAAGCCGGACATTCTGGTTACGGCCAAGGGCATCACCTCGGCTTATGTGCCACTGGGCCTATGCGCCACTTCAAAGGCAATTGCCGACTACTTTGAAGACCATTACTTTTCCCACGGCCACACCTACGAAGCGCATCCGCTCACGCTGGGGCCTGCGGTGGCCACCATCGAAGAGATGCAGCGCCTCAAGCTCGTCGAGCGCGCCGCGGAGCTAGAACCTTATCTGCGCGCCAGGCTGGAAGCATTGAAGGCGAAACATCCCTCCGTAGGCGACGTGCGCGGACTGGGTTTATTCTTCGCTGTCGAAATTGTGAAGGATCGCAAGACCAAACAGCTCTTCAACAGCATGCGCGACAAAGTGGAAGGCAAGCCGCTCGTCGTAGATCAAATCGCCGGGAAGATGATGGCGCAGGGAGTGGCAATCCAGGCCTGGGTCAGCCACTTCGTCATCGCTCCACCGCTGATCGTGACCAAAGAGGAGTTGGACCTTGGCATCGCCGCACTAGACGAGCACTTGTCGATCGCTGACGGGATGGTGGAATAAACGATTCCACCCCGATCCGAGTCTCACCAAGTGTCGAACCAATGCGGGCCGCGCTAGGCGCGCAGCCGTGTAAGCAGGTCCTGCGGGTGGACAGGCTTGGCCAGGATCTCGAACTCATATCCCTGCGTGCGCGCCTTTTCCAGCAGGTCGGCGGTGGCGGCCTGTCCGGAGAAGAGCAATATTTTAATGCTGGGCAAGAGCTCGCGAATGCGAATGGCGGCGTCGATGCCGTTCAGGTCAGCCATGATTACGTCAGAGATGAGCATGTCCGGCGCAAACGTCGTGGCAAGTTCGAGGGCCTTCTCGCCGGAATACACTGCGCGCGCGTCAAAGCCGCTCTGATTCAGAATCATGGTCAGGGTATCGGCGATGACCCGTTCGTCATCCGCCACGAGAACCTTCGGTTTAAATGTCGCTTCGGGCATATGCTCCTTAGTGCTCCACCACGGCGCTTGAGTTACAGCGCAAAAAAATGAAGATTGGCGCACCGTTCACGGTAAAGGGTTAGCAGGGAAGCCCCTCCCTGGCACGCGCCCTTTGGTAATGATACGCTCTGCTTGGGCGGTTGAGGAACGCGGTCCACAACCGCACGTGCAATGATCCGTCTGCGGCTTGCTGGAAAACTTTGAAAAAAAGTGCGGGGAGTGCGATTCACCGTACCGCAATCAGGCGGACCAATACTTGCAAGACGCCCAGTCGCGATGGAACCCCTCCTCGGAGAGGATTAGATGCAGGAAACGGCCATATCAAACCCGTCCATTGTCCTGGAATCTGTCGCCGAGGCAATTATTCGCGCCGAAAAGATCGAAAAATACTACGCACAGCCCAGCGACAACCGCATCCAGGTGATTTCCCCCACGGATTTGAGCATCGTTCCCGGCGAAATCGTTGCGCTGCTCGGCCCGTCCGGTTCCGGCAAGTCGACCATGTTGCGCATGCTTTCCGGGCTCTCCACGCCGTCGGCGGGTAGGGTCTTCTGGCACGGCCGGCCCATCGCCGAAGCTGAAATCAACGTTTCCATCGTTTTCCAGAGCTTCGCGCTTTTCCCGTGGTTGACGGTGCTGGAAAATGTAGCCGCTCCGCTCCAGGCTCGCGGCGTTGACCCCGCCGACCGGCGCGAGCGCAGCCTCAATATGCTCGACATGGTCGGCCTCGACGGCTTCGAGGCCGCTTACCCCAAGGAGCTTTCCGGCGGCATGCGGCAGCGCGTAGGCTTCGCGCGCGCCCTGGTGGTCGAACCCGAGGTGCTCTTCATGGACGAGCCGTTTTCCGCCCTCGACGTGCTCACCGCCGAGAACCTGCGCAGTGAATTGCTCGAGCTGTGGGCCAAGAAAACCATGCCCACCAAGGCCGTTTTCCTGGTCACGCACAACATTGAAGAAGCCGTGCTCCTCGCTGACCGCATCATCGTGCTCGGCCGCAATCCGGGGCACATACGCACCGATTTCCGTGTGCCTCTGCCGCAGCCGCGGGACCGCAAAACCGAAGCTTTCACGCAGTTGGTCGATTACATCTACAAGGTACTCACACGGCCAGATGTCGAGCCGGCCGAAGTTCCCGGCCCCCGCATTCGCGACCAGCGCCAGATGCGCTACCAGATGCTTCCCCACGCCCGGCCGGGCGGCATTGCCGGACTCCTCGAACTTCTCCTCGACAAAGCCGGCCGCGACGACATTTATCGCCTGGCCGATGATCTTGCCTTTGAAATCGACGACCTGTTCCCCATCGTCGAAGCGGCGCAACTGCTCGGGTTTCTCAAAATCGAAGAAGGCGACGCGGTCATTACTCCGGCCGGCGAGGAGTATGCCAATTCCGAAATCCTCCGCCAGAAGGAATTGTTCCGCGACGCTGCCTTGTCGAACATCCTGCTGCTCCGCCAGATTCGCCGTGCGCTGGAGACCAAGAGTGATCACACCGTGGCCGCCGATTTCTTCCTCGATATGCTTGACGAGCAATTCAGCGAGGAAGAATGCGAGCGGCAGATGGAGACGGCCATCGCCTGGGGCCGCTACGCCGAGCTTTTCGGTTACGACTCGGGACGCCGACGATTTGTGATGCCCGACAGCCAGGATGAAGAAATCTCCTCCGGCGAGGGCGCCCAGTGAGGTTTCAGCATTCGCTTGCCAGGTCGCGGGTAACGGTTGGCAACTGGCCGGTGTTTATAGATTTGGGCATTGGTGCCTTCGCATTGGCCGTTTTTCTGGCCATTGTGCACACCTGCATGTACTGGTTCGAACGCCCCATCCCCGTTGTCCCCATCTCCACGTCTTTTTCGGCCCTGCCGGTTTACGCCTTCTACTCCATCGGGCGCATGTGCATCGCCTACGCTCTGAGCCTCACCTTTGCCATCGCTTACGGCTACGTCGCCGCATATAACTCCAGACTTGAACCGTGGATGGTCGCCCTCCTCGACATCCTGCAGTCCATTCCGGTGCTGAGCTTCCTTCCGCCCGTTGTTCTGGCCATGGTGGCGCTGATTCCCGGCCACCAATTGGGCATTGAAATGGGCGTCATTCTGCTCATTTTCACCGGTCAGGTCTGGAATCTCGCCTTCAGCTTCTATTCCTCGCTCAAATCCATTCCCCGCGAAATGGTCGAAGCCTCGCGTGTCTACCGGTTCTCCGCATGGCAGCGGTTCTGGCAGCTTGAGTTGCCCTACTCCACCATCGGCCTGGTCTGGAATTCCATCGTTTCCGTCGCCGGCGGGTGGTTCGCGCTGATTTTCTGCGAGACCTTCACCATGGGCAACCGCAACTTCCAGTTGCCGGGACTGGGCAGCTACATTCAGAACGCCACCGACGAGGGCAACACCCGCGCGCTGCTGGGCGGAATCGTTGCAGTGGTCCTCATCGTGGTGGCTACCGATCAGCTCATTTGGCGGCCGCTTATCGCCTGGAGCGACAAATTCAAATTCGAGCAGGTCGAGTCCTCCGAGCGCGTCACCTCGCCCATCCTCACCCTGCTGCGCCGCTCGCCGCATTTAAGTTCCTTGCCTGGACGTCTGTGGAACCGGGTGGAAGAGCCCATTTACGAGCGCCTGGCGAAATCGCCGGAGACACGCGTCATTCACCCCCTTGACCGCGGCAAATCGCAAAAGACCTCGGCGTGGATTTGGACACTGGCCGTCGCTGCCGCCGCCGTGATCTTCTGGGCGCTTGCCGAAGCCGCGATCATGCTCCGCACGGTTACGGCAGCGGAGTTGCGCCTGCTCTTCGAAGGCGCTGCCGCCACCTTCCTGCGCGTCATCGCCGCGCTGCTCATCTCCGCGGCATGGACCATCCCCATCGGCGTTGTCATCGGCCTGAATATCCGCCTGGCGCGCATTGTGCAGCCGCTGGCGCAGATCCTGGCGTCGGTGCCCGCCACCGCTTTTTTCCCCATCGTGCTCATCGCACTGGTGCGCATAGGCGGTGGTCTCGGCGTGGGCGCAGTTGTGCTCATGCTCCTGGGCACGCAGTGGTACATCCTCTTCAACGTCATCGCCGGGGCCATGTCCATCCCTTCTGACCTGCGCGAGGTTGCCCAACTCTACCGGTTCACGCGCTGGCAGCGCTGGACAAAGCTTATTCTTCCTGGCATCTTCCCGTATCTCATCACCGGGATGGTCACCGCCTCCGGCGGAGCGTGGAACGCATCGGTGATGGCCGAATACTCCCATGTGCAGGGCCGCACCCTGCAAACCATTGGCCTCGGCGCCATGATCGATGCAGCTACCGACGCGGGCCGTTTCCCCATGTTGCTGCTGGCCACCATCATGATTTCGCTCATTGTAGTGACCATGAACCGCCTCGTCTGGCGGCGGCTTTATCACCTGGCGGAGACACGATTTAAGCTGGAAGGTTAACTTCTATCGCTTTGCGCGCTTTCCTGCGGAGGACTCAATGATTCGCGTCGGCGTTGTCGGTTTCGGCATGGGTGGCCGTGTTTTTCATGGGCCGCTGATTTCATCGGTCGACGGCCTCCAATTCGCCGCCGTTCTGGAGCGTAGCACCGACCACGCCGCCGGCCGCTATCCCGGCGTCAAAACCTGCCGCTCGCTCGATGAAATGCTTGCCGACTCCTCCATCGGGCTCTTGGTTGTCACCACGCCAAGCGGCTCTCACTTCGAGGTCGCCCGGCAAATCCTCGAAGCCGGCCGGCCCGTCGTTGTCGACAAGCCCATGTGCGCCGCCTCGGCGCAGATTGCCGAGCTGATGCGCCTCGCCGCGGGCCGGAAAGTGCTGCTTGCTCCGTTTCATAACCGTCGCTGGGACAGCGACTTCCTGACCATTAAGAAACTATTACACGAAGATCGCCTGGGCCGCCTTGTCAGTTTTGAATCGCGCTTCGACCGGTGGCGTCCCAAGCAACCCACTGACCGCCTCTGGAAAGAAAACGCCAGCCTCGGCGGCGGCGTTCTTCTCGATCTCGGCACGCATATTGCCGATCAGGCGCTGGCGCTTTTCGGCAAGCCTGAAGCCATCTCCGCCGACATACGCTGCGAGCGCCAATGGGCGGCCGTCAACGACGCGTTCACCCTCCGCCTCCGTTATCGCGACGGCCTTGCCGTTATCCTTGGAGCCAACAGCCTTTCGCTTCCTGCCGGCCCGCGTTTCCATATTCGCGGATCGAAAGGCAATTACTGGAAGTACGGGGTGGACCCCCAGGAAGCCGCGCTGAGTCTGCTTACACGCATCGAAGATGGTCCCTGGGGCCACGAGCCGCAGGCCGCCTGGGGCAGCCTTCACGTCGACGCCGACGGCAGCACCGTTTCGCATCCCGTCGAGCCCCTCACCGGCGACTACCGCCTTTACTATGCCGGCATCCGCGACGCGCTGCTGGGCAAGGGCCCCGCCCCGGTCGCTGCGGCGGATGCCTGGCGCGTGGCGCGCCTGCTCGAAATGGCTGTGCAAAGTTCCCAAGAGCGCCGCGAAATCCCCTGCGACTGGAGTGGCGAGTCCTAGCATGACAGCAGCGTCGGGAAATCAACTCGCCTCGCCCGCTTCTTTATCCACTAGGGGCACCCAGAATTGGAAGCGCGTGCCCTGTCCCGGTGTGCTCGTAGCCTCGATCCCTCCGCCGTGCGCCGCCAGAATCGCACGTGTAATCGCCAGGCCCATTCCCGAGCCCTTCACCCCCGCCATGCTGCGCTTGCCTCGATAAAACTTCTCGAAGATCAGCGGCAGGTCACGCGCGTTGATTCCCGGTCCATCATCCTCGACGCTAAACTCCAGCCGGTCGCCTCTGCGGCGGCTGCTCAGCACCACATGACTCCCAGGCGGCGTGTAGCGCGCTGCATTCTCGAGCAGATGTCGCAGCACCCGGCCTAGCAGGTGCGCATCAAACCACGCCGGCGCGTCAGGCTCCACGGCTGAGATGGCGACGTTATGGCCGGCTAGCAGTTTCCGCGATGCCTCCACGGCCTCATCCAGCAGTGCCCGCGGATGGTGCGGCGCCGCATGCACCCGTACCACCTGCGCATCGATTTCGGCCATTTCCACCGCCGCCCCAATCAACTGGTCCAGGCGCGAAGCCTCCTCGTCGATGATTCCTGCCAGGTCTCTGCGGCCTGCGTCATCCAGCTCACCCGACCCCACCAGCGTAGTCGCTGCGGCGCGTATTGACGTCAGCGGCGTGCGCAGCTCGTGGGTCAGCGAGTCGGTCAACGCCGTGCGCAGCCGTTCGCTCTCCCGCGCCGCTTCAACCCGGGTCGAAGTCTCAATCGCAATCGACCGCGCCAGCACAATGGCCACCTGGGCGCTCACGGCCGCTGCCACCTCGTGCGAGAGCCGCGCCGGCCGCCACGCCAGGGCGCCCACCGGCCGCAGTCCCAGCGTCAGAGCCGCGGCATAGTAGTCGGCGGTGGTTTCAATGGAGGGCTTGTAGCCATGAGCCATGGCCACCATCACTGCGCGTACGCTGCCGGGCAATTCCTCCGCCGAAAGATGAAAACGGTCCTCCTCCCGTACATAAAGCACCACCGCATCCAGGGCAAATATCCGCCCCACCAGCACCGGCAACTCGCGGATCAGCGCCGCTGCATCTTCGTAGAGCATCATCTCCTGGCTCAACGCGTAGAGCCGCTCTACGTCTTCCCGCCGCCGTTCCGCATGCAGCGACTGCTGCCGCGCCGCTTCTGCCACCCGGCCGACGACCACGCAACTGGCCGCAAAAGAGGCCATCATCACCCACTGCTGCGGTCCCTCCAACCAAAATGTGTGGTAGGGAGGCAGAAAGAAAAAATCGAACGAAAGCGCGCAGAGCAGAGCAATGTAGAGCGAAAGCCACTTGCCCGCGCGCGTGGCCGACCAAACCACAAGCACCAGGAAGACCATTCCCGCCATGGTCGAATTGGCGTGCAACAGCACCAGCGCCGCGGCTGCCGCCGCGGACAGCGCGGTAGCTGCCAGCGCGCGCAACGCAGTCGCCAATCCCTCACCCGGGGCGCCCTGGCCGTGTAGCCTGTCTCCGCCTGAATCCATTACCCGGAATCATACGCGGCGTGCCCGATGCTGTAATCTTCAACTGTAGCCTCTGGGCAAAGTCCGGCTTTGAAAGGGCACGACTTTCGTCGCGCCGCTGATGTGCTGAACGGGTTCGGCTTTAGCCGCTGAGGAACTGGCTGATTCCGAATCTCGATTTGCCGGGGGTACTGGAAGTTAGATCATGCCCGGCCGAATTCTAGTCATTGACGATGAAGTTCAGATTACCCGCGTGCTGCGCGCCGCTCTTTCCGCACAGGGCTACGATGTGCGTACCGCCAACGATCCCGAAGAGGGCCTCCAGGTTTTTCGCGACTGGCCGCCCGATCTTGTCGTCACCGATCTGGTAATGCCGGGGCTCTCCGGCGTTGAAGTGTGCCGCGCCATACGCTCCCTGGCGTCCACTCCCATCGTGGTCCTCTCCGTCCGCGATCATGAGCGTTCCAAGGTCGAGGCCCTCGACTCCGGCGCCGACGACTACGTCACCAAGCCGTTCGGCATCCAGGAACTGCTGGCCCGCGTTCGTGCTCACTTGCGCCGCGCTCCCGAGCGCACTGCCGCCGCCATCGAAGCCGGAGACTTCGTCATCGATTCCCAGGCTCACTCGGTTACGGTCCTCGGCAGGCCCGTCCACCTCACTCCCAAGGAGTTCGATCTGCTCCTGCATCTCGCGCGACACGCGGGCAAGGTCATCACCCACCGCGCCCTCCTCGCCGCGGTATGGGGCGCGCAGTCCGCCTATCAACCGGAATACCTGCGCGTTTTCGTTGGGCAGTTGCGCAAAAAACTCGAAACCCGCAGCGATCGGCAGTACATCCTCACCGAACCCTGGGTTGGCTATCGCTTCGTTCCCGAAGGCTGGAGCGAAGAGGCCGAGTGAGGATTATAGTGGCTGGATCTGCGTCGATCTCGACACCGCGCGGTTGGGTCCGCTGCGCGACTACCGGCGTTGCGGCGCGTATATTGTGAACAAGCTGGAGCCAATCTATCTATGACCATGACTCGCCGGGAGTTTTCCAGGGCAGGCATCGCTGTGGCAGCTTCAGGAGCAGTGGCAAAGTACCGCATTGTTGATGCGCAGATTCACGTTTGGATCAACGACCCGCATTATCCATGGGCGCCCGGCACCAAGGATCCGCCCCGAGAAAATCGCACTCCTGCGATGGCCCTGGAACTGATGAAGGCCGACGGCGTATTGATAAATGTTGCGCCGCGGAATCTCCGCCTATAATCGGCCAGGTATTATTTGGCCACTTCGCAAAGCCGGCGAATTCGCTTCTCTTGGATCTGCCGAGGGTTGTTGTGATAGCCCTGTTCGAGTTCGCGCCCTCTTTGCGCCGTCTTTGAATTTTCGGCGTCCTTGGCGACGGTTTTCGAGGTTGATTTTGACGATTCGCGGATGAACTGGCCCGCGAAGTAGAACTTGTACCACCACACTCCGCCTCGTTTGAAAACTGCCATAGAGCGCTCCTGTCTCTCGGTAGGGCGCGACGCCAAAACGGCCCGCGCGAATGGAGATTGGAGCAGGAGGGAAATTCGGGCAAATGGGGCGATCAACCGAAGTCAGGAAGCGTGCCGAGTCAATTCACTGAGGAGGAAAACAACTGAGCAGGATTGCTATGGACAGGGCGTCCATTTTGAAGGAGCGTGGGCACAAAAATGGGCACAATTTGAAAAATTGGCGGATTTCTGGCTGCTCTTGTCGGCTCTAAGTTTTTGATTTGATTGGCTCCTCAGGTAGGACTCGTTCCCTTCCGCGGCTTCATAACTTATTGAAAAAACGTAAGTTATTGAAAACATGGGCCGAAAAATTTCGCATATTTCGCAGGATTCGCCTGTTTCATATTTTCTTAGGACAGCTTTTAGGACAGAAGATTCTTGAAGCGGTGGCGTGCTTGGCTGCGCATTTGCTCTCTGACGGGTGAGCGGGATGTGGATACTTGCGCCTTCGTTCAGAGAATTGACTACAAAGCTGCCCTGACATCATGGTATACACAACCATCCCTAAGCGATCTCCTACGGCACTCCCAGAATCCATCCTTCAAATTCCGCAATCGAACGTTCCTGATCGTTCAAGCATGGCGCGAGGAATCGAGCGAGGGTCCCTTCCACATCGGCTCGTCGGAGCCATACAGCGATCGAGTAGGCATCGTGTTGATGTGTATCCCGGTCTTCAGGATGAAACGACTTGCTCCACAAGGCCGGATAAACCTCTACGATGGCCGACTTCCCCTCCGGAACCTGCCAGCCGTCGAAGGGCCAGAAGTGAACTTGCCCCGCAGTGCGGGACCGAATGAATCGGAGCCAGGGAATTCCGCTGTGCGTCGACTTTGCGACGGAGCCCTGCACATCGAAATGGAATACCGACTTTGCTCTGCAGCGCCTCTCTGTGATCCGTCTCCAGGTTGCCTTTCCGCATCGCATTGCACCGTTTCCGTGAAGGCCATCGCGCACAAAATCGACGTACATGTGCTCTTCGTCTGTCGGCCAATGGCGCTGGAAGTCATCAAGGAATACGGTCCAATAGAACGGAAGGTTGTGAGTTTCGAAATACTCAAGTGGAAACGAGAAACCGTGGTCAATGCCGACAAGAGTAGTCACACCGGCGGAAAGCTCGGATGCGAGCCATTCACCAATCCCTCTCCGAGTCCAATATTTTCGATGGCCAAGCGACGGGTGAACTTGCGGAGGGATTTCTTTCGGTTCTTCGCGCTGGTTCACCGCATAGACGCGAAGCCCCTTAAGACTCGACTCCGCCGTTTCAGCTCCAGAATAATCCACGCCGATATAGCGTTCGAACTGCGGCATCACACCCCTCTGGTTGAAACTCTCATGTGATCGTTGTGAGCGAATACGATGTGCTGCGCCCCCCAGCCGAGTCCTTTGTAAGAACATGCTTTCGAAGGAGGTCCTCAATATCGCGTAGAGCAGTATCCTGCGAACACTTCTCGATCTTCGCCCATTTCGAAGACGTCAACTTGCCTTCAAAGTCGTTCAGCAACCGATTGATCATGCTCCGTTGCCGTTCGTTGAACTCCGTTGCAGCAAAACGATCCCAGAAGCGGGCCTTAATGAGCACAGCAGCAAGTATGGTCTCCGCCCGATCAAAGGCGCGCCCAAGACACACGAGAAACCATTCGAGCCAGCGCGTGACATCGATATCGCCTTTCTGTGTCGCTTCAAGGATTTCGTAATAAGATTTGCGCTCCTGCTGTATCTGCGCTGACATGCTGTAGAAGCGTTGTGGGCTGCGTTCCGAGCGCGCCAGAACCATGTCAGCGATGGCGCGCGCGATCCGTCCGTTGCCATCGTCGAATGGGTGGATGGTCACAAACCACAAATGCGCCAAGCCGGCCTTGAGCACGAGATCGGTAGAAGCGTCCTTTTCGAACCAGTCGAGGAATTTCTTCATTTCCCCGCGAAGACGCGCGGCGACTGGAGCTTCATAATGAACCCGCTCCTTCCCGATTGGGCCAGAGACGACCTGCATTGGGCCTTTCTTGTCGTCTCGCCAGGCGCCAACGTTGATCTTCGACATGCCGCTGCGGCCGGTCGGAAACAATGCTGCGTGCCAGTCGAACAAGCGTTGCGCCGTCAACGGTTCGTCGTAGCGCTGCGTGGCATCCAGCATCATTTCGACCACACCCTCGACATTGCGATCCGCTGTTGTCACCCCGGCGATGTCAATTCCGAGCCTGCGCGCGATTGAAGAGCGCACCTGGTCCCTGTCGAGCCTCTCTCCTTCAATCTCGCTCGATTTGAGGACATCCTCGGTTAAGGTATCCAACACAGCCTCTGCTCGAAGCTGGAAACCGAGCGCCTCCATGCGCCCGATCAGGCGGCCTTGCAGGTGCCGCACTTCAGCCAATTGCTGTGAAATGCGCCCAGAATCCCAATGAAGGGCGGGCCATCCTTGCCGTTCATGGATGTTGTCATCAATCATCTGAAAGCGCAGTTTTCTGAGCAGTTGCCGGTATAGCGAAGCTTGATATCATCCGCGCCGCAGGCGCAATCATCGGTCGCTCATCGTCAGCAAGGCCGGAAGTTGTAAGGTGTTTCCGGGAGAAGGCGGTTTCACGAAGAACCCCGCTGTTGAAGCAGCGGGGTTCTTTTTAGGCGGCCTTCA
>JASHOY010000436.1 GCA_030038435.1 Acidobacteriaceae bacterium | reverse complement strand
CTACAGGTAGTATTTCAGCGACATAGTCCATTTGCGCGCCGAGGAATTGGCCCCAGGAATGGCGGTCGTACTCGACGCCGGCGACATGGAGATAACTCCACCATGTAGAGGCGAAGACATGGTAATGCCCGAAAGAATTCAGGCTTTCGAAGGCCAGCTCACTCTCAGGTGAGTGTGCGAAGAAGCCGTAGCTGCGGCCAGGCAGACTGCCTGCCTGGTTAATGCGAGGACTCCAGACAATGCCGGTAGTGAAGCGGCCGTAGTAGTTGGGAAGACCGGGGATTTCATAGGGCCACTGATAGGCGGTACTTTGGATAAGTGCGAAGTTGGCGTACTGGAAGTCTCCTTCGACGCGGAGGGCGAAGTGGCGAGACAGGGGGGTGTCCAGTCCGCCGCCGAAGACGGTGGAAAAAGATGCGGTCATTCCCGGATGTCCGCCGGGGCCCCAATTCTGGTTGAGGCGCCCGTCACCGAAGAGCGCCTGCGCAAAGAAGCCTTCGCGGTGCAGATAGCGCTCATATTGACCACCGCCCATGATGAAGACAACGTGTTGCGGAGCCCCGCTATTGTTTCCATTGAAGGCGGAAACGTCGGTTTTGAAGCGGAGGCCGCGCCAGGCGGGGAAGGCCACGGCGGCGTCCCAGCCGGACAATGGATGCCGGGCCCCGGGAACTCCATTGAAGGAATTGGAAAGCCGGTTAAAACCCGCGGTGATTTGATAAGGAACGGAGGTTGAGGACTGGGCGGCCAGCGCGATGGGAGTGCACGACAAAAGGATGATAAGCAAACGCAGAATACGCATCTAGACGCTCGACCCAGGGAAGAGTATCGAACTGCAATATAGCCCGTACAGCTAATCCTCGGTTCTGTTTCTCCTCAAGACAATTGGCGCACGTTATCAGCACGCCCTTTGTATCTGGTCGTCTTGAAGCGAGGAATTCCTTACTGATGCTACACAAACATTCCGGTTATTGGGAAGACAATCTGCGGGAAACGGAGGCTTTACGGCGATGCGCTCGCGGGCGAGGCGATCCTGGCCTTCGCATCATGCCCGACGCCCGTTTCGAAGCCGGAAATGGCTGCACGCCTAAGTCTCATCTGGAGTTATGCTGCGCCCGTCGGCCTCAGTGCCCGCCGAGGCGATACTTAGGGAGAATCCATCTACAAGCTCGGCGGAGGCAAGCCCGGCCGACGCCCGGCCTTTGGGACTTGACGTAAATCGTCAATCACGTAAAGAAAAGAAAGAAGGCGGAGCGCAAGGCCCTCGGTGTAGTGACGGCTGACCCGATAAGCCCCACCGATCGGCGCCAGCAGCAGCAAATACCACCAATAGTAGCCGTTAAGTTGTTGATGGAACAGCATAAGAAGCACCAGATGAAGAATGGGGAGGATGAAAAGCGCCACCGCCAGATGAGCGGCCAATATACCCTCAGCCTCCATCTTCGGCAGGATCATTCTGGCATGCTCCAGTTCGTACTGCACGTAGTCCTGCAGGCGGCGGTCAATTACCTCGGGCCAGCCATCTTTGGGTGGGGGATCTTCCAACCTGATTCCCAGACGCTTACCAAAGCGCTTCACTAATTCCAGGTTCTGGCGGTCTTTAAGCAATTGCTCCCATATCGATTTTCGAAAGCACTTCCTGATCGGATAGGCGACAGGCGACAGCACGATTCCTACGGCCCAGGCCGCGCCTAGAACCACAATCAATGTTGTAAAAGAGTCATCGATGTTGATGTGGGTTCGAATCGGGGATTTGGAACAAGTGAGCCAGACATCGACAGTAAAGAGGACCAGCAACATCCCCGCAGGAATTCTCGCAATCAGCTCGTAGTAAATTTCAGGGATGAGGGAAGCAATTTGGGGAAGTTTTTCTTCATCCGGCATCGCACTGAAATCTCCTTTCCGGCCTAAGTCCATCGCGCCATCAAGAGATACCTCTTCGACAGGTCGATAACCCGCTGCGCCAGGGGCGGCTGGATTGCCACAATCCGGCTAAGCACCAGATTTATTCATCCCACCCTTACTCCCTGGAAGAAGCCAGGGTGGAATCTGCCCGCGCGATAGAAGCTTTCAGGCGTAGATGCCGCGCTGTCTGATGGTAAATGCCACGCGATCGATGGCCAGCATGTAGGCCGCTATCCGGTTGTTGACGTTGTGAGCTTCGGCGTAGCGGACTACATCGTCGAAGCTGTCGCGCAGAATAGTTTCCAGTTGCTCGTTCACCACGGCTTCTTTCCAGAAGTAGCCCTGGCGGTCCTGGACCCATTCGAAGTAACTGGCGGTGACGCCGCCGGCATTGGCGAGAATATCGGGGACGATAAAAACGCGCTTCTCGGAAAGGATTTCATCGGCGACCGCTGTCGTCGGGCCGTTGGCGCCTTCCACGATGATGCGGGCCTTGATTTTCTCCGCATTGCGGCTGGTGATCACATTCTCGGTGGCCGCGGGGATGAGAATGTCGCAGTCGGTAATCAGGAGTTCATCGGCGGGCGAGGGATCGGCGCCCGGGAAGCCGAGGACGGAGTTGTTGCGGTACTTGTATTCGATTAACTGGTGGACGTCGATGCCCGCCGAGTTGTAGAGTCCGCCCTCCATCTCGGCGATGCCAACGATGGTGTAGCCATGTTCCATCATGAGGCGCGCGGCGTTGGAGCCGACATTGCCGAAACCCTGGATGATGACGCGACAGCCTTCAATGGGCTTGCCAACGTAACGCAGGCTTTCGTCGCAGGCCACCATGACGCCGCGGCCTGTGGCCTCGATGCGTCCGCGCGAACCGCCGACGTTGAGAGGCTTCCCGGTCACCACGCTGGTGACGGTGCGGCGCGCGTGCATGGAGTAGGTGTCCATGATCCACGCCATGGTCTGCTCGTTGGTGTTCATGTCGGGGGCGGGGACGTCTTTTTCCGGGCCGATGAAATCGCTGATCTCAGACGTGTAGCGGCGCGTCATGCGCTCGATCTCGCCCTGAGACATCTTTTTGGGGTCGCAGATGACGCCGCCCTTGGCGCCGCCAAAAGGGATATTGACCACGGCGCATTTCCAGGTCATCCAACTGGCGAGGGCGCGGACTTCTTCGAGGGTGACCTCAGGCGAGTAGCGGATGCCGCCCTTGCAAGGGCCGCGTGCAATGGAGTGCTGCACTCGGAAACCGGTGAAGAGCTCGATGCGGCCATCGTCCATGGGAACAGGAAAGTGGACGATGAGCTCGCGCGAGGGTGAACGGAGCAGCTTCCAGAGCCCCTCATCGAGATCGAGCTTGCGTGCCGCGAAATCAAAGCGCGCACTTTGGGCCTCCCAGGGATTGATCTCCTGATCGAGGGTGATTGCCTGAGGGGCAACGGTTACCGGGGTTACAGTAGACATGCCATTTTTCTCCAAGCCTCAGTGAGTCTAGGGCTGCCGCAGCGGCGGCGTCAAGCCACTCGAAGTTGCGGGCTATCAAGGAGATTAGAAATGGACAGCGGGATTTGCTCAAGAGAAATCTCGCGGCGGCATGGCACGCGGGATGCCCGTTTTGCTGGGTCCTGGGACGCAATGGCGCGAATGTTAAGGCGAATTCACAAAAAGCCGGGGGCGCGCAGGTATAACATTCATGGACGGTTGCGCGACCAGGAGCCTGCAATTAGGTGCTGAGCCGACGCAGAGGAGAGCACAGGTGGGGATTTTGGGGAAGACAGCGGGATGGCGGAACTGGTGTGCGGCAATAGGCGTATTTTCGTTGCTGTGCCTGGCGGGAGAAGCGCAGAGCGCGCGGGCGGCGGCGGCAAAGAGCGCCGGACAAGACACGGGCAACCGTGGGAATGCCCGGCAGGAACTGATTGCAAATCTGCGCGCGCATATTCATCACGTCTTCGTGATTTACCAAGAAAACCGCTCCTTCGATTCCTATTTTGGCTCGTTTCCGGGCGCCGACAACCTGGCAACGGCCGAGGCGCGGGCCCACGGCTTCCGTCAGTGGGACGCGATCGGCAAGCAGTGGATTGCGCCGTTTTTGCTCAAGGCTGCCGATACATCGGATGCGGACCACTCACGCGAGGCGCTGCTGGCCAAGAGCGATAAGGGAAAGATGGATGATTTTGTCGGCTACGAAGAACAGAATCTTGTGGATGTGAAGCTGACCAGCCCGCAGTTCGCCGAGCAGTTGGGGATGCTGACCATGTCGCACGAAGATTGCACGACCGTTCCCTTCCTGTGGATGTATGCGCACCGGTTTGCCTTGTACGACCACATTTTTCAGGCCATGTATGGGCCTTCGACGCCGGGGAACATCGATCTGATTGCGGGTCAGACGGGACTGACCCAGATGGAGCGGCATCCCAATGAAACCATTAAGTCGATCGATGCGACGGGCGAGCCGGTATTGATAGATGCTGATCCCGATTTCGGGCCCTACGCATTTCCTTCGGATGCACTGGGAGAGCATCAGCTCGACCAGACTTATGCGACGCTGATGCTCTCGCTGAGCGGGCGCAATGCGTCGCAAGTGAAGGTGGACACCGGCGACGTGAAGGACGACATTGGCGAACTGGAAAAGCTCAATCATAAGGCGGTTTCATGGGGGTGGTACCAGGAGGGATTCGGCAGCGGAACGGGGAACGATCATCCGGCGTACGTTGCGCACCATAATTCGCCGCAATATTTTGGGTATATCCGCGAGAACAAATCGCTGTGGAGCGGAGAACACGATCTGCTGGATTTCTTTTCCGTAATTGAGAAGAAGGAATTACCGGAACAGAGCGTGGTGTTTGTAAAGGGCGGAATGAAGAATCCGTTCGGTTGGAAGCCGGCCAATCCCGCGGCCCAAAGCATTTTGGGCGACGACGACCACCCGGGATATTCCGATTCGCAGCTTTCCGAATCCCTGGTGGCGAAGGTGGTCAATGCAATCGCGCGCAGCCCGTACTGGAAAGACTCAGTCATCATCATCACCTGGGACGACTCGGAGGGCTTCTACGATCACGTGCCCCCGCCGCGATTTGAAATGTGCCCGGATAAGGAACCTTGCGGCGATGGGCCGCGAGTGCCGCTGCTGTTGATTTCGCCTTATGCCAGGTCCGCAGGGATTGTTTCCGATGCGGGCGATCATGTTTCCTTTGCCAAGTTTCTCGATGTGCTCTACAACCTTCCGCCGCTTGCTTCCCTTCCCGATGAGAAGCCATTTCTGCCTGAGGGTCCGCGGGATGCGAATCCGCGACTGACTGATTTGCTGGGCGGATTTGATCCGGCGCGGCTGGCGGGGAAAAAAGCGCCGATCGCAGCGTCTCAGGCGGAGATCCCGGATGAGATTGTGAATCACTTTCCGCCGGCGATGAGCTGCGCGGATACGGGGGTGACGCCGGTGGTGATTCCTGGGGCATCGCTCACGCCACCCAAGAACTTTACAAATCCGCTGCCGTAAAGCTGAGGCCATTCTGCAGTTGACTGCGGCTCACCGCGCATTCGCCGCACAGACGCCGCGACGGTGAAGTACCTGGCTAACCCGGAAGCACCATCCTGCCCTCAATGCGTTACTCTACATTGCGAGTACTGTGCGGGTGGGATGGACGACAGATCTAAATTCGACAACCGTCTGAAGTCTGAATATGACCCGCAATTGCCGCGTGCCCAGGCAAATCGGGCGGCGCTGACAGCACTGATGGCCGAGCTGCGAGGCGAAGAAGTCGCCATGCGGTTGGGCGGCGGCGAAAAAGCGGCGGAGGCGCAACACTGCAAGGGCCGGCTAACGGTGCGCGAGCGGCTGGGGCTTCTGCTCGACGAGGGCACTGACTTTCTGGAACTGGGTCTTTGGGCGGCGCGCGGGATGTACGAGGAATACGGCGGCGCACCCGCGGCCGGCGTCGTTACGGGCCTCGGGCGCGTAAGTGGCCGCCTGTGCATGATCGTGGCCAACGATGCCACGGTGAAGGCTGGCGCTTTTTTCCCTATGACCGCCAAGAAGGTGCTGCGCGCGCAGACCATCGCCATGGAGAATCGCATCCCCACGCTTTACCTTGTCGATTCCGCCGGTGTCTTTCTCCCCCTTCAGGAAGATGTTTTTCCCGATATCGATGACTTCGGGCGCATCTTCCGCAACAACGCGGTGATGAGCGCGATGGGCATTCCGCAGATCACTGCGATCATGGGCATGTGCGTGGCGGGCGGCGCATATCTGCCGGTGATGACCGATACGGTGCTGATGACCGAGGGCTCCGGACTCTTTCTCGCCGGACCGTCGCTGGTGCAGGCAGCGATCGGACAGAAAACCGATCCTGAAGAGCTGGGCGGAGCCGCGATGCACGCGGAAATTTCGGGGACCGTGGATTTCAAGGAACCGAATGATCATCTCTGCCTGGCGCGGATGCAGAGCCTGGTGGCGAAAATGGGCAAACGTCCGGAGTCCTCGTGCGCGAAAGAGGCCTTTCGCCGTCGGCCCTTCGATGCCAAGCAAGACGCGCCAAAATACGCGGCTGAAGATTTGTATGGTCTGATCGATCCAGCGCCCGGGGCAACCAATGTTTATGAGATGCGCGAAGTGATTGCGCGCGTTGCGGACCGCAGCGAGTTCGACGAGTACAAGGCGGAATTCGGGCGCACCGTCCTTTGCGGATACGCCTGGATTGGCGGACACGCGGTGGGGATTGTGGCCAACCAGAAGACGAACCAGAACCAGGTGGTGGCTGCGGGGCCCGCGGCGGGTGCCAAGCGGATCGAGGTGGGCGGGGTGATTTATACCGAAGCCGCGCAGAAGGCGGCGCGCTTCATCATGGACTGCAACCAGAATCTCGTTCCGCTGATTTTTCTGCACGACGTGAACGGCTTCATGGTGGGCAAGGACGCGGAGTGGTCGGGAATCATTCGCGCGGGCGCAAAAATGGTGACCGCGGTGAGCACGAGCGTGGTACCCAAGATTGTGGTGATTGTGGGGGGAAGCTTTGGCGCCGGACATTATGCCATGTGCGGAAAAGCATACGATCCGCGGTTTCTGTTTGCCTGGCCCACGGCGCGGTACGCCGTGATGAGCGGAGCGTCAGCCGCGGCAACGCTGGCCGAGGTGCGGGCGCGGCAGATGGAACGCAGCGGAAAGAAGCTTTCCGATACGGAGCGGGCAGCAATCTTCGAGGAGGTTCGTGCTACCTACGACGCGCAGGCCGATGCCCGCTACGGCGCGGCGCGTTTGTGGATCGATGCCATCATCGATCCGGTGAAGACGCGCGAGGTGCTGATTGCGGCACTCGATGCGTGCGCGCTGAATCCCGAGGTGCTTCGCTTTAACCCGGGGATTCTGCAGACCTGAAGATGGAGATTTCCGCATTGGCAAGCGCAGGTGCGGAGGAAAGCGGCATCATAACTATCCAGCAGTGGCGGGTTCATTCACTTGGGGACAGATGAGGAGCCTGAACGATGCAACCGGACCTGGGAACGAAAAATCAGCGTGCCGCGGCGACGGCGGCGCGTCCATTTGTGCTGAGCGAAGAACAGGAGCAGATGCGGCGCGCCGTCCGCGAGTTTGCCGCCGCTGAGATTGCGCCCAATGTGGCGGCGTGGGATGAAAAGAATGAGTTTCCCCTGGAAACGATAAAGAAACTGGGCGCCATGGGACTGCTGGGAATTCTAATTCCTGCCGATTATGGCGGCGCGGGGCTCGGCTATGTGGATTACGTGCTGGCGGTCGAAGAATTATCGGCGGTGGATGGGTCGATCGGGCTGACCGTGGCGGCGCACAATTCGCTGGGAACGAACCATATCTTCGTCGCGGGGAATGAAGCGCAGAGGCGCAGGTATGTGCCGAAGCTGGCCAGCGGAGAGTGGCTGGCGGCGTGGGCCCTGACCGAGCCGGGCTCGGGATCGGATGCGAGTAATGCGCGCACCACCGCGGTGAAAAAGAGCGATCGCTACGTGTTGAACGGCAACAAGACCTTCATCACCAACGGCCATTATGCGGATGCAATGGTGGTGATCGCAGTGACCGACAAGAGCCGCGGTACGCATGGGCTTTCGGCCTTTGTGGTGGAAAAAGGGACGAAGGGATTCCGGCCGGGAAAGAAAGAAAAGAAGCTGGGGCTCTGCGCCAGCGATACCAGCGAGTTGATCTTCGAGGACTGCGAAATTCCTGCGGAAAACCTGCTCGGCGCCGAAGGCGAAGGATTCATCGATGCCATGCGCGTGCTCGACGGCGGCAGAATTTCGATCGCGGCGCTGGCCGTGGGCATGGCGCGTGGGGCACTGGACGCGGCGGTGAAGTATGTGAAGCAGCGGCGCCAGTTCGGCAAAGCGATCGCCGAATTTCAGGGTATCCAGTGGAAGCTGGCGGACATGGCTACGGACCTTGACGCAGCGCGGCTGCTGACGCTGCGCGCAGCGGTGATGAAGGATGCCGGACACAAAACCACGCGGGAATCATCGATGGCGAAACTCTTTGCCGGCGAGGCGGCGGTGAAGATTTGCGATGAGGCAGTGCAGTTGTTTGGCGGATACGGATTCATCAAGGACTACCCGGTGGAGAAGTTTTATCGTGACGTGAAGCTTTGCACCATTGGCGAAGGGACGAGCGAAATCCAGCGCATGGTGATCTCCCGCGAGATTCTGAACGTGTATCCGTCGAGGGGATGAAAAGCAGCGTTCGGTTTCCAGCTCGTAGCTGGCGGCCTGCAGCTTGAGGGTGACGGATCGGGCACGACAATTGAGAACTGACATCAGCTACTGACTACCGGCTAATAACTACTGGCCACAGGCTAACGGCTCCCGGCCGAATTCAATGAGCAACGCCGTCAAAATCATCGAATGCCCGCGCGATGCCTGGCAGGGGCTCGCCGGCATGATACCGCCGAAAATGAAGGCGGATTATCTGCGCGAGTTGATCGAGGCCGGGTTCAGGCACCTCGACGCGGTGAGTTTTGTTTCGCCCAGGGCGGCACCGCAGATGGCGGATTCCGAGCGGGTGCTGGAATTACTGCAGCCGGCAGAGGGCGTGGAGATCATTGGGATTGTGGTGAACCGGAAGGGCGCGGAACGGGCAATTGCCACCAAGAGCGTCAAGACGCTGGGATTTCCCTATTCGATTTCGCCCGAGTTTCTGCGCCGCAATCAGAGGCAGACGCAAAAACAGTCACTGCGCGTGCTGGAGGA
>JASHOY010000435.1 GCA_030038435.1 Acidobacteriaceae bacterium | reverse complement strand
GACCCGGAGCTGCTGCGGCCGCATTTGTATGAGCATCGCGGACAGGAGGCGGTGCGGCATCTGTTCCGCGTGGCTTCGAGTCTGGATTCGATGGTGGTGGGCGAGCCGCAGATTCTGGGGCAGGTGAAGGAAGCATTTGCCGTGGCGCGAACGGTGGGCACGGTGAGCGGGCAACTGGAATATCTGCTGCAAAGCGCGTTTGCAGCGGCCAAGCGGGTGAGGACGGAGACGCAGATCGGGTCGAATTCGGTTTCGATTGCTTCGGTGGCCGTGGACCTGGCGCGGAAGATTTTTGGATCGCTGCACGGGCGGACGGTTCTTCTGGCGGGCGCGGGCAAGATGAGCGAGCTGGCGGCGCGGCACCTGGTGGAGCAGGGAGCGGGCACGATCCTGGTTTCCAACCGGACGCAGGAACGGGCAGAGCGCATGGCCGAGCAGTTTGACGGGCGCGTGATTCCATTCGAGCAGCTTTATGACGTGGCGAGCGACGCGGACATTGTGATCACGTCGACGGGCGCGCCGCATTTCATTTTCAAGCCGGAGCATGGGCGCGCGTTTCTGCACAAGCGGCGCAACCGGCCCATGTTCTTTATCGATATTGCCGTGCCCCGCGATGTGGACCCGGCAATGAACGATCTGGACGGGATCTTCGTGTACGACGTGGACGACCTGCAGCAGGTGGCCGCCTCGCACATGGAAGAGCGCAGCCGGCAGGCCGTGGATGCGGAGACTCTGGTCGAGGCGGAGGTGGAGCGATTCCACCTGCGGCAGCGCGCGGTGAATGTGGCTCCGGCCATTGTAGCCATGCAAAAGCAGGGTGAGGAAATCCGCCTGGGCGAGTTGAAGCGGATGCACACGCGGCTGGGCACGCTCACGGCGGAGCAATTGGCGGCGGTGGAAGCGCTGACCCGCGGCATGGTGAATAAGTTTTTGCATCCGCACATGCAGGCCATCAAGCGGGCGGCGCGGGAGGGCGATGCGGTGCGTCTGGATGCGCTGTGCGCGGCATGGTCAGTGCATTTGGACGCGGAGCGCAACGGGCAGTCGAAGCAAAAATCGGTTGAGGCGGCAGATGCGTCCGAGATGGAAAGCGGTGCGGAAGACGATCGTCTGGAGGCGCGGCGATGAAACTGCGCATCGGCAGCCGCGGCTCGCAACTGGCACTATGGCAGGCGAATCACGTCGCCGGATTGCTGCGCATGGAAGGGCACGAGGTCGAGGTGGAGATCATCAAGACCACCGGCGATCGCTTGCAGGAAGTGACGTTCGCGCAGGTCGGCGCGAAGGGCATGTTCACGAAAGAAATTGAAGAGGCGCTGGCTGCGGGGCGGGTGGACCTGGCCGTGCATTCGCTGAAAGACCTGCCCACGGAGCTGCCGGCAGGATTTGCGCTGGCCGCGACTCCGCCGCGTGTTGATCCGCGGGATGCGCTGGTCTCGGTGAAGCACCTAAGCCTGGCGGCGCTGCCCCAGGGCTCACGCGTTGGAACCAGCAGCCAGCGGCGGCGCGCGGAATTGAAGGCACTGCGGCGGGACATTGTGGCAGTTGAGTTTCGCGGCAACGTGGATACGCGCCTGCGCAAGCTCGAAGAGGGGCAGGTGGACGCGATTCTGCTTGCCGCGGCGGGACTGGACCGGCTGGGCCGCGGGGATTGGCTGCGCCAGCGGCTCGACCCAAAAGATTTTTGCCCGGCGGCCGGGCAGGGATGCCTGGCGATTGAAACGCGGGAAGGCGATAGAGCGACGATCGATGCCGTGGGATTTCTCGAGGATGCGGATACACGCTTTGCGGTAACGGCGGAGCGGGCGACATTGGCGGCGCTGGGTGGCGGATGCCAGGTGCCCATTGGTGTATATTGCAGGTTGGCGCCGCAAGCAGAGGCAGGCGGCGAGCGAGTGGATGAGATTTTCGCGGTGGTAGCTCATCCGCAGACGGGCGAGGTTGTTCGTGTATACCGTCGAGCCGTGCGGAGGGAAGGCGGCGCCGCGGCATTGGGCCAATTAGCGGCGCAAATGTTGATTGAGGAGGGCGCCGGGCCGCTGCTTGAGGTTGCGGCCGGAGGATAGAAATGAGTTCGCCCTCTTCGAGAGTGTTACCGCTCGCGGGGCGCCGTGTGCTTGTGACACGAGCCGTTCACCAACTTGGCAAGTTGAGCGATGGATTGCGCGCTCTGGGCGCAGAGCCGGTCGAAGTTCCGATGCTGGAGATTCGCCCTCCGGAAGATCAGGCGCCATTGCACGCGGCCTTACGAAATCTCCACGAATACGACTGGCTGATCCTGACCAGCGCCAACACGGTGCGGGTGCTGGCGGTGTGCGCCGCAGAGCAGGAAATTCCCTTGACGCAGCCGGCCAGGCTGCGGGTAGCAGCCATTGGCAGCGCGACCGCCGAAATCGCGCGCAAAGCGGGATTCAGCGTGGCCCTGACGCCGCGGGAGTATGTAGCCGAAAGCCTGCTACACGAGCTGGCCATCGAAGCTGCCGGCAGGCGGGTACTGCTGGCGCGGGCAGAGGTGGCGCGCGATGTGATCCCCGATGCGCTGCGCAAGGCCGGCGCGATGGTGGATGTTATCGATGCTTACCGCAACGTGATGCCGGCAACGGCTCCGAAGGTTTTGCTTGAAGCACTGAAAACGCCTGTCGACGCGGCGACCTTCAGCAGTTCCTCGAGCGTGACGCACCTGGCCGAAGCGGCAAAGCACGCAAAGATTGCATTCCCGCTGGAGGGAGCGCTGGCGGTTTCCATTGGGCCGATTACCAGCCAGACGTTGCGCGAGCTGGGATGGGCACCCGCGGCGGAAGCGAATCCCAGCAACATCTCCGGATTGATTGACGCGGTAGTGACTGCATTGCGCAAAACGGGAGACGGTTCAGGCCCGCGATAGCGCCGGTCGAAATGCGGGAGGGGTCATTGCGCAGGCGCCTGCGTATTTGAAGAGTTCGGTATCTGCTGATTTGGCGCTTGTGCATTCGGCGTCTGCGATGCAGGCGGGGTAAGGCCTTCGGCGCGCAGCGCGCGATCAAGGACGCTCCAGATCTGATTTTCCGGGAGCGCGCCGTCGACGCGTTCTCCGTTTACATAAAACGTGGGAACCTGATTGATTCCCAGAGATGCTGCTTCCGCCATGGAGGCTTTGACCGCACTTTGGTCCTGCTTTGCGATGCATGCGTCAAGCTGGGAGCCGTTCAGCCTGTTGACTGTGCCTTCTTCTCGCGCGACCTGGTCCAGTTGCGCAAAGCTCATCTTTAAATCGCCGGCTTTGGCGGAAATCTCTTCGAAGTGCCGGTGCATGTAGTCCACATAATCCCAGTAGGCAACGCCGTTTTGAGCGGCAAGGCAGCCGGCATCGACGGCTGCGTGCATCGCCCATGGATGCTGGGGCAGCGGCGAGTCCATGTAGACGAAACGGACCTGGTTGCCGTAGCGCGCAAAGGTGGCAGGAAACAGCTCTTTGTATAGTTCGGCGCAGAAGGGGCATTCGAGATCGTCGAAATTGACGATAGTGACTTTGGCGTTGGGGTTGCCGCGAATCGGGCGGCCGGCGGTGCCGATGTGGAAGACGGGATCGGTGGTCAGGTTGAAGGTTTGCATCTGCACCAGCCTGGCGCCGTCGTTGGAGAGGAGAAAGTTCACGGTCTGCGATTTGTCCTGATAAGAAATGGTGATGGGCAGCTTTTCATAGTCGTTGAACTGGCTTGGCGAGGGCGTGCCAATGGTTACAGCAAAATTGGGAGACAGGCTGTATTTGTCGCGCACGATCACCTCGATGCGATGTTCGAGGCTGGAGGTGAGAATGATTTGCGGCGCGGCCTGGGCAAGACAAATTGCAGCGAAGCTGAAGAGCAGCAGAGATGCGGCGGCGAGGATACGCAAGGGGCAACTCCTTCAGCAAATATACCCGCATGAGACAAGATTGCGACCCGTTGAGGATTGAGTTGTCGGGAGGCGCAGTTAAGATATCCCTACTGCGCAACAGCGCCGGCATCCTGAGAGACGGCCCGCAGCTTTCGCAGCATGATGCAAGTGGCTGCCACTCCCACAACTCGGGTTGTTCTGGCCGGTGCCATCGGCAATGTTGTCGAGTGGTACGACTTCGGCCTCTATGGACTGCTGGCGCCGGTGCTGGCTTCGCTGTTTTTCCCCGCACATAACCGGATTGCCGGGCTGCTCGGCGTGTATGGCGGGTTTGCGGTGGGATTTGCTGTGCGCCCGCTGGGCGCGATTGTGCTGGGACGCGTGGGCGACCGCCAGGGACGGCAGTTTGTGCTGGTGCTCTCTGTGGTTCTTATGGGCGCGGCGACAGTTGCGGTGGGCGCGCTGCCATCGTATGCGGCAATCGGCGTGTGGGCGCCGGTGTTGCTGATCGTGATCCGCCTGTTTCAGGGATTCTCAGTAGGTGGCGAGTTCGTTGGGTCGGTGACCTATCTGGTGGAGGCGGCGGCGGTGAGCCGGCGCGGGATTGCGGGCAGCGTGGCCAACGCGGGCGCGACGGTGGGCATGTTGCTGGCGGCGGGAGCGGCGGCGCTGGCAGAGTCGGACGCGCATGCGGCGTGGGTGTGGCGCGTGCCGTTTTTCTTTGGCGGGGCGCTGGCGCTGGCGGGGTATCTTTTGCGAAGGCAATTGCCTGCCGATGCGGCTGGGCCCTCAGAGGTGGAAGCCGCCGCCGGTCTGGAGTCGCAAAGGTTCGGGCTAAAGGTGGCACCCTTCGGAACGGGTCCCTCAGAGGCCGAAGCCGAAGAAGAACAGAGCTTCTTCGCGAGAATCGCCGCGCGGTGGCCGGCATTGGATGCCTTTCGCCGCACGCCGCGCACCATGTTCTCCGCGCTGCTCTTTACCTGTGGCTACGGGGTTTCGAATTACCTGATCATGGTGTTTCTGCCCACTTTTGCGCATGAGTTCGCGGGGGTGAGCGATGGCGTCGCATTGAAGATCAATACCGCCGGGCAGGCGCTGGTGCTGCTTATTGCGCCGCTGGCCGGATGGATCAGCGATCGCTGGCTGCGGCGACGAACGATGCTGGCGCTGGCGTTTGCACTGCAGGCAGGATTGGCGTGGGATTGCCTTCAGTGGACTGCGTATGCGGGACTTCCGGGGCTGTGGACGGCGCAGTTGCTGCTGGCTGGGCTGCTGGCGGCGGTGATGGGCACGGCGCCGGCGATGCTGGCCGAGCAGTTCCCGCGCGGATACCGAGTGAGCGCGCATGCGCTGGTGCTGAACGCGGGGATCGGAATTGCCGGCGGGACAGCACCGATGGTAGCGGTGGCGCTGATTCGCGCTGCGCATAGTCGGATGGCGCCGGCGGCGTACTTGGCCGTGGCGTGTGCCGTGTCGGCGGCCGGTGCGCTATTGCTGGCGGATCGGAGCAGGGATGCGCTGAATGAGGACCCGGTGGAGCGTCCGGAGTTTCGTGGCGGTGAGGATGGAGCCCGCGGGCTATAGCAGCGTCCCACCCTTGCGACAAAAGACGTCGCGAGGGGCACGGGAAGTTCTGTCAACCCTTGAATCGACAATGGTCTAGCCCGGTATTGGAGCGGGGTTCTGGATGTCGGTTGGCGGTTGGGAGCCGGGCAGGTTATCGGCCGCTAATTGTGCGATATCCATAAGCTTCGGGGCGCCTTTGCCCTGCGCGGTCAGAGCATCGCGGAGCATCGTATTGCAAAAGGGGCATGCAGCGGCTACGGTTTGGGCGCCGGTTGCGGCCAGTTCTGCGGTGCGGGCATGGCTCACGCGGTCGCCTTTTTCTTCGCCGAGAAAAGCCAGCCCGCCGCCGGCGCCGCAGCAGAAGCTGCGCTCGCGGTGGCGCGGGGCTTCAAGGAGTTCTCCGGCGCGGGCGGCGACGGCGCGCGGCTCATCGTAAACGTTGCGATAGCGGCCCAGGTAGCACGGGTCGTGAAAGACGATTTTTTCCCGGCCCGCCGACTGCGGCAGCTGGGGCAGGTGCTGCGCCAAAAATTCGCTGTGATGCTCCACCGGCGGCGCCGCGCCATACTCCTTCCAGTCTTCCTGGATAGTGCGCACGCAATGCGGGCAGATGCTGACAATCCTCGTTACCTTATTTTGTGCCAAGGCTTCGAGATTAGACTCAGCTAGCTGCTGGAAGAGCAGATCGTTGCCGAGCCGGCGCACCGGGTCGCCGGTGCAGCGCTCCTTGCGCAGCACACCGAAGCTGGTGCCCAGGTACTGCATCACGCGCACCAGGGCCAGCACGATTTCCCGTCCGCGCGGATCATAGCCGCCCATGCAGCCAAGCCACAGG
>JASHOY010000434.1 GCA_030038435.1 Acidobacteriaceae bacterium | reverse complement strand
CGCCGGCTCCATTCCTCATTTTGAAATGGCCCTTCGACTGTCAGCGGAGCCAGGGCAAACGCCAATCGACGCTGCGTTCCATGAGGCATACGCCCGCGCGCTGGCTGCCACTGGCAACCCGGACAAGGCTGCCCATGAATTTGCACGTGCAGAAGCGCTCACCGGCCCGCGCGCCGAGCTCGACGATGACATTGGTTCGCTTTACGCGCAGATGAGAGAATGGGATAAGGCGCAAAGCAGCTTTGAAGCTGCCATCGCTCTGGACAGCAGCTACGCGCCCGCGCGATTGCATCTGGGCGTTCTGCTGCTTCAACAGCAGGACATCGACGGCTCCCTCACGCAGCTTGAAAGCGCTGCCCGCCTGGAGCCTTCCAATGGCGAGATTCTGCTGGAATATGGCCGCACACTCGAAGCGGCGGGAAACGACGCGGGAGCGGCCGACGAACTCGCCAGAGCGGTGACTGCCAACCCGCAACTACCCGACGTGCAGCTGGAGTTGGCCATGACATTGCAGCGCCTAGGGCGGCAAGACGAGGCCATACCATGGTTCCAGCAGGCCCTCAAGCGTGATCCCCACAATCGCGGCGCTCTCGACAATCTCGGACTGGCGCTCACGCTGACGGGCAAGGGTAAGGATGCGCTCGATCTTTTCCGCCGTGCGCTGGCCGAGGATCCCAGCGATGCGGACGCTTATAAAAACATGGGGATAGCTGACGTACAGTTATCGAATTTCGACAACGCAGTTAATGAATTTGATAAAGCGCTAGCCCTGCGGCCCAATGATCCGGAATTACATTACGACCTCGGTGTGACTTATAAGTTCCTGGACCGTTTCGATGAAGCCGTTTCGCAGTTGAGCCGTGCTGAGCAATTGGCGCCATCCTTGCCCGATCCGCCTTACACCCTCGGCGTACTATACATGCAAACCGGGAAAATGGAAAAGGCTGTAACGGAGTTGAAGAAGGCGGTTACTCTGAGTCCTGATAACGGCAACACCTGGGCTGTCTTGGGGAGTACTTTAAAGCAGGATTCCCGGCTCGACGAAGCCGCAGATGCACTCAGGAAAGCCATCTTGTTGCTTCCTGCGCAGCCCAGCCCACGGGTTACTTTGGCGGGTGTTCTCGCCGAACAAGCCGCCACCCTGGCCCAGCAAGCCAACGCCGCAGACGCGGCTGGCAACCAGCAAAAGGCGATACAGCTACGAAACAAAATGAAAGTGCTACGCAACCAGGCTTCAGAATATCGGCAGCAGGCTGCTGACTTGAGCCGCGCCGCCGTGAGCAGGCAGCAGGCCGAGTTTGCGCTCAGCGCCGGGAATCAGTTTATGCTCCGGGGCCAGATTGCAGATGCCATCGCGCGTTACCAGGAAGCCATCGCCGCCGATCCGAACTTCGCCGAGCCACATCTCCAACTTGCTATTGCTTACCAGCGCCAGGGGCGCAGCAAAGACGCCGCTAATGAGCGGGCCGCGGCTAAGAAGCTTACGTCCACTAAATAAAATGACTCTATACGCGACCATTTTGAAAGACTGCCTAAGCCGACATCTCTCCGGGAGGTTATCTCATTGCCGTTTACCCGCCGCGGGTTTTTGAAGTCTTTGTCGAGGACTGCGCTGGTTCTGCCGCTGGAAGACATATTACGCCAGGCGCAACCGGCGTTTGCCTTGGACAGTCTGCAGGCTATGTCACCTCAAACGCCCACAGCGAGCGCGCGCCAGTCCTACTCAGCCCAGGCTCGTCCCGCGCCCAAGGGATCGCCATCTCCGGTATCCGGCACTCCGCTTGGGGTGCAGTTCGTTGATGTGGCCCGCGAAGCCGGACTGAATGTTGAAACCATCTTTGGCGGTGTGCATAAGAACATATACCTGCTTGAGACCACCGGCTGCGGCGCAGCTTTCTTCGATTACGACCAGGACGACTGGCTGGACATCTTCTTGATCAATGGTTGGCGACTCGAGGGCTTTCCCAAAGGCCACGAGCCGGTGTGCCATCTGTTCAAGAATAATCGTGACGGCACCTTCACCAATGTCACTCTGAAGTCAGGATTGGCGCGCTCAGGCTGGGGGCAGGCCTGCTGCGTAGGCGACTATAACAACGACGGTTGGAACGATCTCTTTGTCACCTATTACGGACAAAATGCACTCTTTCGCAACAACGGCAACGGCACCTTCACTGAGGTGACAAAAGAAGCGGGCCTGCTCCAGGACCGGCAGCGGTGGAACTCCGGGTGCGCATTTCTTGACTCTGATCGTGACGGCAACCTCGATCTATTCATAGGCAATTACATCGACCTAGACCTGAAAGCTGCTCCGACGCCGGAGGAAGCTAACTGCACTTACAAAGGCATTCAGGTGGCCTGCGGGCCGCCGGGTCTGCAAGGAGGCAAGAACCTTCTTTATCATAACAACGGCGACGGCACGTTCACAGATGTAAGCGAGAAAAGCGGTATGTTTACCTCGCTAGGCACTTATGCGCTCAGCGCAGTGGCTGCCGATCTGGACAACACCGGCTGGCCCAATATTTACGTGGCTAACGATTCAACAGCGGCTACCTACTATGTCAATCAGAAGAATGGAAGCTTCAAGGACGAAGCCGTTGAAGCCGGCATAGCGTACTCGCCCGATGGCAAGCCACAGGCCGGAATGGGTGTTTCAGTGGGCGATTACAATCGCGACGGCCTTTTGGATATCGTCAAGACCAACTTTGCCGGCGACACGGATTCGCTCTACATGAATTTGGGACACAGTGCTTTTGACGATCAGACCTACCAGGCCGGCCTGGGCATAAACACCCGCCTGCTGGGCTGGGGAGTAAGCTTCATGGACGTCGACAACGATGGCTGGCTCGACATCCTTGTTGCTAACGGTCACGTCTATCCGGAGGTGGACGGGACTCAGGTGGATGCGCCTTACGCCGAGCGGAAATACCTCTATCGCAATCTGCGCAATGGCCAGTTTGAGGACCTCAGCCTTATGGGCGGCAGCGGCATCACCAACCCCGCCAAGGCACGCGGCTTTTCGGTGGGCGATTATGACAATGACGGCGATCTCGACGCCGTCGTGAACTGCGTCAACGCGAACCCGCAACTGCTGCGTTGCGATTCGTCCCTGAAAAGGAATTGGATAAAGATTCGCGTAGTCGGTACAAAGAGCAACCGCACCGGCATCGGCGCACTAATCACGGTCATGGCGCGCACCGGTACGCCCGTGCCGGGCGCCAGGCCGGGCGCTCCGCTCACGCAGGTCGATGAGGTCCGCTCTTCTAATGGATACTTTTCGGCCAGCGACCTACGGATCCATTTCGGCCTTGGCGACGCAACAAGAGTTGACACTGTGAAAATCCGCTGGCCCTCCGGAACCATCGACACAATTTCAGACTTGGATGTAAACCGTTTGTATGTCATCCAGGAAGGCGGGAAAATCCTCAGGTCGGAATCCTTTCATACAGGACAGAATTTATGAGCTTCCGCGTAGACTATTCACCAGTTCGAAGTGGCCACTCGCCCGCACCTGCTACCAAAATCTCTAATCGCCCTCTCTCGATCTCAGTAATCCACGTAGACCAGTCCAGGAGTTTCGTCTAACCGTTGGCCCATTTGCAATTATTTAATACTACTGTGTTGTGCACCTTTCACGGCGCACAACCCAGTAGTACTAGAATGCAGACGTCCTATCACCAGGATTTCAGTTAAAAGCAGTCTGGCGCAGCGGCACCTCGATAATTGGATACCTTGCCCGCCGGCCAACTAAGTTAGAAACGTGAGGTTATCACGCCTCGATTAGCACCGCCGCGGATCGCGCAGGAATTCGCAATGTGGATGAGCTCGGCCGCGAATCGGGGTCCTCCGGCGTGGCCAAAACCAATTTGCCAGGATTGGGCAAGTCGACCTTCGCTGTAATCGGGCGCTTGAGCTCCTGATTCACGACAATTACTGTGCGCTTTCCACTCTCTGCAACAAAAACCGAATAGCGGTGCGCACCATCGGAAATAACTGTCGCACCCAGCGTGTCTCGAAAGTCTGCATCCCAGATCCGGTCCTTGTAACGGCGCCGCAGGGCATCGATCTTTTTCCCATATGCCAGCGTTAAGGGAAACTCCGTGATACGCCCCTTGAAATTGAATGGTTCATAGCTGATGATATAGCGATTGAGCAGGGTGAGATTGAGCATTTCACGATCATCGAATCCCGTAACCGCTACCATCAGCGGCGCGCGGGAGTCGATGTAACGGCAAACCGCGCGGGAACCATTATTTATACGGAAGTAAGAGACTGGATAATACTGCATTAGCCAATCCTGAGGACCCTCACCGGCAAAAATGAAATCTGGATTGACCTTATCAGCAGCGGCACGGAACTCTCTGGCCATCGGCATATCTCCCCCATAGATATAACCCGGGGGAGGATAACCATGATTGGGATCGAACGAGTAATACACTCCGGCATGATGACACACTTCATCGAATAGCCATCCCGGGGCCCCTAAAGCAAGAATTTTCTCAAATTGGTGTGTAGCCTTGCCTCGATATTCCTGGTCCTGCACGTCCATAATCGCACGCCGCCTGTTGTTAATTCCAGTTAGTTGCGTTGGCGTTGTATAGCTGTAGCCACCAGTCTCGTAAGGAATACCGTACGGATCAGTTGTGTCATACTTATAAAACTCCTTCTTGTACCATTCTCTTGTAAGATCGGCCCAGTAAAGCTTTCCAAACATGATCATTTTCACGCGTTTGCGCTCTGCGTACAAGATTGCCTGGTGCAGTTCTTCCCATGTGCCCAATCCAGGATCGATATCGAGACAAGGGTCCCCGCCATCCTGACCACCGATGTTCCACCCGACGAGCTGAATAGCATGAATACCATTTGCCGCGCATTCATCGATATACGTTGGCAACTCGCGATAGGGAATGCTATAGTCCTGCTCGGCTCCGTCGATTTGCAGCTGCTGCCATGAGTGAACATCGAGGGCCCACGATGCAATATGCGGCTCTTGAAACCACGTACTCCGCCATTTCTTGTAAACATCGATGCCCGCATGCCAATCACCGTCATAGCAACGCAGGATCACGGGCACGAGATCCTTTGTAGAATGCGGATGAACATAAACAAAATGGCAGATTCGGAACTCAAGGTGAACCGGCAAATCAGAAATCTCATTCCCCTTGGGCACAAGATTGTTGATTTCGTCGATGACTCCGGGATGCTGTTCGAAGGTATACTCGAGCAGATACGGTTGTGTAGGGTCGTGCATTTCCACATAAATACCTTGCGTTTTAGCCTGTATCAGACAAAACAGGCTCTGGTTCGATTGCAACATCTTGATCGGATATCTGACCCCCCAGTATCCCTTCTCGTTTGAAAAGTGGGGATATATCTCATCTCCCACTAGATTTCCGTACCACATATGTTCAGTTTGAAGCGTTTCATTCGGCGAAGGAGAGTTCAGATCGCCAAAATACGGATAGTCGACGGTCTGAACGGTGAGAGATGAATTGTTGGTGACTGTGGCACCGAACGTCAGCCTGCCTTCCTGCAAATCTACCGTTGCAGAGAGCGTAATGGGTAAGACACCGCTGTGATCGCTTGTGAGATCTTTCCATAACAACTCGACATGGCTCTCTGACACCTTGTTGACTTTTATTGCTTTTTGCTTTTGACCATATACAAAATTGTCATCCCGATTTGGTAGCGGAATCAGCAGGCGGAAGGAAATCCCCAGTTCAGGGCGGCGCTGAATGACCCAGTGTGTCGATTTCCGTTCCAATCGAGTCACGGCTCCCGTGGTTTTGTCAAACGCGATGAGCAACTCGGCATCCTCAAGCACAACTTCATTGGCGGATGAGGTTTCCTTCGAGCCGTCGGTTGCCTTTAACTGCCCATACAATTCCTTGCTCTCAGTGATAGCGCTGATTGCAGCAAGCCCAGCCAGCGTATTGAATGTTCTCCTGTCCATTGTTCTCCTCGTCTTTAAGTCTCAGATCAACTACCTCGCAATTTTTCATGGAGTGAAAGATTTGCGCAACAAATGCTCATTTCTGCAAGGTCAAAACGGCCACTCCCAGCGGTTGCAGTGAAATGTGATTTATACCTACTTCGCCGCTAAGAACGTCATCCATTGGTTCAGGCAAGACGATGTTGTTTTTCGGATTCGCGGTCATGTTGAGAAGGAAATAGTAAGTGGTATCTGAGTTTTGACGGCTGGTTACGTCCACCCCTTCTGGAGCAGCGACCA
>JASHOY010000433.1 GCA_030038435.1 Acidobacteriaceae bacterium | reverse complement strand
TCCGAGGTTCTAACGCGAAACGCCCATAGCACACCCGGAGAACCGGCAACTGATCGCCCGAAAACTGAGACCGAATCTTTGTAACTGAATTGATGCAGTTCCGGTTGGATGTGGTCATCCGCGATTAGAGTGGCAACATTACGACTCATGGAAAGTCGCCGAAAAGTTCCTTCGGTGAAACCGAAAGCGCTTTCGCCAATCTGACGATATTCTCCAGGGCCACATTCCGCTCGCCCCGCTCGATGCCGCCGATATAGTTGCGATGCAGCCCGGCGCGCTCGGCCAACTCCTCCTGCGAATAGCCGCACTCGTCGCGGAGCCTCCGCAAAGTTGCGCCAAATCGAGACTTAACGGAACGTGAGGCCACCCTTCAATGCTTGAATGATGACCACGATGAGTCTACACACGATGAGTGTGATCTGTACGGACCACAGCCGGTGCATTCGAGCGAGACAATTCGGCCCAGATTCCCACAATAATGTGGAGAAATTCACCGGATTCGTGCGGCTACACTCCTGCGGGATGTGTGAATCTAAGAGGCTGTGAGGTTGCGATTCATGCAGGAGAATTACGTCCAGGAGAACTACGTCGAATGCCCTGAGCTCTCCGGCAAGACCATCCAGACGCTCCGCATATACAAGAGCACCGGCGACGGAACCGACGTGGCGATTGAGCTAACCGACGGAACCACCTTCACTTGTTCCCTCTCCCACCAGCCAACTGTAAAAGCGTCGCTCTATCGAGGCGGCGTGGGAGCCCCTCAGACCATCCGCGAATACGACATTTAGGGATCTTGGTGCCGCTCCGCGCAGCCCGTTATGCGCGCCGCGCATAACGCCCTGCGCAGATTTCATTGGACGGGGCGCGCGAAACCGGGCTACGTTCGCGGCATGACGCGGTTCGCTTTTTTGCGAACCGCCGGAGGTGCCCGATGAAAGCCCTATTTCCGCCCGCCATCCGGCACAGAACTGCCGATGTGCAACGTCTCCGCCGGGATCGCTCTATTTTCAGCCATATCAACCTGCCTGCCACCGCAGTCGCTCTTATGGTGATTGCTCTCCCTGCCGTGGCTTTCGCGCAAAGCGGATCGCCATTCGACACCGGGTTCACAGCCATCCAGACCCTCTTCACCGGGACCGTAGCGAAGGTCGCCAGCCTGATCGCGATCGTCATCGGCGGGTACCAGTTCGCTCACGGAGAGCCAGGCTCGAAAAGACATGGGAGCCAACCATCCCGATTCGTGCAGCGATCCGAAATGTTACGCTGCCAAGATCGACGCACACGTAAAGCAGACCGTCGCCGCAAAACCGAAGCTGGTACAGATCAGCACCGCCTACGGCAAACCCGCCGAAGGTAGCCCGGTCATTCCGCGCAATAGGTACGTCGAAATCATGAACGACAAGCCGAAGCGTAAAAATGAGCGCGACTTGCCCGAATACAAGACCTGCAAGTACACTGCCGAGGCGATCGTCACTGAAGGCACGGAGAAGGGCGAAACCAAGAAGGTATGCGCCAATCCCGAATGCCCGATCCACCACCCCAAGCGGCAGAGTCAGCGCAACCACGCTGACGCCGCGTTCAAGGCAGAACAGGAGAAGCGCCGCCGCGAGGAGGCCATCGCGCAAACCATTGGAATGCGCGTGTTGAAAGCCATCGGCGACGCCGTTCCTGTCCGGCTGATGAAGCGAGACCTGCTGTTTCTGGCTGAGCGGCTTACGGCAATGCTGGACGAGCGGCGCTTGTCCGTTCTCATCCGGCAGCATGGCATCGGCAAGCCGAAGGATGATACTGCCCCGACCAAATTGCTGGCAGTGTTTCTCCCCAAGGCGAGGAAAGTAAGCTGGGCCGCATTTTGGTTGAGACGGTCATCCTTTTGTCCATGCACAACCAGACGGACGCGGCGAGGATTCTCCGCGATGCCGCGCACGCCTACAATGTGGATGTGGATGCAATCTCCGCGACCGTCAAGCAGGAGTTCGCGGCGAGGGAGAAGGCCAAGACCGCCAAGAAGCCGGCACAGAAAACCGCATTGAAACCAACGAAGAAAGCAGCGGCATAGCCGCCACCCAGATCGAAAAACCACTCGCGGAGCCAGCAAGACCGGCTCCGCATTTCTGTTTCCCGCTGCCCGTCCACCCACCCTCATGCGATGCCCCGAGACGAGCTTCGGGGCGTCATCTCTGGGCCGCCCGACGGCAGCGCCGCGCTACTCCTTTGCGCGCGGTGACGGAAGTGCGCGATTCTCCCGCAGTCAGTGATGAGCGCCATCGTCACTGGATATCTCCAGGCGCTTCACCTCGAAAATCGCCTCTGGCGCCTCGGCGTTATGCTTGCACGTACAGCCGCGGAAATAGGATCTCAAGTGACTTGGCCGGGAAGCGGAGAGAAACGGATCCCTTCGGCGTTGCCGAGGCGAGCAAACCCTCAGCCACGACATCATTCAAAACTCGCCGTGCTGTCCGCTCCGGCAGCCCGGTGATGCGCAAAATCTCGCCACGATCGAATTCTCCTCGAACCAGCGCTTCTTCCAACAGGCGAGTAGCCTCGGGTTTGAGAGCGTCGCTCTGTGCGACATACTTCTTGAACCGCCGGGCGAGCGCATCGATTTCAAACAGTCCGGACATGAAATCTACCTGGTCGAGGCAGACTTTGAGGAACCACACTGTGAAATCTTTCAGTGCCCGCAGAGAAAGATTGCCACGGCCGTCCAGATCGTTTTGGCGAGGCGTGTCGGCGTAATCCATCATCTGTTTGTACTCGCCGCGACTCTCAAGGCCGCGCGCCAGACCGCGAGAGACGGACCAAAGGCCATGCGCGCCAATTCCAGCGGTGTGCCCCATCGCATGACTCATGAGCCGGCTTACGCGGCCGTTGCCGTCGGGAAACGGATGGATGTAGTTCAAACGATGATGCGCCGCGGGCAGCGCGAGGATACGAGATCCTTTGCCCACTCCGTTTTGCCGATAGCGGCGTTCAAAGTGCTGCATGAAGTCAGGAACACGTTCGCTCGACGGCGGCAGATGCTGGCCGACCGCAACGTCGTGT
>JASHOY010000432.1 GCA_030038435.1 Acidobacteriaceae bacterium | reverse complement strand
AGATGATATTCGCCGAGCTTCCGGTCTAGCACGAGCTGATAGCAGCCCGCCTGCGTCATCTGGGGCGCCGAAGTCAGTTCGTCGAGAAACAAGATGCCCTCCCCATCGAGCGGGAGGAATTTCGGCGGCACCCACTCCGCGCGGTCCGCCGAGATTCGCGGCAGGCCGCGCAGATCGACGGGATCGAGCTGCACCGCTCGGACGTCGAGAAAGTCGCACTTTCGTTCGGCGGCGACCTGGGCAACGATCTGTGACTTGCCGACGCCGCAGGCGCCCCACACGTGCAGGGGCACACGCTCGCTGATCAGCGCATGAAGCGCCTCGTAGAGTTCGGAAGGTTTCATAAAAAGTAATCCCTTTCAATGCGGAAATCGGAGTAAGGTTCTCAGAAAGTGAGAATGATGGAGACTTCGCCGCGACTCGGGGGCGCGGAGACATGGCCTCCAGAGGCCTGCCCCGGACAGTACGCCCCAAAACAGCGGTGCGTGCTACTTTGGAACCCAGGTTTCCCCGGTCGAAACCACGGGAGCTGCCATGGGGAGGATGCCACGTCGGAGTTCCCGCCCCGAGGCCGCTTTTACCAATCACTATCAAGAAGACAAGTTCGCCTTAGCGCGCATCGAGGCCCACTACTTTGTCAATCGCGGCTTTCTTGAGAGCGGTGACCAGTTTCTGTGCAATACGGAGCGGATCCGTGCCATCCCCGGCACGATTATGCAAGGCCGCTACGATGTAGTGTGTCCCATGGAGAGCGCCTGGACGCTGCATCGTGCCTGGCCCGAATCCGACCTGCTGGATCACGCCGGACAGCGGCCATAGCGCATTTAACCCGCCCAACACCCCACGCTCTGGTCGCGGCTACAGACAAATTCGCTGGTTACTGAGCATCACGAGTTCGATCATGGCAGCGCACGTCGACGACTGAGCTGAGCCAGGTGATTCGGGCCGTCACAATTCCAAAAGGAGTAGCGTTCGCTCTTTGTGTCTGGATGAAATTGGCTGGACTCGCCGTGAACACGATCCGCTGGAGAACTGCCTGCGCCAGGCCGTCGGCAGGGATCAGGCCCGACCCTGCTTCGACTCCGCCCGAGAAGCTAAAAGTATCGCCGGCCACCTGCGCCAGAATCCCGGCATTTACTGGGCCGCATTTCCGCCGCCAGCGAATCGCCGTACGCCTTCCACCAGGCTCGCATCTGACATCACGTCCGAAATCCGCAGCGGCCTGCCAAAGGACAAGCCCTCTAAGCTCCTTGCGCGCGACAGAGCGACATAGGTTTGGCCCGGCGAGAAAGCTCCGTACCCAAGATCGATTCGCACGTCATCCAGCGTGAGGCCCTGAGCCTTATGAATCGTCATCGCCCAGGCAGGCGTAATGGGGAACTGGGTATAGGTGCCAACGACAGTTGGATTCACACGCTGCGTCAGCAGATCGTACTGGTATTCAATGCTCTCCCACGTCGCTTTGTGGACCTGCTCTTCGATGGCTGACTCGTCAAGACGTACCCATATGGCATCAGACGAGAGATTCGATACCGTTCCCAAAGATCCGTTGACCCAACGTTTTTCAGGATCGTTCTTCACCATCATGACCCGCGCGTCCTTCTTGAGGTCAAGGTGTTCCGGCGCAGGCAGCCGATCCCTGAGTATCCGAAAATCGCCCTCTATTGTTCCGAGGAAACGGATCGGGTCACCCGGCAGGGCGGCCAGCCCTCGGCGGTTGTATTCCAGGGCCGCGTCGACTCTGCTCGTCAGGATCACCGGCTTCGCCTGGCTTCGATGGAGCCTACAGCAGCGAAGGTTCAGACGGCGAACAGTATCTTCCAACTTCTCGCCCATTCGCACATGATGCAATAGCTCCAGAAACTCCGGATCGCTCTGACGATAGACAGTGGAAAGCTCAACCAACGCCAGGTCGCGCAGGTTCTGGATACACTTGGCCCCAAACGCATAGGGAATGTCATAACCCCTGTTGAGCAGTATCGGGACATCATGCTCCTCAACGACCGGCGGTAGTTGCAGGAAGTCTCCCGCAAGCAGGATCCTCATTCCTCCGAATGGCTTGTCGGGATCCAGATGGACCCTTAAAGTCCTCTCAATGACGTCCAGGAGATCGGCTCGCACCATTGACACTTCATCGATCACAATGAGGTCGATCCTTCGGAGGATCGATCCCAGACGGTGTCGTGGTTTTATGTCGTCCAGGTTCACGATTCGTGGAGGAATTCCAAAGAATTTATGGATCGTCTGTCCCCCGGCATTGAGCGCCGCAACCCCCGTTGGAGCGAGTACGATGTGCCGCAATCCTTCATTTCCCAGGCTGAGGATGAGGGATGTTTTTCCCGTACCGGCGCGTCCGTGCAGCAGCACCACCGATGCTCCGCCTCTTAGAGCGTTGATCAGTCGTTCGCGATCACTCCTGCTGGGCTCTGAAACCGGAGCGGAAAGAGAGTTGATAGGTGCCTCTGCCGGCCCCGCTGTGATGAGCGATGTGACCGCCTCACCCTCTTCTGACGCAGGGAGAGCTATGCGGCGAAATAAGGCGTCCCAGTTCACAGCAAAAGCCCCGCGCCTGTTGCATTCATCTAGAGGCTATTCGCGTGCCAAAATATAAGTCAATCCTGAAGGAACGCAGAAGCGCGCACGATCGCGCGCCGCGACTTCGAGGCGCGCGCCCAACCCGAGCATTCCCGAAGGATCCACGACAGGTGGGCAGCCGGGTCGAACGAGTATTAGACCGGCCTCGGATGTTTTGTTGCCTGGTGGAAAAGCCAGTCTCAGGCAGCCCTAAGCCTCCTCGTCGCTATCTCCCGCGCAGGACCCGCGGAGGATCTCCTCGTCTTCATCGATTTCCGATCCGGTCTCGGGTAACGGTGTTCCACAGGGGGCCAATTCTCGAGGCTCCGGCACAGAATCGAACAGGCTCACTGGTTGCGAGGCTCCGGATTTGGCCTGGGCGGGGATTTCCGGCAGGACCGGGGGGTTGTTGGTGGCTTCGGCCGGATTCTTCCTCTTTGGCTGATTGCCGGACTTCTTCCGCGCCTCGGCATGGGCCACTTTGGCAGCTTCCTCCATCTCCGCCTTCGCTCGTTCGAGCGAGTTCTTCAATTCAAGGTGGCTGGAGACGAAATGGAGCAAGGTCTGGGGAAGCTCCTTGTCGAGATCTTCCACTGTGCCGGTGACGCTGACCGGCGTCGTTAGAGCGTCGTTCTCACCATCGGCGATCTTCTTCGGGATGACGTTCACGCGAAACTGGTCGTCTTCGACGTGGCTTACGGTGAACAGGATGGCGCGATGCCGCACGAGCGGCGCGAGTTCTTTGAACATGGGATTGAGTCCTTTTGAATGCACTTGAATGCACAGACAGCATTGAGAGAAAGTTGTTTAATCACAGTTGACAAGGCAACTGTTTCTTGGTAATCTAGTTTCATGAAAGACGGAAGAGCATCTTCCCCCTCGGTAAGCGACCTCAAAGCGCACCTCGGATTCTGGCTGCGCTTTGTCTCCAATCACGTCTCGCATGCGTTCGCCCGCAAACTCCAGGCAAGCGGCGTAACTGTGGCGGAGTGGGTGGTGCTGCGCGAGATGTTCGACGATGAAGAGAT
>JASHOY010000431.1 GCA_030038435.1 Acidobacteriaceae bacterium | reverse complement strand
GGTAGCCCAGAACCTCGGCTTCCCCGATATCGACCAGCAGTTTGTCCCCGAGGTGCCGTACAACGTGGCCGATCGCATATTCGGCGAAGGTGACTCCGCGAAACCGCAGTTTGTAATCCGCCAGATATTCATCCGCTATGTCCCGCAACAGACGGATGCGAATCTCTCGCTTCTGACGAAGATTGTGATAGCCCTGTACGAGTTCACGCCGTCGTTGGTTTTCGGCTTCTTTGGCGACGGTTTTCGAGGTTGATTTTGACGACTCGCGGATGAACTGGCCGGCGAAGTAGAACTTGTACCACCACACTCCGCCTCGTTTGAAAACTGCCATAGAGCGCTCCTGTCTCTCGGTAGGGCGCGAGGCCAAAACGGCTCGCGCGAGTGGAGATTGGAGCAGGAGGGGAATTCGCGCAAATGAGGCGATCAACCGAGGTCAGGAAGCGTGTCGAGTCGATTCACCGAGGAGGGAAACAACTGAGCAGGATTGCTATGGACAGGGCATCCATTTTTAAGGAGCGTGGGCACAAAAATGGGCACAATTTGAAAAATTGGCGGATTTCTGGCTCCTCTTATCTGCTCTAAGTTGTTGATTTGATTGGCTCCTCAGGTAGGACTCGAACCTACAACCCTTCGGTTAACAGCCGAATGCTCTGCCATTGAGCTACTGAGGAATCCCGGCGTCGATGATCCTCTATCAAGGTACCAGACCCCGCCATAAGCGTCAAAGAAAGCGCGAACATGAGAAGCCTGTCTCCATCTCCTTCGCCTCCCATTTGTCGCGCATCCGACTGCAGCATGCGAAGATACCATTGAATCAGCGCCGCAAGGAGTTCGGATGTCCCGCATTTCCCGTGTCAATCGCAGCCAAGTCTCCAACGAAATCAACGCCATTTTCGATCGAATTTATGCTGAGCGGGGCAAGGTGCCGAATATGTTCAGGGTGATGGCCCACCGGCCGGAAATCTTTGCCACGATCGAGGCGCATCTGACCGCGGTTCTTCGCACCGGCACGGTTCCGCCTCGCCTCAAGGAGCTGATTATCGTCCGCACCAGCCAGCTCAATCAGACTCCTTACTGCCTCGCCAGCCACACCCGCGCCGCCAAAAATCTCGGCTGGTCTGATGAACAGCTCACGCAACTTGCCGACTGGCCCCATCGCGGTGATTTTACCCCTGCCGAAAAAGCCGCCCTGCACCTTGCCGAAACCGTCACCCGCGATGCTCACGCCGTTACTGATGAGCAGTTTGCCGAGTTGTGTGTCTATTACTCCGAAGGCGAAATCGTCGAGATCCTCTGCGCCATCGGCCTCTTCAACTATTTCAACCGCTTCAACGATGCGCTGCAGATGCGGTCCACGCAACTCGGCGAGGGTGCCGGGACCGGTCCCGTTCCCGAGACGTCTTCAATCCGCTGAGCCGGGTGGAAGAGTGGACGGGCCGGGCATTCGGTCTTGAACCACGCGCCCACATGAGGCCTTCAAACTCAGGGATTCATGCACCTATAGGAATTACATGAAATTGAAAATCCCCGCCGGCGACTTCCGCGCCTACCTCTTCGACTGTGACGGCACCATCGCCGACTCCATGCCTCTCCACTACATCGCCTGGAAAACCGCTCTCAGCGAATGGAACTGCGAATTCGACGAGCCGCTCTTCTACCAGTGGGGTGGCAAGCCGCCTGTGGAGATCATCGCCACGCTCAACCAGATGCAGAGGCTCTCCATGCCGGTAGAGGCAGTCGCAGCGCGCAAGGAGAAACTCTATTTCGAATTTCTGCCGCAACTCGAGCCGGTAGCCGAAGTGCTGGAGCACATTCAGGCCATGCATCGCCGGATTCCCTTCGCGGTGGTTTCGGGCAGCAGCCGCGAGTCGGTGGTGAACTCGCTAACGGCTATCGGGCTGCTTGACAAGTTTGATCTCATCGTCGGTTCAGAAGACTACCTCCGCAGCAAGCCCGCTCCTGACGCCTTTCTCACCGCTGCGCAGAAGCTGGGCGTGAAACCGCACAATTGCCTGGTTTTCGAGGACGCCGAAATCGGCATCCGGGCAGCCACCGCCGCAGGCATGGCATCCGTCAAAGTTCCGTCCCCGCTGGAAAGAAGAAGCGGAACCAAACCGTAGTGCAACCCGTAGAATGCCCACAGAGCCGGAAAGACCTGCGGAGAATTGCCGTGCATCCAGCCGTAACACCTAAAGAAGCAAACTCTTGCCGGGCTGCCGCGCACCGTGTCGACACCGCCGCCTTACTCGCCATTGCAGCAGCTATGGTGATCCTTCACGTCACTACCAACGGCCGCTACGGCTTTCATCGCGACGAACTCCAGGTTCTCAGCGATGCAATCCATCCCTCCTGGGGATATGTCGCCGTTCCCCCGCTTACGCCATTTCTCGAACGCATCGGCATGGCGCTCTTCGGCGTTTCGCTTGTTGGCTTGCGGATTTTTGCCGTGCTCGCCCAGGCCGCGATTATTGTCGTCAGTGGACTGATGGCGCGCGAACTCGGTGGCCAGTGCCTGGCGCAAATTGCCACCGCAGTTGCTGTCGCGCTTTCGCCCCTGCCCATCTTCGGCGGCACAGAATTCCAATACACTTCCTTCGACTTCCTGTGGTGGGTGCTCCTGGCTTACTTCGTCATCCGCCTGCTCAAATCGGAGAATCCCCGCTGGTGGTTGGCGATTGGCGCGGTCATTGGCGTGGGTCTGTTGACCAAATACTCGATCCTCTTCTTCATTGCCGGATTGCTCGGCGGAATGGTGCTCACCCACCCCCGCCGGTATTTCCTCAGCGCCTGGTTCTGGGCCGGCGCAGCCATCGCCGTGTTCATCTTTCTCCCCAACCTTTTGTGGCAGGTACATCACGGGTTCGTCTCTTACCATTTCCTCCAGCATATCCACGCCCGAGACATTGCCGAAGGCCGCGCCAAGGGGTTTCTCCGCGAGCAGTTCACCCTCTGCGCGAACGTATTTGCAATTCCCATGTGGATCGCCGGCCTCGTATTTTATTTGCGCGACGGCCGCTATCGCCTTCTCGGTTGGATGTACCTGATCTCTCTTGCGCTCTTCGTCATCGGCAAAGGCCGCTTCTACTACGAAGCACCGGCCTATCCCATGTTGCTGGCGATGGGCGCGGTGGCCGGTGAACGCCGGCTCGGCGTCTTGCCGCGCTGGGCTCGAACCACGGTCGCCAATGTGTACTTCGCCGGGGCAGTAGTTTGCGGAGCTTTCATTTGCACAGTTCTCGTGCCGCTGGCATCGTCTGGACCGCTCAAGCAATTTGCGCTCTCCCGGAGCTACGACCTGCGCGAAGAGATCGGCTGGAACCAACTCGTTCGTACGGTTGCGCAAATCCGCGATTCGCTTTCGCCGGAGCAGCAAGCTCATCTCGCTGTCGCCACTGGCAATTACGGCGAGTACGGAGCCATTGAAATCCTCGGCCCCGCTTACCACTTGCCCCCGCCCATCGGCACCACCAACACCGAATGGTATTGGGGCTATCCCGCGCCTCCGCCCACCACCATTATCCTGCTGGGCAATAGCCGGAAGAGAGCAGACGAAATTTTCACCGGTTGCCGCCTCGCCGGACACAACGGCAACTCCGAGGGCGTGAAGAACGATGAAAGCCAGTACGCTCCGGATATCTTCGTTTGCGGCCCGCCAAGATTGCCTTGGCCGGTATTGTGGAAGAAATATCAGTCCTTCGGATGAGCCGGCGCGTTCGGTTTCAGTACAACACCACCGCTACCCGATATGCCGAAAACGAATCGTGCGTGCCCTCCGGCATACACGCTCCCACTGACGCACTCCGGAATTGACCCGAGGCCAGTTTCTGGGTCAGCACCTTGGGCAGCGCATTCAGGCTTGACGACTGCCAGCGCATCAAAAACCGCGGCTGCATTCCCGGCCGCGACGGCGGCATTCCCTCGCTGGTCGTGCAAGCCTCACGCGCCTGTGTCGGGTTGGGCAAAATCGACACTCCGCTCACCCGGATCAGGTCCGCTACCTGCGCCTCAATCTCCGTGCGCGAAAGCTGTTGCACCGCAGTGGAAAAATCCTCGACTGCATACAAAGTACCTCGCGCCGCCACCACCGCTGCGCCCAGCCGATCGACGCTGCCGTTCATCAGGTTTGCCCGGTGCGGCGGCGAGTGCATCCACTCCTCGTTGATGGCATCCGCCGAAGGGCCCACGGCAATATTTTCTTCAATCAGACTAAAGTGCGCTCCTGCCGCCGCGGCTCGCTCGGTAAGACTCTGCTCCCCACCGTAGCGATGCGCTATCGGTCCTTCCTTTGCCATCCGCAAACAATGCTGCAGTGCCGCTTCGGCCAGCGCCGGATCCCACTTCAGCGTTTCCCGGCCCGCATGCATTCGTTCCAGATTTGCCAGTGCAAAAAGCTGCTCCGCATCGTCTGGTCTTGCCCGCCCTGGCTGTGGAGCATATTGCTGTGCGTATTGCCCGTACTGCGCCCACGCCGCCGGTGCCACCAACGCCGCGGCCCACACCGCGACAAGCAAGGGCAACGCCTTGAATGCAATTCTCATGCCTTTATTAGACCCCCCTGTGCCGTCATGCCAAGATTTAGGTGCCCGTTTCGCCAGGCCACGACGTTCACTCTCGGCTAGCCATCAGCGTGAGGTGACCTTCTTCGACACCAGACACTATAGCTAAAACCCTGATTCCGTCAGAGTGTCGCTGTATTCTGACAATGCTCATGTCTTTTTCTTCCGCACCAGCCCTTCGCGCGTTTCGCAAACGCGTTCGCCGCCAGCCGCTGGCGATGATTGGCGCGGTGCTGCTCGCCGGGTTTGTCTTCTGCGGCATCGCTGCCCCATGGATTGCCCCCTGCAATCCCTCCGCCATCGACCTTCTGCATCGTCTTCAGGGCCCGTCTCTTGTCCACTTCGCCGGCACTGACGAGCTGGGCCGTGATACGCTATCCCGCCTGCTATGGGGAGCGCGCATCTCGCTTTCTGTCTCCGTCACCGTGGTGTCCGTGTCACTGGCGCTGGGCCTCGCAGTCGGCGGCATCGCCGGGTACATCGGTGACTGGGTCGATACTGCGCTCACCACTTTCGCCGTCAACACTTTTCTCGCTTTGCCCGGAATTCTGCTGGCCATCGCCTTTGCCGCATTCCTCGGTCCCGGCTTCTGGAACCTCGTGCTCGCGCTGGCCATCGGCGGATGGGCCGGCTACGCGCGCCTTGTCCGCGCGCAGGTGATGGCGGTTCGCGATCTCGAGTTCGTCGATGCCGCACGCGCGCTCGGCGCCGGCGGTTTCCGCATCTTCTTTCGCCACATCCTGCCCAATATCGTCCAACCCGTGCTCGTGCAGGCCGCCATCGGCATGGCCGGAGTGATTCTCGCTGAAGCCACCCTTTCGTTCCTCGGTCTCGGCATCCCTGCCCCCGCGCCAAGCTGGGGAAACATGCTCAATGACGCGCGCCTGCATCTTTTCGATACGCCGCACCTTGTCATTTTCCCGGCCATTGCCATCGCCTGCGCGGTTCTCGGCTTCAACTTCCTTGGTGACGCCCTGCGCGACGAACTCGACCCACGAACCCGCCTGGAGATGGGCTTGTGACCCGCATCGGCGTCATCAGCGACACCCACGGCCTCCTTCGTCCCGAAGTTGTCCCCGCCCTCGCCGGGGTCGACCTCATTCTTCACTGCGGCGACGTAGGCAAGTTCTTCATCCTCGAGGAACTCGCCAAAATCGCGCCCGTCACCGCCATCCGCGGCAACATTGATCGCGAAGGGAAGTGCGCTCAACTTCCCGAGACCGAAGTCGCCCTCGCCGAGGGCCGCTACTTGTACATGCTCCACGACCTCAAGACCCTCCACCTGGATCCCGCTGCCGGCCGCTTCGCCGCGGTTGTCTCCGGCCACACCCACGTGCCCAATTTCTACACCCACAAAGGCGTCCTATACCTCAATCCCGGCTCCTGCGGCCCGCGCCGCTTCGATCTACCCGTAACCATCGGTATTCTTACAGTCCCCACTCAAGGAGACCTCGAAGCTAATACCGTTCATATCCTCTAGCCGGCTCTCGAACGCCCGACTCGCCGACCAGCTACCCGCTGACTCGCTGACCCGCGCTCTTGCTGATTCGCTGACTTGCCGTCTCCCTCGTCTGCTATATTTCTGTCAAGTAAATGAAGCAAGCCCCGGAGCGCCCGCCAACAATCCGCGAAGTGGCTAAGCTAGCGCGTGTCGGCCTCATGACGGTGTCGCGGGTCATCAACAACAATCCCCGCGTACGCCCCAGCACTCTCAAAAAAGTCAATGCGGCGATAGCCGCTCTCGGTTACCAGAAAAATGAGGCCGCACGCCTGCTCAAGGGCCAGCGCGCCTCCATGATCGGCCTCATTGTCCCCGACCTATCGGACAGCTTCTTCGCCGTCTGCGCGCATACTGTGCAGCAAATCGCCCGTACCCACGGCTATATGACCCTGGTCGCCGCCTCGGAGCGTGACAGCGAGCTCGAAATCCAGCAGGCCGAGCTTATGGCCGGCCGCAAGCTCGCCGGCCTTCTTGTCGTCACCTCGACCAAGGAAGGTGACGAGCGCCTCCAACGCCTGCAGAAGACCGGCCTCGCTATCGTCGCTTTTGACCGTCCTCTCGCCGGCGCACAGACTGACGCTGTCGTCGTTGAGAATCGTTCTGGCGCGGAAGAAGCCGTCCGTCACCTCATTGGCCACGGCCACAAGCGCATCGCCTGTCTGGGCTACGACGAGTCCGTCTACGCTGTCCATGAACGTGTCGAAGGCTACAAAAGCGCCATGCATGCCTCCGGACTCAAGCCTGCCCTTTCGCTGGGCATCAACTCCATCGAAGGCACACGGAAATGGCTCCAGGCCGCGCTCAAATCTGCTGACCGCCCTACCGCTGTCTTCGCTCTCAATCACCGCACCGCGACCTATCTCCTCCGTCTACTCGCCGAATTCGGCATCGCGGTGCCGCGTGAGATGGCGCTGGTCGGCTTTGACGATTTCGATCTTGCCGCCGTGGTTTCTCCCGCGCTCACTACCGTCGCGCAGTCACCTGTGGAGGTGGCCCGCCGCGCCATGGCCCTGCTCTTCGACCGCATCAGCGATCACCGCCGCGGCGCGGAATTCGTTCCGGCAAAGATCGTGCTGCCGGTTACACTTATCCTTCGCGCCTCGTGTGGTTGCACGCCCCACGCGCCGGCTTGAAATTTGCCGCCGGCCGAGTCCGGCTTTTCCACACTCGCGCTCGTCTGCGACCATGGGCACGGCCACGGGTAGCGCGCTTCACCGCTTGCGCAACTGGCGCCGGAGAATCCGTTGGCTATACCGGAGCTCGAAAGCCGCGCACGAGTCCCCCGCCGCCGCTGGCGCATCGCCTGGCTGCTCGGCGTCGGCGTCCTCATCAACTACTTTGACCGCGTCAACCTCTCCGTCTCCCACCAGTCGCTCTTCGCCGCTTTTGGTGTCTCCGACATCGTCTTCGGGTATCTCTCCAGCGCCTACAACATCACCTACTGTCTTTGCCAGATCCCCATCGGCGTTGTCCTCGACAAGCTCGGCGTCAAGCGCGTGCAGCGCGTGGGCACTTTCTTGTGGAGCATGGCTTCCTTCGGAGGCGCAATCACCCCCACCCTCAGCGGCCTTTTTGCCTCGCGATTCCTCCTCGGCGTCGGCGAAGCACCTACGTTCCCCGCCAATGCCAAAGCCGTCGGACGCTGGTTCCCGCCGCGCGAGCGCTGCTTCGCCACTTCATTCTTTGATTCTGCCTCCAAACTCGCCTCGGCGATCGGAGTGCCCATCATCGGCATCGTCCTGGTGCGCGCCGGCTGGCGCTGGAGCTTCGCCACCACCGGCGTCATCAGCTTTCTCTACTTTCTCCTCTTCTGGCGCATCTATAAAGAGCCCACCGAAGACTCCGAACTGACCCCGGCCGAACAGCGCTGGATCGACGAGACCGACGAATCTGCTGAAGACATCGAGCTGGCCAACGCGCCGTCGTCTCCGCTGGTCCATCTGCTCGTGCAACCTAAGGTCCTCGGCCTCTCCATTGGTTTCGGCTCTTACAATTACGTCTTCTATCTACTCCTCACCTGGCTGCCCAGCTATCTCTCCTACGCCCTCCATATCAATCTCCTCGACTCGTTCCTCTACACCAGCGTGCCCTGGTTTGTCGGTTTCGTCGCCGATCTTTTCATCGGCGGCTGGCTGGTCGACTACTTAATTCAGCGCGGTTTCAACTCCAGCATGGTGCGCCGCATCGTGCTCATCGGTGGCACCGCTTTCGGCCTCGGCATTCTCGGCGCGGTTCACGCACATACCGCTGCGCATGCGCTGCTCTGGATCAGCGTCTCCTTAGGCGGCCTCTCGGCTGCCGCACCCGTCGGCTGGTCGGTCCCATCGCTCATCGCCCGCCGCAACGACGTCGGCAAAGTTGGAGGCATCCTCAACTTCTCCAATCAGGTCTCCGGCATCGCCGCCCCCATCGCTACCGGATACCTGGTCTCGGCCTTCCACTCCTACGCATGGGCCTTTGGCGTCTCCGCCATTTATCTGGTGATCGGGATCACCAGTTATATCGTACTTCTGGGTAAAATTGAACAAATGCCCCGGAATCGTCCGGCCTCAGCGTAAGCGCTTGCGCCAGCGCCTCGGTCCTCGCTCCCGCGGCATTACTACCCCATCTCCAGAAATGAAGGTGCGGTGGTCGAAGGATGTACCCTCGGCGTAGTCGTGCGCATCCAATTTGTCACTGGGGTTTCACCGTGGTAGCCGGCGGCGGTTTCCACATCGGGATTCATTCCAAAAGGCAGTGACGGTTCTGGTGCAGGCCCGGAAATTTGCCGTCTGGTAACAATCCTTCATGCACAATGTCCAATAGGACAATAACGGGAGAACGGGTGTGCCTCGTATTCACTTTCATCAGCAGCTCGCCGAGCTGAAGGACAAGCTTCTGGCCATGGCTGCCCTCGCGCAGCAGTCCGTCGAGACCGCCGTCGACGCTTACCTGCAGCGCGACCGGGCTCTTTGCAAGTTCGTCAAGCAAAATGAGGCCGCCATTAACACCGCCCAGCGCGAGCTCGACGAAATGGCCTACGAGCTGCTCGCCAAGGAGCAGCCCATGGCCATCGATCTGCGCTTCATCCTTGCCGTCATCAAGATCAACGGCGACCTGGAGCGCATCGGCGACCAGTCCATGGGTATCTCCAAGCGCACCAAGGACGCCATCACCCATGAGGAAGTAGAGCTTCCCGTGGATTTTGCGGCCATGGGCGAATTTGCCGGCCGCATGATCCGCTCCGCCGTCCAGGCTCTTCTCGATGGCGATGCCCGCCTCGCCGACTCCGTCCGCGAGATGGACGACGAGATCGACCGCATGAATCGCCTCGCGCACTCCGACCTGCTCAGGCTGATCCAGGAAAAGCCCGACTGTACGCAACAGGCAATGATCGGCATTCTCGTCGCCCGAAATCTGGAGCGCATTGCCGACCACGCCTCGAACATCGCCACTGATGTGATTTTCTGGATTCGCGGCGCCGACGTCCGCCACCAACTCAGCATGGCTATGGACTGAGCGAACGGCACCGAACCCTGGACGTGGAATGCATTGCAGTATGAAACCCCATCGAGGGGCAGGGTTGGGGAGATAACTGGATCGGTTCTCCGGGTTCAGGTTAAAGCCCGCGTGGAATGCGAACGTTAATCCAGAATCCGATCAGCGGTATGCTTTGGAAATTCGGGCATAGGGACAATCTCCGGCAGGCCGCGCGGATCACGATTGAATGGCGCAATGCCGGTAGTGTTCACGTACCATTGCATCAGGCGCTGTTCCGCACTGTGTTGCACAGTTAAGCAGGATTTTTCTCCAAAGCGGTTATCACGCTCCTCTGGATCATCCTTTATCAAGTAAAATTCCGACATTCCCTGCGGGCGTGAGACGAAGGTGTATTCAGAAGTGCGGATCGCAGCCACCCGCGAGACGGTTTCAGGTTCAGCGATCTGTAAGCGGAGGCGTTCGTAGTACCAGGAGTCCCTGGCCGGAACCGGCTCGAAGCACTGAGGCTCATAGGTGTTGAAACCGCCTTCCGTGAAGGCGCCGCGTTCGCGGTCTCCTGGAGCGCCAAGAATCTGTGGCATCAGGGATCGCGCAAAATGGGTATGGCTAGCCTTTGCGCCCGCAAGGTCCAGCGTTGTGGCCATAAAATCAAAAAGCTCGATCGGCTCTGCGACGCGACAGGCCGCTTTGCCGCCGGGGATACGTGCAATCAGGGGAACATGCGTCAGACAATGCTCCATGCCGGAGGGCCACTTTTCCACGAGGCCGAAATCGCCCGCGTAATCTCCATGGTCCGACAATACAAATAGAGATGTGTCTGTGGTGTGGTTCGTGCGCTCGATAGTTTCCAGCAACTCGCCAAGCATCCAGTCAACAAAGGCGGTCTTGTCGAGATATGTCGCCCGGATTCTGCGGTAAACATCGGCCGAGACTGTATCTAGCCCGTAAGCCTGAAGCATACGTTCCAGATGCCTCGGGCGCCGCGGCAAGTTGGTAGGCAGAAGATTTGTCACGTCTGCCGGGTCATGCAGTCCGGCGAAACCCTCAGGGGCGTTATAAGGCGGGTGAGGTGAAGTAAGCGCGAGAAAGAGAAAGAATGGTCTATCTGTTTCGCGCCGGCCAAGAACGCCCTTTGCCGCTTCTATAACGTGATAATCGCCTTCCTGGCGGCGATCACCGGGAGTTGTGTCGCTGATGAAGGTCAAGGGTCCAGGAGGCTTAACGGCCTTGCGAAGGGCGGCGGATCCGGCATAAGGCGCACTGACCGATTGAAGCTTCTTGTCCAGATCCCATGCTGTGACGGAATCGTCAAAGGCACGCGCAGCCAGCGCGTCGTTCTTTCCCGCCCAAAAGACGTCATAACCGGCTTTGCGAAGTTCGCGAAAGAGATTGGGTTCATCCGGGCGCAGAAAGTACATTTGCGATCGGTGACCGCGCACCGATGTCGGCCAGCCCGTCAGCATCGAGCAGCGCGAAGCTCCACAAATTGGATAAGCGACATGACATTCTTCAAAAAGCACACTCTGCTGCGCCAGACGGTCGAAATTGGGCATCTTCGCAATGCGGTTGCCATAGCATGACAGAACATCCGCCCGCAATTCATCGGGCATGAAGCAAACGATATTCTGCCGCGACCGGACTGCGGGATGCCTGTGGGGCGGAGTGGCAATATTTGAAGATGACTGATCCTCGGCACCCAATAACGGCGCCGTCGCGCCTGTCACGATGGTTGCTCCCGACCGGCCAAGGAAATCTCTCCGTGAAAGATCGCTCATGATAGTTCCCCTTCTATCATGCCAGCAGTCAAGTCGCAGGGGAGAGAGGTTTCCATCGGACCGATTATTCCCTCTTCGGCCTTTCTTTCTCCTTTCATGCAGGGGCCGATTGAAATCGATTGCCACCCATTTCACTGACGGCCAAATGGTCAGGAAGCTGTGGGCGCGGCGGAGGGGGAAGTTGGCTTGCTTGTTGCGCGTCTTTTGGACGCCGGAGCCGAACGTGGCGGAGAGGAAACGATCCGGCGGTAGATCGAAAGCCAGAAATGAGAGGATCCCGGTGAGAGCTTCAAAATTACAGCGCCGAGCGAGCCTTGAGCCGGCTCTCAGCCGGGAGCCTATCAGGCGGCTTCAGCCGCAAACCGGCGACTTCCAGTCGCAACACAACCTACCGCCTTTCAGGCGGTAGGCGTTGAGCTGATTTTATTGAAGAAGTATTGGAGGCGCGGGCCGGGATCGAACCGGCGCATAAAGGTTTTGCAGTTTTCCGGACCACGCCTAAGTCATTGTGAAAACAGGGCACTTCCGCTGGGCGAAGTTCCCAAAAACGGCCTTTTTAGCACCCATTTTTCGCTTATTGGCAGCTTAACGGCAGCTAGAATTCCGGCCTCCAACTCGGTCCGTTTCACTAGCGCCATGTGCTGCATCTCTCCTCCTGCGGCCACCGTCGCTGGATGCGAACTCAAGTCCAGCTGACCAGCGGATCATGAATCCATT
>JASHOY010000430.1 GCA_030038435.1 Acidobacteriaceae bacterium | reverse complement strand
CGGGAACTCCGTGACTTTCTTATTCGCTATTCGGCCTCGGAGGATTTCCGGGCGCTGATGGGAGAGACAAAAGGAGTCAGAGCGGATCTCAATCAGGTTCGATTCTCGCTGCGCATCCAAGCGGCGCGTGTCACAGTCGATCGAAATGATATGGAAGAGGACTACAGCCAGGAGGTCCTGCGAACATTTGAGAAGTTCCGGCAAGCCGACCCACGAAGCCACCGTTTTAAGATGCCGGAATGGAATGAGATGAATCACATTGAGGCGCAGATCCTCGACTTGGTCGCCAAGCTTCACGCTGGGGTTTTTGCTCGCCTCGATGAATACTGCAGCCGATTTCGCAGCTACTGTCACGAAGTCGTTGCGAGATTTGATCGAGAGGTACAATTTTACATTGGCTACTTTGAACAGATGGAACAGGTAAAAAACGCTGGCCTCTCCTTTTGCTACCCGGAAGTGACGAGTCAATCCAAAGAGGTTCAGGCCCTTAATACCTATGACCTCGCGCTCGCCAATCTGTTGACTCGCGCACGCAAAGACGTGGTGACGAACGGATTCTATCTGAAGGAGCCAGAACGCATCATTGTTGTTTCTGGCCCGAATCAGGGCGGGAAGACCACCTTCGCCCGGACCTTCGGGCAGCTTCACTACCTCGGCGCTCTCGGCTGCCCTGTGCCTGGCACTTCAGCGAAACTATTCCTTTTTGACAGTATCTTCACGCACTTTGAGAAGGAGGAAGATGTCCAGAATCTCCGCGGAAAACTCGAAGACGAGTTGATCCGAATCAACGACATCCTTGAAAAGGCCACGGCGAGCAGCATTCTCATCATGAACGAGAGCTTTCTGTCCACGACGCTGAACGATGCAGCATTTCTCAGCCGCGAAGTGATGAAGCGGATTGCAGCATTAAACATGTTGTGTGTCACTGTCACTTTTCTCGACGAGCTAGCCTCCTTCAATGAGATGACAGCAAGTATGGTCAGCACGGTGAATCCCAACGACGCGCAACAAAGGACCTTCAAGGTCATCCGGAAGCCCGCCGATGGGCTTGCTTACGCGGCGGCTATCGCCGAGAAGTATCAACTGACGTACGATGCGGTGAAGGCGCGCGTCGGCGCGAGTCAAAATGAGGTGAGCAGATCATGAAGGTCTTTCTCATGTTCCGCGATCGTGACTTCGTCCTGGAGGAGGGCGTGCCTGCGAATGCGGAAGAACTGATCCAGGATCTCGCGCTGAATGCCCTATTTCACGCCATGGCTGGCGCCGATGATTTCCTGCTTCAAGTGGTCAAGAGCGCCGTGCTCGTAAGCCTCAAAGATCGGGAGACAATCCTCTACCGGCAGGGGGTTCTCGCAGATTGTCTGGCATTCCCCGAAGTTGCAAGGGAACTTTATGCGATTTCTGTAGAAGCAATTGAGCACGAGAAGCACATTTGGGGATGGTCCCCGTGGTCGTCGCCAGGTTTGCTGCTGCACCGATCCATCGAAGCTCTTGGTTTGTTCCTCGCATCGTTCGAAAGGCTAAGAAAGCTGACTGACGAGCACGGCTCGAAATTCCATTCCGAAGGATTTCAGTGGCTCTTCACGATCATCTCCCAGGAACTGAACGATGCCTACCTACAGGTAGTGAAGAATCATCTTGAGACGCTTCAATTTCCCAAGGGCATTCTGATGACTGCGGATCTCGGTTCGGATTTCCGAGGAACTAACTATGTTCTCCATAGACTGGATGTAAAGAAACTCCGTTGGTTCGAACATGTTCAGGAATGGGTCGGCCAGATCGCCCACAAGAATGGTTCGGGACTCTCATTTGAAGTCGATCCGCGGGATGAGGCTGGCTTCAGGGCATTGGAGGCACTGAGGACGGAAGGGATTGTTCATGTGGCAACCGCATTGGCGCAATCGAGCGATCACATCCTGAGCTTTTTCAGGGCACTACAGTTGGAACTCGGATTCTACATCGGCTGTCTCAACCTACGGGCAAAACTTGCCGCTAAGGACGAGCCAATTTGCCAGCCAACTCCTTTGCCGGAAGATGAGCAAGTGTTTCAATGCCAGGGGCTATATGATGCCTGTTTGAGCCTGAATACGGTGGATCGGGTCGTTGGAAACGACATCGCTGGGGATAACAAGAATCTGGTGGTGATTACTGGGGCTAATCGTGGCGGCAAGTCGACGCTATTGCGCGGCATGGGCCTCGCTCAACTCATGATGCAGTGCGGCATGTTCGTGCCGGCTCAGGCATTTCAAGCGAATGTCTGCCGGGGCATCTTCACTCATTTCAAGCGCGAGGAAGATGCTGGTATGAAGAGTGGCAAACTTGACGAAGAACTCAGCCGAATGAGTTCTATCATTGGGCGGATCACTCCCGGCTGTGTGCTGCTCCTGAATGAATCGTTTGCCTCGACCAATGAACGGGAGGGTTCGGAAATCGCCAGGCAGATTGTCCGCGCGCTCCTGGAATTGCAGGTCAAGGTGATTTACGTGACTCATATGTTCGATCTGGCCCAAGGCTTCTTTCGAGGACGAACGGACGCATTCCTCTTCCTTCGTGCTGAGAGGCGCGACGATGGTACACGCACCTTCCGCCTCCTGGAAGGCGAACCGCTGCCCACGAGTCATGGCGAAGATCTCTACAGACGGATTTTCGAGCCAGTGCATGATTTCGCCGGCGGAGTAGTGGGTTCGTGACGATCGATTTTGCCGAGGCAGGCTTTGCAGTCATTGCGCTCCGGCAAAATGTCGGTTGAATCCCCATTATCTCGACCAAAAGGGACCTGACTAATGTTCTGCGACGTCGATCACGCTGATGCCCAGTTTGCGGATCGTCTTCGGCACTCGCTGACGTAGAAATAGTGGGCTTAATCGACATAGGTAACAACCCGATGGTCGGCGCTTCGGTTGCCGTCGCCGTCGAGCACGCAATGAATTCCGCCGCCGCTGCTGCATAGAAGCTAGGCGTAAGTTTTACGGCCCCAACTGAAATCTGTGTTCCGGCGTTTTCATCAGTTATGTTGAATGAGACTGTCGGCACGCATCGTTTCAAAGGGAAGTCCCAACTCGTTCGGGCGCGGCGTGTTTCTGGATCTGAGTTACGTCCCGCACTGCGCCACGTGCGGCACTTGTCGCCATGGCAGCATAAGCCTGCAATGCTTTCGAGACTCCGCGGTCGCGTGCGGCTGGCTTCCAGGCGCGTGGTCCCTTTTCCTCCATCTGTTCACGCCTTCTCGCCAATTCCCGCTCAGAAAGACTCACGCGTAGTACGCGCCGGGGAATATTGATTTCGATCATATCGCCTTCTTCCACCAGCGCCAGCGCGCCACCGTCGGCCGCTTCTGGTGAGATGTGGCAGAGGGCAAGGCCCGCAGTGCCTCCGGAGAAGCGTCCATCTGTAATCAGAGCGCAAGCCTTGCCCAATCCCTTGGACTTCAGATAGCTGGTCGGGTAGAGCATCTCCTGCATGCCCGGGCCGCCTTTTGGGCCCTCATACCGAATCACCACCACATCTCCGGGAACGATCTTGTCGCCAAGAATCGCCCCCACGGCCTTGTCCTGGCTCTCGAAGATCCGTGCCGGACCGGCAAAGGTGAGAAGAGACGGGTCAACGCCCGCGGTCTTGACGATGCACCCGTCTTCGGCGATGTTTCCGAAGAGAACGGCCAATCCGCCATCGGCGCTGAAGGCATGGTCTTGATCGCGAATAACGCCGCTTTCGCGATTCAAATCCAGTTCCGAATAGCGCGCGCTTTGGCTGAAAGCAACTGTGGTGCGTATCCCGCCTGGGGCCGCGGTATAGAAAGTCTCCACCGCGGCGCTCGGTGCGCGCTTCACATCCAGTTGGTCGATAGCTTCGCCAAGAGTTCGTGCGTGCACGGTGTGCGCTTGACGGTGAATCAGCCCGCTACGGTCCAATTCCCCAAGGATTCCGATAATGCCGCCGGCGCGATGCACATCTTCCAAGTGGATCGCAGGTGCCGAGGGAGCCACCTTGCACAAATTGGGAACGCGACGTGAGAGGCGATCAATGTCGGCCATTGTGAATTGCACTTCGCCTTCCTGCGCCGCGGCCAGCAGATGCAGAACGGTGTTGGTAGACCCGCCCATGGCAATATCCAACGTCATCGCATTCTCGAAGGCTTCGAAGGTTGCGATGCCGCGCGGCAGAGCCGAAGGATCGTCCTGTTCGTAATAGCGCCGGGTTAGATCGACGATGGTTCTTCCCGCCTGGAGAAAGAGTTTTTTTCGGTCTGCGTGGGTCGCCACCAACGTTCCATTGCCGGGGAGCGCCAATCCCAACGCTTCGGTCAGGCAGTTCATGGAGTTGGCTGTAAACATCCCCGAACACGAACCGCAGGTGGGGCAGGCGGATCGCTCGTATTCTCCGACATCCGCATCGCTGATCCTTGGATCGGCAGCAATCACCATGGCATCGATCAGGTCCACAGCTTTGACGACGTTGTTCACGTGAACCTTGCCCGCTTCCATAGGGCCACCGGAGACAAACACCGCCGGGATATTGAGGCGCAATGCAGCCATCAACATTCCAGGGGTAATCTTGTCGCAATTTGAGATGCAGACGAGGGCATCTGCACAGTGGGCGTTGGCCATGTATTCGACAGAGTCGGCGATCATCTCGCGCGAGGGCAGGCTGTACAACATGCCGTCATGTCCCATGGCGATGCCATCGTCGATAGCGATAGTGTTGAACTCCTTGGCGACGCCGCCGGCTTTGGCGATCTCTTCCGCGACGAGCTGTCCCAGATCCTTGAGGTGGACATGGCCAGGAACGAACTGTGTAAACGAGTTGGCGACGGCAATGATCGGCTTTCCAAAATCACCGTCCTGCATTCCGGTCGCGCGCCAAAGACTGCGAGCTCCGGCCATATTGCGTCCATGCGTCGAGGTCCGTGACCGATAGGTTGGCATGACAAAGATTCTACAGCGAGCGCCCGCAATACATTTGACAAGGCCGGAAACTCTGACATCAATGTTAGGTTAGCCCTGCCTAGATTCCGTGTGCTGATTTGCAGAGCCGTTACGTCGATCTCAAGCAAGTGGCGGCAAATCGGTCACCGCGCGAGTTAGGCACAGTCGTGAAGGGTTCCGATATGCGTTGAATAGGGCCGGAACTCGCGCGGTGAAGTGTACTTCCCGTGACACTCACACGTCAGCGCATTGGATTTCGGTCCCAGTTGCCCAAGCCACCCCTCAAAATCGGCGTGGTCCTGGCTGTTTTGCAGGGCTCGCTCTGGATTAAACCGTAGCCATTCAAGCTTGCGCCCGCTCAGCCAAAGAAAAAAGGTGTCAACATCGCATCTGGATAACAGCTCCCGTCAAGGCCCCGCATTTGCTCCGGTGTCATGCCGTGGTCGCGTACATACGCGGCGTAGCGGACTTGAAGAATGCCCATAGATCGCAATCTGCTGACGCGCATCAGATGGACCTCCGCGCGATGCCCACGCGCCGAAGTGAGAGCAATCACCTTGCCTCTAACACCTAAATCGCAAATATCTGAGCTAATTCAAGCCTATCCCTGGTTCTCAGTTTTCCCATGGCAGATCTCTTTTACCGAAATGGCCGTAATTGGTGGTCTGCCGATAGATGGGCTGAAGCAGTCTTAGGCGCTCGATGATCGCGGCCGGCCGAAAATCGAATGTGCGAACAAACTCGCCCGCTTCTCGGAAATCGCCGGTACCGAAGGTCTCAACTTTTACTGAGACGGGTTCAGCAACACCAATCGCATACGCGACTTGAATCTCAGCCTTTGCGGCTAAACCCAACTCAACGATCTGTCGGGCCACGTACCGGCAAAAATATGCGGCGCTCCGATCAACTTTCGAAGGATCTTTGCCGCTGAATGCTCCGCCGCCGTGATGCGCCGCGCCCCCATAAGTGTCGGCAATGATCTTTCGGCCGGTCACGCCACAGTCGGCCGCTGGGCCGCCGAGGACGAAACTCCCCGTTGGGTTGACGTGGAATCGGATCTCACGATTGAACCACCTTCCCAGCGCTCGCGGTGCAAGCTCCTTTCGCACGTAACTTGTGATTTCTTCTTGGCCTATATTTGCGGCGTGCTGTGTGGAAACGAGCACATCTGTCACGGCAACTGGAGAAGTTCCCTCGTAGAGTACGGAAACTTGTGATTTCGCATCTGGGCAGATCCACGAAAACTTCCCTGCCCTTCGATCCTCGGCGAGGCCCTTGGTCAACCGATGCGCGAGTGAAATGGGCAATGGCATCAGTTCCGGCGTCTCCTTACAGGCGAAGCCGAACATGATTCCTTGGTCCCCTGCACCCTGTTCCTTATGTGCGTTGGTAGCAGTGTCTACACCGAGCGCAATGTCAGAGGACTGGGTCGAAATCAGTTGCAGGACACGCACATTCTCGTCGTTAAAATCAGAGCCCTTGTCCGTGTAGCCAATTTGGCGGATGGCTTCACGGACAACCCCCTCGTGGTTCATCTTAGCCGTAGAGCTGATTTCTCCCCCGAGTACGACGGTGTCGCCCTTGCACAGTACCTCGCAAGCCACGCGGGCGCGAGGGTCCTCACTGAGATAGGCATCCAGGATGGAATCAGCAATGAAATCACACACTTTGTCCGGATGGCCTTCTGAGACCGATTCTGACGAAAAAACAAATGTGGACGTGTTGGCTGGAGAGAGTGGTAAATCGAGATTGGCTTCAGGGATAGTGCTCGACATGATTTGCGCTCCTTAACGGCAAGAGTTAGATCAGGAGCGCAAACTGCGACGTCTGGCTATTGTCGCCATCGGAGACTTGCTTCGGAAATTCCATTCCGCGCATCGAGCTTTCGCTCAGGCACCGTAACGTCTCCATAACCCGGTTGCCGGACACGGCCATTCGCCGCATCACTCCTGATGCATTGCTCCAAGCGTAGATTTGGCAGTCGGTGTTTGTCAACTCAGCTGCGAGACGATGCTGCGAGACGAAGGACCGGAGGCAAAGCGACCAATGCAGACGGGCGAAGCCTCCCATGGCACTCCATTCGTTACCCGCCGGCATTCATTCTATCTTCGCAATTT
>JASHOY010000429.1 GCA_030038435.1 Acidobacteriaceae bacterium | reverse complement strand
AAAGCCAATCTTCGACCGCCGACCCACGGGCTTGCCACAGCGCTCCAGTGGTCCTGGTCAATTTGCCGGTGGTCCGCGGCCGAAGCATCCTACGCGCAGCGCCCCCGGCGGCGTAGCCGCTGGCGGTTCCGCCGCTCCCGGCGGCCGTCCCGGTTTCGGAGCCCGTCCTGGTTTCGGCGGACCGCGTCCCGGCTTTGGCGGACCGCGTCCCGGACCCGGCGCTGCGGCCCCTCCCGCTGAAAGCGGGCGCCCGCAGCGCGCTCCCGCCGGCCGCGCTCGTCGCGGCGGTCAGCAGCAGTATCCCAAGGTGAAGGAAGGCCCGATGAAGGGCTTCGTGCCGCCGCCGCGCTATAGCGGCGTGCAATACAGCAGCGAGCCGCTTCCCATCACCCGCGAAATCACCGTCACCGAGGGCATCAGCGTCAAGGACCTGGCCGAAAAGCTAGAAATACGCGCCAAAGACCTCATCGCTACGCTGCTCATGCGCGGCGTCTTCGTCACCGTCAACCAGTCGCTCGATGTGGAGATGGTCAAGGATGTCGCCGCCAAATTCGGCGCCGCCGCCAACGTCATCAGCTACGAGGAAGAGATCGCCAACCAGGCTATCGAAGAAGTTCTGGAGGCGGAAAACATCGAAGAGCTGGAAGTGCCGCGTGCACCGGTGGTCACCGTCATGGGCCACGTCGATCACGGCAAAACCTCGCTCCTCGACGCCATTCGCGAGACCGACGTCGCCGCTGGCGAAGCCGGCGGCATCACCCAGCATATCGGCGCCTACAAGGTCCGCTTCGCCAAGGAAGGCTCGCCTGCTTCCGGCCGCGAGATTGTCTTCCTTGACACTCCTGGCCACGAAGCCTTCACTCGCATGCGGGCTCGTGGCGCCAAGGTCACTGACATCGTTGTGATCGTGGTTGCCGCCGACGATGGCGTGATGCCGCAGACCCTGGAAGCCATCGACCACGCCAAGGCCGCCGAAGTTCCCATCATCGTGGCCGTAAACAAAATCGACAAGCCCGAGGCTAACCCGGAGCGCGTCAAGAAGCAGCTTGCCGACCGCGGCCTCATCCACGAAGAGTGGGCGGGCGCGGGACAGGAAGGCACCGTCTTTGTCGAAGTTTCCGCCAAGCGACGCATCAATCTCGACCTGCTGCTGGAAATGATTTGTCTGGTAAGCGACATCAAGGCGCCCAAGGCGACACCTGGCCGCAAAGCCGTTGGCAGTGTGCTCGAAGCCAAGCTCGACCGCGGACGCGGCGCTGTGGCCACCGTCCTGGTGCAGGACGGCACGCTGCACCTCAACGACAGCTACATCGTCGGCAACACTTTCGGCAAGGTTCGCGCCATGTTCGACGATCGCGGCCGCGCCATTGAGGAAGCAGGCCCGTCCACGCCGATCGAAGTGCTTGGTCTCGAGGCCATGCCCGATGCCGGCGATACTTTCCTGGTGGTCGCCGATCGCGACAAGGCCAAGGGCATTGCGCAATACCGCAAGATGAAGGAGCGCGAAGCCCAATTGGCCAAGAGCTCGCGCGTCTCACTCGAGGGACTCGCCGAGCAGATTCGCCAGGCAGGTGTCAAAGACCTGCCGCTCATCATCAAGGGCGACGTTACCGGCTCCGTTGAAGTCCTTGCCGATTCGCTCTCGCGGATGTCCACCGAGAAGGTGCGCATCAAGGTCATTCACTCCGGCGTCGGTTCCATCACTGAAAGCGACGTCCTTCTGGCCACCGCTTCCAACGCCATCATCATCGGCTTCAATGTGCGTCCCGAGCGCAAGGCGGCCGAGCTGGCGCAGCAGGAAGGCATTGATATCCGCCTGCACTCGATCATCTACGAGTTGCAGGACGAGATTCACATGGCCATGATGGGCCTGCTCGAACCCACCTTCAAGGAGAACTATTTGGGCCGCGCCGAGGTCCTCAACATCTTCAAGATTCCCAAGGTGGGCACGATCGCGGGCTGCCGCGTCATCGACGGTGTCATCCGCCGCGATGCCGAGGTCAAAGTCATGCGCGATGGCGAGCAGGTGTTCAAGGGCAAGATCGGCTCGCTGAAGCGCTTCAAAGACGATGCCCGCGAGGTGACCAACGGCATGGAATGCGGCATCGGCATCGCCAACTTCGGCGACATAAAAACCGGCGACACACTTGAAGCCTTTACCACCGAGAAGATCGCAGCCGACCTTGGCGCGCTGACCACGGCCAAAGCGTAACCACGACCTTAACCCGGCAAGGCCTGCGGCTCCGGAAAGTTGCAGGCCTTTTGCGACACGCTCTCAGCATTGGCGAAGTGGGCATCGCTGGATTTTTAGTCTGGTTTCTGGTTTACTTTGGCCGGCAGGGAACCGATTGCGGGAGGCTGGCGGTAAATCTCACCCCAGACCAGGGGCGCTCCTGCCGGCTCGTGCCTTTTTGCCTATGGAATATGTTGAATTTGTCGATTCACACACCGCGGGAGAGCCTACGCGGGTGGTCCTGAGCGGCGGCCCATCGCTCGGAACGGGATCTCTATCGCAACGACGGAATCGCCTGATGCAGGAGCACGATGCTTTTCGGTCGGCGGTGGTCAATGAGCCCCGCGGGGCGGATGTGCTGGTCGGCGCCATGCTGGTCTCGCCGGAAGATCGCGGCTGTGCAACGGGTGTCATCTTCTTCAACAACGTCGGATATCTCGGGATGTGCGGTCATGGCACCATCGGCGTGATCGCGACGCTGGCGCACCTGGGACGGATTCAGCCGGGTCAGCATCGGATTGAAACCCCCGTTGGAGTGGTGAGCGCTGTGCTGCGACCTGATGGCCAGGTCACCATCGAGAACGTTGTGAGCTACCGCTATCGAAGTGCCGTTGAGGTGCACGTGCCGGGTTTTGGCGCGGTACGGGGCGACGTGGCCTGGGGCGGCAACTGGTTCTTCCTGGTCGATGCGCCTGCGGTCGAGTTGACCAACGCGAATTGCGTAAAGCTCACTGAATATGCGTGGGCCCTCCGTTGCGCCCTGGAGCGGCAGGACATTACGGGAGCAGAGGGCGCAGAGATTGACCACGTGGAACTGTCGGCGCCTTCGCCGGACGCGGACAGCCGCAACTTCGTGCTTTGTCCGGGGAGGGCCTATGATCGCTCGCCGTGCGGAACGGGCACAAGTGCGAAACTGGCTTGCCTGGCCGCGGAGGGAAGGCTTTTACCGGGGCAGGTATGGCGGCAGGAAGGTGTTCTCGGTACCGCTTTCGAGGCCTGGTACCGCATCGAGAACGGCTCTTCCGACCGCATTATTCCAAGCATTGCCGGGAGAGCGCATGTGACCGCGCGGGGCCAGCTCATTCTTGATCCCCATGATCCTTTCTGCTACGGGATTCGCGTATGAGCACGGCATGGGACGTTGTCATCCTCGGCGCGGGCATTGTGGGTGCGGCCTGCGCGCGAGAATGCGCCGCCAAAGGCCTGAAGACCACGGTGATTGACGCAGGTGGCGTCGCCGGAGGCGCAACCGCCGCTGGCATGGGACACATCGTGGTGATGGACGACTCGGCCCCGCAGCTTGCGATCACTCGATGGTCGCAGGAGCTTTGGCGGGAACTCGCAACGGAACTTCCCCGAGAAGTGGAATTTGATCCCCGCGGCACTCTGTGGGCGGCGACCGACGAAGCAGAAATGGACGAAGTCCGGCGCAAGCAGAAGGTCTATGCTTCGGCTGGTGTAGATGCGGAGATCCTGGACAGTCGCACTCTTGCGGAACTCGAACCGCAGCTCAGGCCCGGACTAGCCGGCGCGCTGCTGGTTTCATCCGACGCGGTGCTGTATCCACCGGCCGCCGCAGCGTACCTTTTGCGCGAGGCGATTCGAATGGGTGCGCAATTCCTGACTCATAAGCGCGTTGTTGCCGCCGCGCAGGGGTGTGTACATCTTGACGATGGAAGCCGGCTTTCTGCAGGCCGCATTGTGAATGCCTGCGGGACGAGTGCGGTCGACCTTCAGCCCGCTCTGCCTATTCGCAGCCGCCGCGGGCATTTGGTCATTACGGATCGCTATCCGGGATTTGTGCGCCATCAGCTGCTGGAGCTTGGATACCTGAAGAGCGCGCACTCGATTGCCGGCAATTCGGTTGCCTTCAACGTTCAGCCACGGCAAACTGGCCAGCTTTTGATTGGCAGCTCGCGCGAGTTTGGCGCAGAGGACACGCGCATTAATCACGCCCTGCTCGGCGCCATGATGACACGAGCACTCAGCTACCTTCCCAGCCTCGGCGGTTTGCAGGCGATTCGTGTGTGGACGGGATTTCGCGCCGCCACCCCGGACAATCTGCCCCTGATTGGCACCTGGCCGGGAGACGAATCGATCTGCCTGGCCACGGGACACGAGGGACTTGGCATTACGACTTCGCTGGCCACAGGCAAACTCGTGGCCTCGGAAATCACGGAAGAAAGGCCGGCGATCCCGGTTGAACCTTACTTGCCTGCGCGCTTTTTTGAGGCAAACCGCAAGTCGGTTGCGGGAACGCCGTATGGCGAGGTGGCGCATGGCTAAGCCCGCGCGGACTATTGCAATAAAGGTCGACGGAGCGATTGTACAAGTGGCGCCCGGTACCACGGTGGCTTCCGCGGTCTTGATGGCAGGAAGACGCACGCGCAGTTCCGTAACTGGCGAAGCGCGGGCGCCGCTTTGCGGTATGGGCATCTGCTTTGAATGCACCGTAACGATTGACGGAGTGACGCACCAGCGAAGCTGCCAGATTCTGTGCGCGCCGGGAATTGAAGTCATCACGGGCGGAGGCTGGCCGGCGCAATGACAGAGGAATTTGAGCTTCTGGTGATAGGAGCCGGCCCGGCGGGAATTGCGGCGGCAGTGACAGCTTCGGATTGCGGTCTGCGCGTGGGCCTGGTGGATGACAATCCCGCAGCGGGCGGGCAAATCTGGCGTAGCGGGGCGCGCTTGCCCGGCTCAGCGCAGCAATGGATGGGAAGGCTGAGCGACTGCGGGACAGTGAGACTGCAGGGCTGGCGGATCTTTGACTGCCCGGAGCAGGGTGTGGCGCACGCGGAACGCGTTTCCGGAGCCGGAGCGCAGGATGATACGGTGGCCGAACTGCGTTACGACAAGCTGATCCTGGCCACGGGTGCGCGGGAACGGTTCCTGCCATTTCCCGGTTGGACGCTCGCGAATGTGATGGGAGCCGGTGGACTGGATGCCATGGTCCGCGGAGGTCTGCCCATCGCGGGAAAGCGCGTGGTGGTTGCGGGAACGGGTCCGCTGCTGCTGGCTGTTGCGGCACATGTGGCCGAGCGCGGCGCGCAGGTGATTGCCATATGCGAACAGGCTCCCGCCCGGCAAATGATGCCCCTGGTGATGCAGACAATGGTCCGGCCCGGCAAGCTGTGGCAGGGAGTGCGTTATCGCTGGGCGGTGAGGCAGAGCTCGTACCTCACCACTTGCCGGCCCGTCGCGGCGTTGGGTGATGAAGTGCTGCGCTCGATAGTCCTGCGACGCGGCGACAGGCGTTGGGTCGTGGATTGCGATTACCTGGCGTGCGGATTTCACCTCGTACCGAACACAGAACTGGCCCTGCTGCTGGGCTGCCGGATGGAAGATGAATTTGTGTCAACCGGCGAGTTCATGGAGACATCCATTCCGGGCGTGTGGTGCGCGGGCGAGCCAACGGGAATTGGCGGCGTGGAGCTTTCTCTTCTTGAAGGACAATTAGCGGGTCAGGCAGCGAGCGGACGGACGCGTGATGCACGTAAGCTGGCGGCGTGGCGGCGGGAAGGGTTGCGCTTTGTGCAGGCACTGCGAGAGGCGTGCCGGTTGGATCCGCAATTGAAATCGGCGGGGACGGATGACACCATCGTCTGCCGATGTGAAGATGTGCGTCTGGGAGCCTTGCGCAATCGTGCGAATTGGCGTGACGCGAAACTGCACACGCGCTGCGGCATGGGCCCTTGCCAGGGGCGCATTTGTGGAGGAGCAACAGAATTTCTGTTCGGCTGGCGAGCCGATTCGGCTCATACTCCGGTCTTCCCTGCGCTGGTTGGGCACTTGGCGGGGCCAAGAACGGCGATCACAATTCATCGCGACTTGAAGGAGACTCCATGAAGTGGTACGGGGTAATGCCGGCAATGACGACCAGCTTTGACCAAAGGCTTGGCGTGGATCACACATTTATGACCCGGCATGCGCGTTGGCTGCTGGCCAATGGATGCACCGGAATTGTCGTGCTGGGCTCGCTGGGCGAGGCAGCAACGCTGACATGCGCAGAAAAAGAATCGGTGCTGCGCAACGCCGTTGCCGCTGCCAATGAAGCGCCGGTGGTGGCTGCGATCTCGGCGCTTTCGACAGACGAGGCAGTTTCGCTGGCGCGAAGGGCCGAACAGGCTGGCTGCTCCGCACTGATGGTGTTGCCGCCCTATGTGTACCATGGAGACTGGCGCGAAATGAAAACGCACATTGCCGCGGTCTTTGCCGCCTCGCCGCTCTCCTGCATGCTCTACAACAATCCCGTAGCGTATGGGACGGATTTTGTGCCGGAGCAGATTGCGGAACTGGCCATCGAGCACGAGAACTTCGCGGCTGTAAAGGAGTCGAGCACGGACGTGCGACGAGTGACGGCGATCCGGGCGTTGACCGGGGATCGGTTGAAAGTCTTCGTTGGCGTGGATGACGCTATCGTGGAAGGCGTGGCTGCGGGAGCTGTGGGGTGGGTTGCGGGATTGGTAAATGCTTTTCCGGCCGAGTCGGTTGCGTTGTTCAATGCGGCCGTTGAGGGGCGAGACAACGAGGCATTCGAATTGTACCGGTGGTTCCTGCCACTGCTGAGGATGGATACGCTGCCGAAATTTGTCCAGCTTATCAAGCAAGTGCAGCAGCAGACGGGAACGGGCAACTCGAGAGTGCGCCCGCCGCGACTCGAATTAGCGGGTGCGGAGCTGGAAGAGGTGCGTAAGGAAGTCAAACGCGCGCTCTCCGCGCGGTCGGTGGTGCATAGCACGGCCTTTACAGAATGAGTCGTGCGCGCAAGGATGACTGTCGGTCGCCATGGATGTCGTGCGCACGATCCAGTGCGGCCAGGAATTCCGCGACGTCAGGGCGTGGATCTGCACGACGTGCCAGTTGAGAATTGTGCCGCATCGGGGCGACCGAAGCGAAGAACCCCTTGACGACGCGACTTACTTCTTCCACAATGGTCGCCATTGGTCTCCTGAGCGCCCCGGGCGTCAGGCCTGACCGCAAATGCCTCGTTTTCTTCCTGACTCGCGCGAGTCCAAACCCTCCCCGGCAAAGCGAGGAATTGACCATGTCCAATCACATTGTAGAAAGCTTAGAAGCACCGCTCAGGGCGAATTTCAATCCCCATAGCATCCCCGTCGATGATTCCAGAATTAAAGTGCTGATCGTGGATGATCATCCAGTAGTTCGCGTTGGTCTGCGCACCATGCTGGAGAGCGAGGGAAACATCGAAGTTTCCGGCACCGCGGAATCCGCACAGGATGCGGTGATGGAAGTCCAAAGGAACAAGCCGCACGTGGTGCTGATGGATCTGTGCATGCCCGAGGTCGATGGGACGAGAGCCATCCTTGAGCTTCGCCGCACCTGGCCGGATTTGCGGATTCTGGTTCTCACAAATTATCAGGCGGATGAAGATATCCTTTGCGCACTTCAGGCGGGAGCGATGGGATATTTGCTCAAGAACAGCCCCCAGGAGGAGATCGTTCAGGCGATCAAGATGGTTTACGAAAGCGTCCACTATGTACCTCCCGACATTGAAGAACGTCTGTTACACATGATCAGCCGCGATAAGCTTTCGGAAAGGGAACTGCAGGTGCTTACGCTGGTGGCCAAAGGCAAGTCGAATAAAGAAATCGCAAAGCAGCTTTTTATCAGCGATAAGACCGCACGAAACCATGTTGCAAGCTGCCTCGTGAAGCTTGCTTGCGGAAGCAGAACGGAAGCAGTTACCACCGCCCTCCGGCGAGGGCTTATCCGGCTTTCGGAATAAGCTTCGGCGCTCCCGTCGGGATACCGGAAACAATATCTCAATAAAAAGGGCTGACTGCGTGTGGCAAAAGTCACAAGACCGGAACCCCGTTCGGCGACGTAAGCCGCACTTATAATTAAGCCTCCACGGCACGGCTGAAGCCACGCAGTTTCAAGACCGGCCTCTCACCACGACCGGCCAAGGGCTCACAGATGCGGCGGCGCGGTGCGGAAGATTTTCATTATTTTCGAGGACAGCCGCCTTCGCAGCCGCGTCTTTCCGATCGTCTTTTTGACTCGTACCTGGGTCCCGCGTCCAGGACTGCTGCTGATCTGCAATATGGCTCCAATATCACGGGCCCTCTTTTGCATGCCGAGAATCCCGAATCCGGCAGATTCAGGACGGAACTCGAATCCGCAGCCGTCGTCTTCGATGATTAGTTCAAATCCTCCGCCCTCATACACGAAGATGATTTTCAACTCTGCGGGGCTTCCGTGGGTCATGGCGTTCGCGATTGCTTCGCGGCCAATGTGCAGCAGCGCATCTGCAAATCGAAGTTTTAATTTACCCGGAGTTCCAACTGAATAAGCCTTGATTTCTATCTGATTGTCACCGATTTTGCGCGCGGTTTCCTCCAGCACCATAAGGATGTCCTCCGCAACCAGGGGAGCGGAAGATCCTAGCATTGAAATCGTCCGGCTCGCCTCGTCATGACAGTTACGGATAAGTTGATACGCAACGCTTAATTGATCGGTGATCTGGTTGTAGTCCGGATGCTTAGATCGGAGAATGCAGTTCTTGATTCCCTGAATCTGATATCCGACACCCGCAAATCCCTGGGCCATGGTGTCATGGATTTCGTGAGCGAGCCGCTCCCGTTCCTGGGCTATGGTGTAGGTCTTCCATTGTCGTATCCGAAAGTAAATGAGTTGGGTGAGCAAGGCCATGGCCAAGGTTCCAATAAACAGCATTCCGACGTGCCAGGGAGTCCACCAGGGCGGCCCGGGGACGGCTTCCAGCCTTTCGACCGGACCCGCATTCCTGCGCAACTCCTCGTAGTCGTTCCACGTGGCATTTTTCACACTGACATTGCGCCACATAGCTCCGGCATTTAAGCAGCGCAGTCCAATTTGCCCTGCCTGCAGACAAGCTGTTTGAGTGAATGCAATCCACGCGGTTTGCAGCGTGGACAGGTTCTCGACAGACGCCGCAATATGACAGCCGTACGCCGTCACCTTAAGACGGTACCAGACGCCGGAACGAACTCCGCCGGGGATGTGAACGGGTCGCGCTTCAGTCCAGCCATAGGCGGCACGGCCAATCACCACCGTCCCGTCCAAAGTACGAACGCCGATATAGTAGCCGTTGTAAGTATCAGTGCCCTCTTTCTCGTCGCTCGCCCGGACCACCACGCCCATGTCGGCATTGTCCCCTGCAAAACTCAGGTCGGTGCTCAGCGTGTAGTTTCTCCACGCACTCGAACCGGTCAGGAGTTTTGCGCCGCGTTCGTAGGAGTCGTTTCGGACCACGCCGTCTGCAACCTTCCACTTACCGCCGACGGCGGTCCATCCATCGAGTTCTCCGTTCTGAAATTGGTAGGAACGCGAAGGTACGGTTCTTCCTGTGGAGTAAGCGTGAAAGCGCCACGCGCCATATGCCAAGCCAGACAGAAAAAGCGTGAGCGCAAGAATGCGGGTTGGGAAAAAGTGCGAAATCATAATGCGGTCAGTCTGAGGACCATGCCAAATTGTGGTGGATTCCTCTTGGTTGAGACTCATCCCTCGCCGCCGTCTTCAACAGGCGAATTGCTATGCGCCTGATCTCCCTTTCTGCCGTGTGTTGTGATGCTAACGCGGCGATGGAGAAAACAACAAGCAGTACGGGATGCGAGGTTGCGGACGGGTGACACGATCGCTTGGCCCTTTTCCCGACCGAGGAGCGGTAGGCCATTTGACCCATTTCAAATTGATTCTTTTTCCCTATTGCCTGAGACATTCCGACTGCATGAGAATCTCGGGACTAAGGAGAGAGTGGCAGGTTCAGCCGATATGAAACCGTTTACATTTGAAGATCACGCAGTCTGATCAGAACCCTTTGACAGCATAGGGAGCTTCGGAACGAATTCAAAAGGAGGTAGACCAATGAAGCAGAAAGTCAGTCAAGGCAAGGCCGAGCAGGATTGGGCTTCACGATGGAGGACGATCGTCGCTCTTGGGGCGGCGCTGGTCATCGTCCTTCTCAGCCCCGTCTTTGGGCGAGCGCAAAACATAACCACGAGCCAGATCAATGGAACTGTCACCGACTCGACCGGCGCCGTTGTGCCTGGCGCCAGTGTCACCGTGGCCAACACTGCAACGGGCATCGAGTATAAGGCGGTCACTGACGGCGTGGGAGCCTATCATGTCACCGACCTGCTCCCCGGAACCTACACGATGGATGTTGTCAAGAGCGGTTTTGCACCCCAGCATATCCAGGCGTTTACGCTTATCGTTGGCCAACTGTTCCAGCAGAACGTTGTATTGGCGGTGGGCACGTCCGTACAGACTGTTTCCGTTAACGCGGCTGCGCTGCTGCTGAATACCGAGTCTTCCCACGACCAGCAGCTCATCGAGAGCCAGCAGATCGACAGTATGCCCTTGAATGGCCGCGACTATCTGCAACTCGCGCAGCTCGATGCCGGGGTCGTGCCAGTTTCCGGCATCCAGGGCATTTCATCTCCCGCTTCATCGTGGGCCTCGGACTCCGGCGTGGTTGCCGTCGACGTAAGCGGCCTGAGAGAAGACGATAACAGCTACCTCTACGACGGAATAGAAACGCGCAATGCATGGTACGGCGCGGCCGGTTTGCAGCCAGATCCGGATATGGTGCAGGAGTTCGTTATGATCAATTCCGCAGCTCCTGCACAATATGGAGCTGGAGGCGCGTTTATCAACGTCGTTACCAAGTCGGGAACCAATCGTTTTCACGGAAGCGCCTATGAGTATGTCCGTAACAATGACTTTGACGCCAGAAACTATTTCGATGTCAGCCCCGGCCCTCCGCCTTTTCATCAGAATCAGTTTGGAGCAAGCCTCGGCGGACCCATCAAGAGGAACAGGGTATTCTTCTTCGCCAACTATGAAGGGTTTCGCCAGCTGGTGCCGAACGACGATTACAATCTGATTCCCAATGCCAACCAGGAAGCCGGCAACTTCAGTGCCGATACCCAGCAACTTTACAATCCCTACATCCTTGATTCGGCGTCGCCGACCGGATACGCGCCGCTGCAAAATAACCAGGTGCCGAAGTCTTATTTCAGCGCTATCGGGCAGAAAATTCTGGCGCTGTACCCGTCGCCAAACGGCTCCTACCTCAATGGCACCGCTAACTACTTCAATGTTGCAACTACAACCAATAACTGGAATCAATATAGCGGCCGGGTTGACTATACGATCTCGTCCAGAGACACTCTTTTCGGCCGGTACACCGGCGAGGATCAAACCGCAATTGCCCCGGGTATGACCTCGTACAACAGTCAGACTTTTCCTTCGAATCCAAAGAACCTGGCCATTGGATGGACTCACACCTTTTCTCCCCGTCTGGTCAACAATGTTCGCTATGGCTGGTCACACACTGCGGTTGGCCTCGAGCGCAGCGATGGTTACGATACCAGTCTTGCTAACCCCTTGGGTCTGGCTAACGAGATAGACTTTCCAGGATCGGACGGCCCACCCAACATAGGTGTGAATGGATATGGAAATCCGGGGTCCACTAATGGCACCGACATTCTCAGGGAAGGGTTGAACATGTGGACGGAGTCCCTGATGTACCAGATGGGAAAGCATCAACTCACCGCCGGTTTCGACATCCGTTACGAACCGATTTACTCCTATGAAGATTGGTCGGCTACCAGTATTGGTTTTAATGGAGCGTACACCGGAGATCCGGTCGCTGACCTTCTCATGGGCGTCCCCTTTACTACCAGGACTTCTCTCGGCACCGGTCCCACCGAAAACCTGCGTTCGTGGTATCAGGGCTACTACGTGCAGGATAACTACCATGTCAATCGCAAACTGACACTCAACTATGGCTTACGATGGAATCACCGTTCGCCTCCCATCGAAGTCAATAATCGCGTCGGCAGTTTTGATCTTGCCACCGGCCAGGATCTCACCTATCCTGCCACCAGCGTCCTGGGGCTGGGTAGAAACATGGTCAAGCCGGTCTGGACAAACTGGGCGCCGCGGTTAGGCTTCAACATATTCCCCTCCGATAAGCTCAATGTAGATATCAAGGGCGGATTCGGCATGTACTACCTGCAGCCGAACATCAACCAATATCAAGTCGAAGTCGATACCACCAAGCTTTATGAAGTTGACGACTTTAATCAGCCGCCTGCGGGCAGCTCCCTGGTGTTCAATTTGGACGGGACCCAGGGCGTGCCGGGAATGTACTCAACAGCGATGACCAATGGAAACTTCTCGGGGGGCGGCCCCACGGTATCTTTCATCCAGCCGAATGCGCCCACCCCCTACGCATTCGAGTGGAACCTAACCATTGATAAAACCATCCGCGATTGGCTCTTCGAGGCTGCCTACGTCGGAACCGGGGAGCGCCATTTCGAAGAGCGTAACGAACTCGATCCTCTCGGCACAAACGGTCTGCCAATTCTCTATGACACTTGCGGAACGAATGGCAATGTGGGCTGTTATAGCGGCGTTCAGCAGAATCAGGAGACAGGAACTTCAAACTATGATGCCTTGATTGCACGCGCGGAAAAGCGGTACAGTTCCGGATTCTCTTTAGCCGTCAACTATACCCTGTCTAAATGCCTCGGCACTCCTTATCAGGATGAGTTTGCCTGGCACGTTGATATGCACCTTGACTACAGCCACTGCACCGAAGATATCAACGATATCTTCACGGCCAATGGCATCTATGAACTCCCGTTTGGGCGCGGCAAACTCTTCTTCAACAAGAGCGGGACTCTCGGCAACGCGCTCGTAGGCGGCTGGAAAATTGCGGGGATCTCAACTCTTCGTACCGGACCGTGGACGACGCTGGGAAGCCAGCAGAACATTGGGTTCTTCGATGGCGCATTCCCCAACGTCACCGGCCCTATCAATAACCATTCGCTGCACGGAGGGCTGGGCAGAAATGGCAGGCTTGGTCCCTACTTCAACACTCAGAATATCGTCAACATAAGCGCCGTGGGAGTCCAGGGAGATTCTGCTACACACGATCTTCAGAACCCGGGCTACCAGGATTACGACGTTTCAGCATACAAGAGTTGGAGATTCGGCGAACAAGCCAACTTCACCTTGCGCGGCGACTTCTTCAACCTATTCAATCGAGTCAATTTCGGGACCGTCAGCACTTATGACCTTGCCCCCAATTTTGGCGATGTCTCCAGTGCTTACGCGGCGCGGGAGATTCAATTCAGCGGACGTTTCAGTTTCTGATCGCATGGCTGAAACCTAAGACTGGGCAAGCGCGAAGCTTTATTCCTATCGCTGCCCTCCCGGCAGGCTGCCTTTAGCGCGGCTTGCAGGCGAGGGCGGCAAGGGAGCGAATGGCAATTCGGCAGGCGGTGTAATAATACCTGCATAAGGGCGTCGCTCACCTGGTTTCAGCGTATTACTGGTGCCACAATGTCGCTTTGACCGCGCAACGGACTCGGGCGACGCTTCAAGTGCGAGCAGCGCTCGCGACAATGGAGTGGACCTGCAGTTCGACTTACAATCGTGCTGCGAGTTAGATTGGCAGATGATGTTCAAAAAGAGCTTGGTGTTGGTCGCCGTCGCGGTCTCCGTTAGTGCATGCAGCAAGCTCATAGATGCAGCCCCGGCGAGACAAGAGGTTCACCAGCCCAAGACGATCGATCCTTCTGTCAAGGCGAACGCGTGCCCGTCGCAGTCAGTCATAGAGGCTGAGCTTGGCAAGGCCAGCCAGTGGCTGGAGCAGGCGCGCTATCAGGATGCCGCCGGCACATTAAGGTCTCCATCGTTGCTCAATTGTGATCCCCGTACAGGTCTGCTCTTTGCCGCCGTCCTCGAATCAGAAGGCAATTTGCCGGCTGCCGAGCAGGTTCTTGAGCAGTCTCACGCGCATTGGCCCTCCAATAACAGTATTGCCGCATCCCTCGCACGCGAGTATCTCAGCTCCGGCCAGACTGGTAAAGCCGTCCAGGCGCTTGTCCATTTTCATGCCACCTCTTCCACCCGGCTGCAAGAGATGCAAATGGCGGCAGTGGTCTATTTAACCGCAAATAAGCTTCTCCCTGCGCAAGCGATAGCTCAGACGGCCTACAATTCCGATCCTTCCCTGGACACGGTTTTGTTACTGGCCAATGTTCTGCAGTTAGAAGGTAAGTACCCGGCCGTGATTAGGTTCCTGGGAAGCAAGCGGGCAACCTATTCTGCTTCAGCAAAGTTTCTCATTACCCTGGCCGAAAGCGAATACGACGCCTCGATGTGGGTCTCCGCTCGCAGAGATATAGAGCGCGCCGTCGCATTGGATGCGTCTTCGTTTCAGGCACACTATATCCTGGCCAACGTTCTTGTCAGACTGGGCGATCTGGATCGAGCGATTCCGGAGTATCGCACTGCCATCAGCTTGAATCCCGGCGAGCCGCGCACTTACTATCACCTCGCTCTCGTCTACCGCGCCAGGAACGACGCGGCCAGCGAAGAACGGGTATTGGAGCAAGCCCTTGCCGCGAACGGCCAATATGCTCCAGCGCTCTGCGAAATGGGGAGAATGCAAATCGAGGAAGGGAAGTTACAAGACGCCGTGAGCCATCTGAAGTTGGCAGTGCAGTACAACCCGAATTCTGAGGAAGCGTATTTTCTGCTGGTGCGCGCGTATGCGAAATTGGGCGAAAGGGACCAGGCGGAAGCAATGGTGAAGCGCCTGGTCGCGGTAAGAAAGGAAAATCAACGCAGCCAGGGCAAGTGATGGTGGTGCCGGGCGTGCCCGCAGCAGCAAATGCGGATTGTCAGGGTAGGAGGGAAGGTCTGGATGATCTCACATCTCAAGCTGCGGCGCTTGGGGCGACCGCGCACTTTGCTGAGCTGCGCCATGCTTTTGTGCGCGAGCGGCCTTCTCTTCGGGCAGCAGTGGACAGAGGCGCGGGCTAACTCGTGGTACTCCCGGCAACCATGGCCTGTAGGCGCCAACTTCCTTCCTTCCACGGCTATCAATCAGCTGGAGATGTGGCAGGCCGTGACCTTTGACCCCAAGACCATCGACCGCGAGCTGGGTTGGGCGCAGGGCATTGGCATGAACACCATGCGTGTGTTTCTGCATAACCTGCTCTGGCAACAGGATCCGGCTGGATTCAAACAGCGCATCGACATTTTCCTGAACATCGCGGCGCGACACCACATCCGGCCGATATTTGTCCTTTTCGACTCGTGCTGGGATCCCGATCCGCGGCTTGGTCCGCAACATCCTCCCATCCCCGGCGTGCATAATTCCGGATGGGTTCAGAGTCCCGGCCGCGCCATGTTGGAGAACCCCGCGGATTATCCGGAATTGAAAGCATATGTCCAGGGAGTGATCGGAGCCTTTGCCAACGACCCGCGCATTCTCGCCTGGGATGTTTGGAATGAGCCGGATAATACCAATATCGGCTCCTATAACAAAGAGGAAGCGAAGAACAAGGTGCAGCTGGTACTCGCGTTGCTTCCGCAGGTTTTCGCATGGGCACGGGCCGAAAACCCCAGCCAGCCGCTTACCAGCGGGGTATGGAAGGGCGACTGGTCTTCGTTTGACAAACTCGATGCGATGGAGCGGGTGCAGATCGAAAATTCCGACATCATCACCTTCCACAACTATGGCTGGCCGGAGGACTTCCAACAGCGCGTGGAGGAACTGGAACAATTCCATCGCCCGATCATTTGTACGGAATATATGGCGCGTGGGGCAGGAAGCATCATCGACACGATTTTGCCTTTGGCGCGGAAATACCATGTGGGAGCCGTCAACTGGGGCCTGGTCGCAGGTAAAAGCCAAACTTATCTGCCCTGGGACTCCTGGCAGCATCCTTATGTCCTCAGTCAGCCGCTGGTGTGGTTTCACGATCTCTTCTACCCCAACGGTCTGCCCTATCGCCCACGTGAAGCGGAGATTATTCGCGATCTGACCAGCGGCAAGCCGGCGCCGGAGTAACCGGTTTCGCGGGTCCGGAACTTTGCGAGAAGACCGCCCGCGCCCATCCAGCGTGTTTCGCCTGCCGATCAAGCGTTGTGGTTAGAAGTACCTTCCGAAAATGACGCACCGTTCAATGAATAGAAGAATGCCAGGTTGAGCAACGATATGGACTTGACAATTCTCGCGGCGAAGGCCATCTGAGTCGACCTCACTCTCCACTCCGTCGGCTGAAAAACCGCGCTTTCCACAGGCCAATTTTTTTTCTTTCTTTTATCGCAGATTGCGATATAATTATCGCAATCTGTGATGGAGCGGGATAGCGCCTGCACAGAGCCGGGTCTCACCAATGACATTGGGCGACAAAATCCGTTACCTTCGCGAGGTGGAGGGAAGCCTGCGCGGATTGGACCGCGCCATGACGCAGCAGGAACTGGTGCGCGCCATCGAGGCTGAAACCGGTTCGCGGCTCAGCCAGAGTTATTTATCGCAGCTGGAAGGCGGGGCGCGTCCCCACCTGACCAACACCACGCGCCAGCTTCTGGCCAGGTTTTTCAAAATTCATCCTGGATATCTCGTCAGCGACCCGGAAGGTTACTCGCCGGAGTTACAGAGCGAGCTGCGCCACCTCGAAAACAAACTCGATCTGTGGCTGATTTCCGGTGCGGAGCGTTTCAGCCGCGATCCAGAGCTGGAACAGGCGCTGCTCACGCTCGCCCGGCACGAACACTCGCGCGAGTGTCTGCTCCTGCTCGAATCCATACTGGAGACGCCGGGGCTGGTGCCGCGGCTGACTGAAGTCCTGCGGCCCAAGCCCGAGCAGGCCGCCAACCGGGTTGGACACCGGGTTGGTACACGGAAACAGGGGGCGGTCAAATGACCTGGGAAAATTTCTACCTCGCATGTTTTCTGATCGGATTGCTACTCAGCGCGGTTTCGCTGCTGGGCGGAATGGGACGCTTTGGCAGCCATCTGCACGTGCCGCATCCGGCGCACCTACCACACATTGGCCATCTGCCCCAGGCTGCTCGCCTCCCCCAGGCGCCAGGCGGAGCGGCCCGTGGAGTGATGCGCGGGTCTTCGACGGTTCCCTGGTGGAACACGTTCTCGATCATGATCTTTCTCTGCTGGTTCGGTGCCGCAGGATACCTGTTGACTCGCCACGGCCGATTCCTTGCCGCGGTGGTGCTGGGTCTGGCAATCATCTGCGGCCTCCTCGGCGGCGCGATTGTATTCCTGTTCTGGGCCAAAGTGATGCTGCCCCATGAGCACGAGCTGAGCGCGGAGGAAACCGAAGTCGTCGGCGCCGTGGGAAAAATATCCTGCGCCATTCACGCCGGAGGGACCGGAGAGGTTGTCTATGAACAGCTCGGCGCGCGTTGCTCCGCTCCGGCGCGTTCCGAGGATGGCAATCCGATTGGCAAAGAGAAAGAAGTTTTTGTCGTCCGATATGAAAAAGGGATCGCTTATGTGCGGCGATGGGAAGAGGTTGAACTGGATGCCGGAAGCGGAACCGATGAGCAACTTCTTCCCGGTTCGGCGTCGCGGCCGGAAGTAACTGGAGGTCTGAAATGAATGCATCAAGAATGACACCGATGTGACGACATCCACGGACCCGCAGGTTGATTTACGACCGGCAACGCCGGCTCAAAACATCGAATCATCAACCGTACTGTCCCGGGAGAAAGGATCGGCAACGCAATGAACTTGCTGAGCAACGACGTGGTTGTGTTTGTGGGGTTGGGAGTACTGGCGCTCATTTTCGTGCTGGGTATTCTGGCGCGCATGTATCGCAAGGCCGGTCCCCACGAGGCGCTGATCGTTTATGGGTTTCGCGGGCCCAGGGTGATCAAGGGACACGGCACGGTAATTTTCCCCATGGTCGAGAACTGCCGCGAGCTGAGCCTTGAGCTGATGAGCTTCGATGTGGCTCCGCAACAGGATCTCTATACCAGGCAGGGCGTGGCCGTTACCGTCGAAGCCGTAGCGCAGATCAAGGTGCGCAGCGATCAGGCGTCCATCCTGACTGCTGCGGAGCAGTTTCTCACCAAGACTCCCCAGGAACGCGAGGCGCTCATCCGTCTGGTGATGGAAGGCCACCTGCGGGGCATCATCGGACAATTGACCGTGGAGCAGATTGTGAAAGAGCCGGAGATGGTTGGCGATCGTATGCGATCCACCTGCGCCGATGACATGAGCAAGATGGGTCTGGAGGTGATTTCCTTCACCATCAAGGAAGTTCGCGACAAGAACGAGTACATCTCCAACATGGGCCGGCCAGATATAGCGCGCATCCGGCGCGATGCCGATGTGGCCACGGCCGAAGCCGAACGCGACACCGCGATTCAGCGCGCCAATGCCAAGCGCGAAGCGGCGGTTGCCGAAGCGCAGGCTGACCAAGACCGCGTGATTGCCCAAACCGCTTCGCTCACCCGCCAAGCTGAAGCACAGCGCGACCTGGATATTAAGAAAGCCGAATACACCGAGCTAAGCAAACGCCAGCAGGCGCAGGCCGACAAGGCATACGAACTGCAAACCAACGTCATGCAGCAGCAGGTTATCGCGGAACAGGTTAAGGTGCAGCAGGTCGAAAAGGAAGGCCAGATCAAGGTGCAGGAGGCGGAGATCCAGCGCCATGAAAGAGAACTGATCGCTACAGTACTGAAAGCGGCCGAGATCGAGCGCCAGCGTATTGAGACCCTGGCCGGCGCGCAGAGAACCAAGCTGACCACCGAAGCGGATGGCCAGGCTGTGGCGATCCGCCAGCAGGGCGAAGCGGAGGCCGCGGTCATCTTCCAGAAAGGCGAAGCCGAAGCCAAAGCCATGCAGGTGAAAGCCGAGGCTTACCAGCAGTGGAACCAGGCTGCCGTGGTCGATCGCCTGCTTACCAACATGGCAGACGTGGTGCGCGCCATGGCAGAGCCTCTGGCGAAAGTGGACAAGATCACCGTGGTCTCAACCGGAGATGGAGATGCCGCCGGGGTGAACAAGATCACCGGCGACATGACGAAAATCGCCGCCCAGGTGCCTGCTCTTTTTGAGGCCCTCAGCGGTATGGACATCAAACAACTGATGGCCAGCGTGAAGGCGATCCAGCCAAAGGGCGACAGCTAGATCTCTGCACCTGGCATGGTTTACATAGACTGCGCGTTCCAGGTTCCGCCGACAGAGCCTGGGACGCCAACTTGGTGATCGGAAGCTGGCCTTCGAACTCCGCTGCGCCGATGCAGTCTGGGCTCGAAGCTGAAGAGCGGAAGAAAAGGAGAAACTATGGCACTGCTTGAGAGAGTGAGCACACTGCTTCGGGCCAATTTGAATGACCTGGTGGAGAAAGCGGAAGATCCGGAGCGAATGCTGAAACAGATCGTCCTCGACATGGAGAACCAGATCATGCAGGTGAAGACGCAGGTGGCCGTCGCCGTCGCCGACGAGCACTTGCTGGCAAAAAAGCGCGCCGAGCATGAAGCGGAGTCGGCCGACTGGCGGCGCAAGGCGGAACTTGCCGTCGACAAAAGCCGCGATGACCTGGCACGGGCCGCACTCGAACGTGCGCTGAGCCACGAGCAGCTTGTAGCGGGATTTGCCGCCCAGGCGGAAGACCAGAAGCACGAGGCCGACAACCTGCGACAGGCGCTGCGCAAGCTCGAGCAGAAGCTCAATGAAACACGCGCTCACTGCGAAATGCTCATCGCCGAGCATCGCCGCGCCAAAGTCGTAGGTCGCGCGACCAAAGCCCGGCAGGAGGTGGGAACCAAACAGGAGAATACGCTCAATCGGATGAAAAGCAGAGTCCACGTGAAAGTAGCGGAGAATGCGGCGGCCAGCGAAGTCTTGACTCCGGAATCGCTGGAGGACAGCTTTCGCGCACTTGAGAGTTCCGATAAGGTCGAAGTTCTGCTGAATGAGATTAAGAGCCGCCGCACGGCGAAATAATCGATGATGCAGCACCGGAAGCGTTTGCGCCTTATCTGATTGGAAGCGGCCTGAATTCCGATAGCGGAAGTTGGGTGAACATCTTCACCGGATCAGACTCAGCTTTCCTTACCCGGTCAAGGTCTCGTCTCTCACTGTGTCGTACCCGATTGGGTTTTTGAACTGGGCGCCTCCACGAGTTGGAACCGCTTGCGATCCGATTCGCGCTGCCTGGACTGCTCGTGCAGTTCGGCCAGTCGCTTGACCAGCGACGGCAAATTTTCATCCTCACCCGTATGACGAAACGACAGGATGAGGTGATACAGCGCGGTTTCATTGGAGGGGTCGTAGTGCAGAGCCGTTCGGCACTCCTTGACGGCAAGGCTGTATTCGCCCAGGTTCATATACATGCCCGCCAACTGATTGTGTGCGTCAATGAGGTCGGGCTCGATCCTGGCTGCTGCCATAGCATTCTGCATGGCCTCGTGGAATGCCGGGCTCTGCGGATTTGGCCCTTTCATCATGAGTAATTGGGCCAGCAAGAGATGCAGCAGGGGGTCCTGCGGGCGATGTTTCAGTTGCTCGCGCACATGGGCAAGCGCAAGGTTGGGGTTGTCTCGTTCAAGCGTGGCGAGGTCGCCGGCATAAATACTGATGCTGTGTGCGGAATCGAGCTGCTCCGCCATTTTGAAATCCGCTTGTGCCCGGTCGTAGTCTCCTAACTGCACATAAAGCACGCCGCGGGAGCGATAGAGGGACGAGTTACCGGGGACCCGTTCGAGCCCGGCATTGAGCATGTCGATTCCCACCTTGAAGGAATCATGAGTCAGACAAAGAACCGCGAACAGAACATAATTCGTAGCCTCGTTCGGATCGGCAATGATCGCCTGCCGCTGCAGTGTCACAGCTTTGGGCGTGTCGCCAATGGCCTCATATGCCTGCGACGCCAGACTGAGAAGGTCAGCATTTCTCTGATCGGGGGTCAAGAAAGGTTCAAGCGTTTCGATGGCCCCTTTGTTGTCGTGTGTAGAGAAAAGAAGCACGGCGAGGTCGTAGCTCGCAAAGGTGCTGCCGGGAAGAAGCGGAATGAGCTGGCGGAAAACGGGAATTGCATCGACGGTCTGCCCGAGTTTGAAAAGACAATAGCCATAGGCTTGCAGCGAGTCGGGATGGTTGGCGATCGCTCCTTTGCTGAAAGCGAACTGAGACACAGCATCCCTGCAGTCGCCTCGGCGCGCTTCGAGCGTGGCAAGCATCTCGTGTGCGGTGGTGTCGTCCGGATCTGATTTCAGCAGTCTTTCCAGCAGCGGAATTGCGCGCTGGTCTCCTGTCCGGTAGAGAAGTTGCACTTCACCTTTAAGCGCCGGTGAGTAATCGGGCGAAATACTTAGCGCATGGTTGAAAGCCGCCAGAGCAGGACTGTCATTTCCCTGCATGGCAAAGCAAATGCCGTCAAGCGTCCACAGCTCGTAATTATCCGGGTGTTGGCGCAGTGCCGTTCTTAGCGCACTTAGGGCTTGATCGAATTGCTGTGCACGGATGAGTGATTCAATGGCAGAAATGGAAACACCGCCGCTTTGCGCCCGTGCTGAGAACGTCGCGGCCAAAACGATTGTCGCCACTAACTTCGGTGCAAACATTCGTGACAAACTCCACTGTGTTTCTAAAGCCGCAACCCGCACGGGGCGCGTTCTTTGCGTGGTCGGGTCCCCGGTCATATTCCGATTGGCGCGCCAGATCCATCGGCTGCCGCGCGGCTGGCCGCCGCTTGTTTCCCTGATCAGGTTGAAGACGCTGCGACTTGAGCTGTTACCGCTAACCTGTCTATTGCGATTCACCAGGCAAAAACCCCAATGACATGCGGTGGGCCCGCCACCGAGTCGGTTACCGTGGTTTGCAGCAGCACTTCCAGATTGTGGTTCTGCCAGCCGGCTGGAGCCCGGGCAAGGCCTTCTTCCAGGTCGCGCGACGAAGTAACAAATTCGCCTGCCGCTTCGGTTCCTCGGGGCCCAATCCCGGCTACTGTAACTGTGAACTGACCGGTTTTGGAGTCGATGAGGCGGCCGACAATCGCGAAGTCTTCCAGTGTCCTTCCGTCCGGCCCTAGCCGTGTGGTCCAAATCTTTCCCCCCGGAACCTGCTCACGAATCATGTACTGTCCCTGGGCGCGAAGAAAAGCGAAATGCAGGTTCGACACAAGCTGCATGGTCCAGTTGTTATTGAACCCCCCAATCACTGCCGCCGGAAAATCGCGAAGGTCTTCATATGTTGCCGCCGCACCAATGCGCAATTGGCTCGGCCGGTTGAGCTGCCCAAAGAGGCCAGACAGGGAGACCGCAACGGATGCGTCAGCCGCGGGAACAATCTCCGGTGAAACGGCAGAGTCGTCGTTTGCCGTGTTCTCATCGGGAATAAGGGCCAGCGAAGCATTAACCGGCGCAGCCCCGGACTGCGTCGCCTCTGAAGCGGCCTGCGAAGAAGGTTGGGCGCTGTCGTCGGTCGGACGGTTTGAAGCGTTCGCAAGGCAGATAAGAATCGGTTGGTGACTCGCAATTGCAGGACCCCAAAACACCTCGAGCACGTCCTTGGGATCGGCGGACCGAAGCAAGGCGTGAATCAGCGCTGCAGCTCCCAAAAGAAGAAGAATCGCGCCGGCTGCAAGGGAAGTCGCCTTGAGGCGCGAAAGTCGCCGCGATGCGCGGGGCCTGTCGGAAGGCGTCGTCCGACCGCCCGGCTCCATCGCCTCTGGGCTGGTTCCCCAATGAAAAACCGGCGAGTAGGAACCCACCGGTAATTCAATGCGCACGGGAGACTGTTGCGGCGCGTCCTGGTGGTACTGCTCGAGACGGCGGCGTACTTCACCCGCCTGGACGCGAACCACCGGGTCTTCCCCCGTGGCATATCCGGGCGGACGCTGAAACACCTCCGTTCCTATCGTGCGTTCCTTAAGACGGTCGGTGTGACCGTCGAGCTTGCTGAGAACCACAAAGCGAAGGAATTGCTTGCAACGGTCAGCGCTTTTGAAGAACCGGCTCGACAGGATGTTGTCCAGTTCGCGAAGAACTACCATGCGGCCGGCCAGATCGGCCTCTGGCGGACTCTCAAGGGCCTCGCTGTTCTTGGGCGATTCAAGGACCGGCTTCATGGATGGACCCGCCATCGTGTGTCTTCCGCGGCTGGAACATTCACGCCATCCACAGACCGGTCAGTGAATTTCGCTTTCCAGCGAAAGCCAGACCAACAACCGCACTTGGCTTTCTTTGTACAGCCGAGAAAGTGTATTCAGAATGCGCCTAAGTAGACCAAGCCGCTGAGTCTTTGTCAAGACGCCAGTTTGCCTCCGATATTTCTCGTTATGGCTATGCCGAAAAGTGTGCGCCTCCTGTCGACGGATGGTTTATCGGAAGTGGTTTCACTTCACTATAGGGCCCTCCGATTCCATGGTCGCGCAGACCCGTGCGCCCCAAGCGCTTTCATCAGCAGCCCAGACCTAAGAATGTGGCCGCCTGCAGCTCTCATACAAAGTGCCACCGGATTCCTTAAGCGAAAAGCATTAGGGCTAGCCGAGCAGCTCACCGACGATGCGCGGCGCGGCGCTGAGCGAGGCGCCGATCTGCGACTGATCTTTGCCGCCGGCTTCGGCGATTTCCGGCTTGCCCCCGCCCGAGCCGCCGACGAGCTTGGCCACCGCGCCAACGAGTTTGCCGGCCTGGATGCGCTTCGTCAAACCGGGCGTAACGCCGGCGATGATGGCCACTTTGCCTTCAGGCTGCGCAGAGGCCAGAACCACGACGGCTTCGCCAGCTTTCTGCTTCAGGTTATCGACCAGCGTGCGCAACTGGCCGCGATCAAGATGGTCGGCGCGGTGGGTGATGACGCGGACGCCTTTGACTTCGGCTGCGCTCGATACAGCTTCATCGAGCGCGCCGGCCGCGGACTTCATGCGTATTTCGTCCAGCTCGCGGCGCAGGCGCTTGAGCTCGTCTTCCTGCGCGGCTAACTTCTCACGAAGCCCGTCGGAAAGGCTGCCCCCCGCAGGCACGGGGGCAATCTGCGAGGCAAACTGCGCGACGGCGAAATCGCGGCGGAAAGTATCAAGTGAGCCCAGGCCGCTGATGGCCTCGATGCGGCGCACGCCCGAAGAAACCGCGCCTTCGCCGGTGAGCTTGAAGAGGCCGATCTCGCCGGTGGCGGCGGTGTGCGTGCCGCCGCAGAGCTCGGTTGAGAAACCGTCAGTGAGGCGGACGACGCGGACGCGGTCGCCGTATTTCTCGCCGAAGAGAGCCATGGCGTGGAATTCATTGACGGCCACGTCGATGGGCACGTCTTCCAGCGTTTCCACCTGCGCGTTTTTGAGGACTTCGCGGTTGACGATGTCTTCAATCTGCTGCAGGTCTTCGTCGGCGACCTGCGCGAAGTGAGAGAAGTCGAAGCGCAGGCGATCTGGCGCGACCAGCGAGCCGGCCTGCTTGACGTGCGTGCCCAGCACCTGGCGCAGCGCGGCGTGCAACAGGTGCGTTCCGGTGTGGTTGCGGCGGATGGAATCGCGGCGCGCGCCGTCGACCACGGTATTGACTCGGTCGCCGACCGCGAGCGGCTGCTTGAGCAGGGCCTTGTGCGCGCGTACGCCCTGTACGGGAAGAACGCAGCCGGCAATCTCCGCGACGATGGAGTTCCCATCCAAAGCCTGGAAGAAGCCCACGTCGCCGACCTGGCCGCCGGAGTCGCCATAGAAACTGGTGTGATCGAGGACGACATCGACTTCGTCGCCGGCGGATGCGGCGGGAACGCCTTCGCCGTTTTTGACGATGGCGAGGACTTCGCAGTTGGTGGAAGTGAGCTGGCGGTAGCCTTCGAAATCGGTGCGCGGCAGATCGCGGAAGGCGGGGCTTGCGGTTTTCTGCGAGCCGCCTTTCCAGGAAGCACGGGCGCGGGCCTGCTCTTCGGCGCGAGCGCGCTCGAAGCCTTGCCGATCGAACTCGAAGCCTGCGTCGCGAGAGGCGTCTACTAAGAAGTCCTCCGGTAGGCCGAATGTTTCGTAATAGCGGAACGCTGCGTCGCCGAAGAGCACTTTGGTGGCCCTTAGTTCCGCGGTCGCTAAGAACTTTATGAAACTGCTCAACGGCGTTCGGTACTGTTCCTTGAGCTTCTCTTTCGCGGGTGGCAGCTGCGCGATGAATCCTTCAACGTCTGACTCATTTGCGTGGGCCGTAGGTCGACCCTCGTCCTTAAGGAATTCGACAAATTCGCTCACCTTTTGCTTATTGGCTGGCCTAGGGATATTGTCTGGAAGCGAATTCGTGAAGTCATTAATCAAATTGTCGCCGATCAAATCGGACGGCGACGTCTCTGCGATGAGATTTGTTTGGTTGAAATACGCTTCCAGTCTGGAACTTCCTATACCGATAACCCTGGCGAACTGTTTCTCTTCCGCTTCGACGACTTTGGCGACGCGCGGCGCGGAATCGATGAGTTCGGGATACGCGCCTTTCATCAGATCGCGCACGGCGAAGACCATCTCGAAGAGAAACGGCTTATCCTGCCCCAACAGCCTTCCATGTCGGATGGCGCGGCGCATGATTTTGCGCAGCACGTAGCCGCGTCCCTCGTTAGATGGCAACACGCCGTCGCTGATGAGGAACGTGGCGGCGCGGGCGTGGTCGGCGATAATGCGGAGGCTGGCGGCGAGCTCATCGGCGGTGCGGGTTTCACTTTCGAGTTCCGCGTCGGTGGCGCGTTTGCCGGTAAGCTCTTCGGCGCGCTCAATCAGCGGCGTGAAGAGATCGGTTTCGAAGTTGCTGACTTTGCCCTGCAGAACGGCGGCCACGCGCTCCAGGCCCATGCCGGTGTCGATGGAGGGCTTGGGCAGCGGTTCCAGTTTGTACTCCACAGCTTTTCCAGGACCCGGAAGCGCGGAGCGCTCGAACTGCATGAAGACCAGGTTCCAGATTTCGACATAGCGGGCATCGTCTTGGCCGAAGGGCTTATCGACACGGGGTGTCTCCGCGGCTTCGATCCCCATGTCGTAAAAAATCTCCGAGCACGGCCCGCACGGCCCCGTTTCGCCCATCTGCCAGAAATTGTCTTTGAGGCCGAACTCGAAGATGCGCTCCTTGGGAACGCCGGCTTCGATCCAGTACTTCTCGGCTTCGTCGTCGCGCGGCACGTCAGCCGTGCCTTCGAAGATGGTGACATAGAGGCGGTCCTCGGGGATGCCCATCCACTCGGGACTGGTGACCAGTTCCCACGCAAACTGAATGGCGTCGCGCTTGAAGTAGTCGCCGAAGCTGAAGTTGCCCAGCATCTCGAAAAAGGTGTGATGGCGCCGCGTGAAGCCGACATTTTCAAGGTCGTTGTGCTTGCCGCCGGCGCGCACGCATTTTTGCGAGGTGGTGGCGCGGACGTAGTCGCGGCGCTCGGCGCCCAGGAAGAGATCCTTGAACTGGTTCATGCCGGCGTTGGTGAACAGCAGCGTCGGGTCGTTGGCAGGCACCAGCGACGAAGAGTGCACGCGGCGGTGGCTCTTCGACTCAAAAAAACGCAGAAACAGCTCTCGTATCTCGTTCCCCGTGCGGTATTGCATGACGTTAGTGTAATTGCCGGTGCCGATGGCCAGTCCGGGCCTGCCGCTGGGGCCAGGTCCCGTTCGCCACAGTTTGCAGGCAGCTTGTGAATCGGCGGTCAAATTTGGCGCCCGACTCGTAACTTTCTCGCCGGCGGCTGCATCTGACCAGATGCAACGCCCAAAAAAGAGGGGGATTCATTGGAAAAGCTTGCATTGTTCGCGATGTTGGAAGCCCGGCCGGGAAAAGAGGCGGAAGTCGAGGAGTTCCTGAAGTCAGCCCAGCCGCTGGCCGAGCAGGAGAGCGGCACCGCGGCCTGGTATGCGCTGAAGCTGGCGCCGGCGAAATACGGCATCTTTGACACCTTCCACAATGAAGACGGGCGCAACGCGCACCTCACCGGGGCCATCGCCAAGGCGCTCTTTGCCCGGGCTGAAGAGCTGTTTGCCAATCCGCCGCGCGTGGAAAAGCTGGAAATTCTCGCCGCCAAAGCCTGAGGGGCGGCAAAAGCCTGAGGGTGGCAGCAGCGAACGGCCCACGGCGGCGCTACTCTTCGCGCGGCTCATCGGCAACATTGTCCAGCGCGGCGAGGGCTTCGTCGGGCACATCCCACTGGCGCAGGATTTTGTAGATGACGCTGGTGGAAAATCCGGCGGCCACCAGGCGGCGCATCACGCGCGCAGTTTCCTTCTCGTTTTGCGGTTTGCCGATGCGTTTGCGTTCAAGGTGCTGGCGAGCGAGGGCTTCTTCGTTGGTCTGCGCGTAGCCGGCATCGATGGTCTGGGCAACCAGATCGCCGCGCACCCCTTTTTGACGCAGGTCCTGGCTCACACGGCGCGCACCCAGCTTCTGATTTTCCTGGCGCAGGCGGGCATAGGTTTCGGCAAAGGACTGATCGTCGAGGTAGCGTTTTTCTTTGAGCTGTGAGATGACGGCGGCAATGACCGACTCGCCGCGCTCGCCGCGCTCGACGCGTTGGCGCATGAGGCGGCGCAACTCGGCCTCCGTGCGCATGTGGCGGCCCAGGGCCTTGACCGCATAACCGTAGAGGCCGGTCTCATTGAGCGGCTCGCGCGTTTTCGTCGATTTGGATTTGAAAGTCAGTTCCCGCCTCCTGAGCTATTGGCTGATCCCTGTTTCTCAGTCCACTCGTCCACCCATTCGTTCACCGTCTTCCACCATAATTGCGAATCCTGCGGTTTCAGCACCCAGTGGTCTTCATTGGGGAAGTAGAGCATCTTGCTGGGCACGCCGAGGCGCTGCAGGGTGGTGAAGAGCGCCAGGCCCTGGCTGAGGTCGAGGCGGTAGTCGAGCTGGCTGTGGATGACCAGCGTCGGCGTCTTGAAGTTTTTGGCGTAAAGCATGGGCGCCCACTTGCGGTAAGGGTTCTCGCTGTCGGGCTTGCCGTAGTAATCCCACGGTTCGCCGCGAAACTCCCACTCCATGAACCAGAGCTCGTCGGTGGTGCCGTAGGCCGATTCGGGATCGAACATGCCGTCGTGAGTCACGATGCACTTGAAGCGGCTGGTGTGGCCGAGGATCCAGTCGGCCATATAACCGCCATAACTCGCGCCCAGCGCGCACTCGCGGGTTTTGTCGATGAAGGGGAAATGCTGCTCGGCATAGTCGAGGCCGGTCATCAGGTCGCTATAAGGCTTGCCGCCCCAATCGTCGTCGACGCCCTCGACAAAGGCCTGCCCGTAGCCGGTAGACCCGCGGGGATTGATCATCACCACCACGTATCCGTTGGCGGCAAATAGCTCAGGGTTCCAGCGATAGGACCAGGACTCGTCCCATGCGCCTTCCGGGCCGCCGTGGATGAGGAATTTGACCGGATACTTTTTCCCGGGATCGAACCCCGGAGGCTTGACCAGGAAGCCTTCGACTCTGGTCCCGTCCCGCGCAGTGAACCAGAAGGGCTCCATAGGAGACATGGCGAGTTGGGAGAGGAGGGTGTCATTAAGATGCGTGACTTGAAATCGGTCCATGTTCAAAGGTCGAGCAATCGGCGCGCCAGTGTGAGTGAGCCTGGATCTGTTGTCGGTGAGCATGAAATTGAAAACCTCACCCGGCGCTTGGACTGTTTCGCCTGTAGCTATGAGGAAAGTATCCTTCGCCGCATGTAAATCACTAAAGTTCGCGCCATCGCTAAGCTGGTACGGAGTCGCGTCCCACCCCTGTTCTCTGCTGTCAAAATCGACTTCGTATACCGGCTCCTGGCCTTCATCTGGAGCGGCAAAATAGATTCCCGTCGAGTTCGGAGCCCAAACAAACTCATCCACCCAGTTATCGAACTTCGGCAGCAAATCCGTGACCGTCTTCTTCTCGCGGTCGTAAACCGCCAGCCGGAACTTATCGCTCTCGTATCCATCGCGCGCCTGCGAGCGCCAGGCCAGCCACTTCCCGTCAGGCGAGTAAGCCGGCGAGAAATTTCCACCCGCCGAGGTGCTCACCTTCACCGGTTTCGCCGCGGGATCGTTCAACTCCAGCGTGAAGATATCCGCGTGCGTGCTGATCGCCGGCACCGGATCGAGATTCTCCGTGAATGCAATCTGCTTCGAATCCGGCGCGAATGCAAACCCGCCGCCGCCCTGATCCTGCGACGGGTAATCCGGCGGAACATTGTGCGGGTCGTTCGGCCTGAGGTCGCGCATGGAGCCTGTCGACGCATCGACCAGAAATATGTGGCTGACCTTGTCGCCGGTGAAATGGTCCCAGTGGCGAAAGAGCAGGTGCGTGAAGACGCGCGCCTTCACAGGATCGGCGGCTATGGCCGCATCGCGGTCCGCGTTGCATTTATTCCCGGTGGCAAAATCCGCCATAGTAATCGCCGGGCAGTCCGGATAAACATTCGAGGTGAACGCAATCCACTTGCCGTCCGGCGACCAGCGGGCGTTGTCGGCGCCGGTGGAAATGGAGGTGAGCTGTTTCGCATTGCCGGTGGCGCCGGTGCCCGCGTCGAAGTCCGCGAGCCATATCTCCGCAGAGCCGGATCGCATGCTTAAGAAGAGGATCCGCTTGTCATCGGGCGCGAATTGCACGCCGCTGTCGCCGGGCTGAGTGACGGCAATGCGTTGAGCCGGGCCGCCGGCGATGGCCTGCAGCCATAGCTGGCTGGTGATGCTGTTCTTCTCGAGATCGACAGTTGAGACCGAATAGGCCAGCCACTTGCCGTCGCTTGAAACCGCGGTCTCGCCCAGCCGCTTCATGCGCATCATGTCCGCGAAGGTCATGGGGTGCTTCGTGCCTTCAGAGCCCGCCGCCGCATGCTGGGCCGCGCAAAGTGGAGGGAGAACCGAACAAAGGACAAGAAAAGCTGAGAACGCGACTTTGTGCATGACGTCCCCGGCGCACCGATGAGAGATTTTGCCAAGGCAGCTCTAAGTGACGCCGCGATGACGAGCGCCCGGCGCGAAGAAAAAGTGTACACCGCGCGGCGGCCCTGGGGTGCGAGGAGCGCAGGCGCGGCTTACGGGTTGGGGATGGTCGAACGTGTCCAGCTCAGCGGCAGCGCATAGAAGGCATTGTTGCCAGTGCGGAGATCTTTGCCGTAAGTGAAGGCGACGCCAACCCCCAGAACCCGCAGATTGGCTTGAATGCCGGTGTCGAAGAGCCATTGATGCGAGCCAAGCGACGTGCCCGGATCGCTGATATGGCCGACGTCGAGAAACGGTCCGAGCTGCACCCGCACCAGACCGTTGCTGTAGATGTCTTTGTCCACGTCCCAGTTTTCAAGAAAGTAATCGCGGCCCATCGGCGCGCTGCCCTTGCGCCCATCGCGCGTGGCAATGTGCGCGCGCAGCGGAAGGTTGTTGTCCTGGTCGAGGCCGAGGATGAACAGCTCGTCCAACGGCGGCTGGCCGAAGGTGTGGCCGGCGCGGACCATCTGCGTCATCTCGTAGTTGTCGCCCTGGGCTTGCGGAAACCATTGCCAGGCCAAGGCTCCGGTGAGTTTCTCGAACGATTGCCGCGGATTCGACCACTGGCGCGCAGCCTGCGACTGGGCCTGGCCGCTAAGCGTGAAACGATGGCCGGGCGCCCGCAGCAGCGCCGCCGTGGCTTGCGCCGTCTGCTTCAATTCGAGGCCCGGTGCAAGCATCTGCGGCGTAAGCACCGCGCCTGCTGCGACATTGCGGAAATCGCGATGCGACATTTCCGCGCCCAGCGACCAGTCGTGGCGGCCACTGAGGAAAGAAGCCAGATTGAATCCGCCCAGCTCGCGGCGCATGTTGAAGCTGGCCAGCAAGGGCGCCGGGCCTGCGAAGGACTTTCTCAGCGCCCAGTTTTCGTTGCGCAAATCGGTATGGAAGTTCCAGCGATACTTTGCCCCGTTCTGGAATGGCCCCGATGCTTCTGCGAAGATGCGGCGTTTCTGCGCATCCCAGCGAAAAATCGAGTTGAAATTCACGCCCTCGCGGCAGAAATCGTAATAGTCGGGATCGATTTGCAGAAACGGAAGACCGCGAAGGACGATGAGCGCCACGCCCAGTTTGCCGCCGCCGCCCAGTCCGTCGAGCTCACGGCTGCGGAAGGCGACGTTGAAATGGCCGTTGGAGAGCGCATCGAGATCGAAATGGAATTGGGGAAAGATGCCCAGGCCGCGAAGCCGGGCATCGGTGGCATAGAACTGCTTCAGTTGCAGAGTCGCGGCCGGCGAAAAAGCGAAGGCGTGGTCGAGCAGCGCCGGCGAAATGCCAGGCTCAGGTTGATCGCTGACCTGGTCAACGTAGGGCTTGCCGATGCGATTCCACGACTGAAGCGCAGCGGGGAGGTTGTCTTCAAGAAAATATATGGTGGCCAGAAAATTCTCAGCGTACTCGTCATGCGGCGCCAGCTTCACGGCGCGGCGAAGCAGGCGCGCGGCACGTGGGTAATCCTTCTTCTCAAACGCCAGCCCCGCCAGCTCCTCGGGAAATCGCGAATCGTGCGGCGCCAGCCTGCTGCCGGCCTCGAGCGCGCGCGCAGCCTCGGCGGCATGGCCGGTGTGAGCCAGCGCAAGCCCAAAATAGTAATCCATCTCCGCGTTGCGGGGATGCACGGACTCGATCAGTTGGGCAATTTCGGGCCATTGCTGCGCCGCGGCGAGATTCTGCAATCGCTGCAGTGTGGGAACCTGCGCACCAGGTTGTTGCGCTGCGCTGGCGCCCTGTGCGAGGAGAAAAAAACAGGCTGCCGCGATAAGCCGCAGGCGGCGAGCCAGGTTCTTTCGCGAGTTGCAACGGTTTGCTCTCGGCATCTGCGGAGACGGTAGGAGGCTAAAATTGCCGCTCAGCGGGTAGGCTACAAGCAATAGGATGCGAGAGCCGGTGATTGTGCCTTGCATCCTCCGGACGACGCTATGGCGAGGGCGTCGCTGGCACCGCGAGCAGGGTCCAGTTGCCGGTGGCCTTCCAATCGCGTGCGAAGACGGATTGATCCTCTTTCAGCAGCTTGCGCTGCTGCGGATCGTTGACAAGAATGATATGGTCCGGTTGATCGAGGCCGACGACGACCACATAGTGCAACTCCGTGCTGCCGGCGACAGGTTTGACTGCGGCAATCAACGGACGCCCTTTGGCAAGTTGCTGCGAAAGATCCGTCCAGCGGCCGGCAAATGCGAATACCCGGTAGCTGTTTTTGCGAAAATAGCCTTCCATGGCTGACGCATAAATGCCATGCGCGCGCGGTGAATAGAGCTCGTTTTCGATATAGCTGTATGCCGCATTGGGATTGGCGGGCTGATGCTGCTGTTGCTGCCAATACTGCATGACCATGGAAATGACGGCCGCGCCGCAGCCATCTTTCTGTTGTTTTACAAACGGCACGTTGAGCCAGAGGTTCACGCCACCCGCTGCCAGCGCTGCGCAGCACAGCGCCGGCAGCAGCACGGCGGCCGGAATGAAGCGCCTGAGCACCGAAGCGACCCTCAGCGCACGGCGACGATGATGAGGATGAGCGCGGCAAGAAAGACCAGCAGGAGCAGCAGGTCCTGGTTAGAGAGATTTCCGGCGGCAAAATCAGATTGCGCCTTGTTCACGCGCTGGGCAAGCTGCGCCGCATCCTGATCACTCAATCCGGCGACCGCCTTGGTCACTTCCTGGGAATTCATGTGCGATGATTCGAGAGCTTTCTGCGCTTGGGGCGAGGAAAAGAATTTCTGCAGCGAGTCGATGTTTTGCTGCCTGCTCCGCGAGGCGTTCACGGCCGCCTGCTGCAGCGCCGTAGACGGAACCAGATGATCAGAGGCCGCGCCCGCCGGGTTTGCCTGGGCCACTAAGGCGGGGGGAACAGCGAACGCGGCAGCGAGCACCGCGGCCATCAACGTACGGGTAAACTGCCTGACTTCAGAGTGCATCCTTCGAACCTCCGGTGAAAGTAGGAGTGAGAAAAACCGAGCGGAAGGCTTCGGTTTCAGAACATGCGCCGACAGGGGCGCCCGCAAACCAGGCAACAAGTACGTCCATTGGTAATTGTATACAGGCGTAAAGACGCAACGCCGCGGACGCGAAGCTTCCTCGCGTCCGCGGCGCAAGATAGCCTGGTGCTACGCAACGACGATAAGCACGATCAGCAGGATGACGCCGAGAATGATGAGGATCAGTTCATCGCCGGAAATGGATCCGGCGGCAAAGTCGCGCTGCGCCTTGTGGGCGCGCTCCGAGAGCTGGGCAAGCTCCTGGTCGCTGAGCCCGGCTACGGCTTTTTTCACCTCTTTCGGATTGACGTGAGCACGCTGGAAAGCTTCCTTCGCCTGGGGTAGCGAGAGAAACTGGCGAATCTCCTGGATGTTGCTCTGGCGCGCCTGCGAAGCACTGACCGCGGACTGCTGAAGCTGGCCGGGAGTGACAAGATGCTGCGGCGATGTCGCCGAAAACGCGGGAGCGACGGTAAAGGCCGCGGCGAAAACCGCAGTCATCATGGCGCGCATAATGCGGGATTGATCAGAATGCATGAATATGCAACCTCCGGAGAGTTTATGTCGAAATTTAAGGGCCAAAGGTGAGTCCTGACGGCAATCGCCAGGTTTATCCGCGCCAATTTATCTAAATCCTCTAACCGCTATAAGCGCTCCCTCACCGCACTGGCTTGGATGAACCGCCGCCCGAAGCAAGTTGCTCAAGAGGAATGGTTGCCTGCCATGGTTTCCACCTCTTCCACATAGCGGGTCTCCCGGAGTGGACTTATTCTAGAGCCTGCAATCAGAAGTTGTCCCATCCGGAGTTTGTCCGGTCCGGCCGGAAATGCATCGCCGGCTCCAGTAACGCATCGTGGTGTCTGATTTCGCCCAAACCGTCAAGCAGCAGGCCGACATCGTAAAGATCGTCGAGGGCTACATTCGGCTGCGCAAGGCCGGAGCGCAGAATTACACCGGGCTTTGCCCGTTTCACAAGGAAAAGTCGCCGTCGTTCAGCGTGCACGCGGTGCGGCAGTTCTATCACTGTTTCGGCTGCCACGAGTCGGGCGACGTCTTCAGCTTCGTCAGCAAAATCGAAAATGTAACCTTCCCCGAGGCGGTGCGGATTGTGGCCCAGAAATGCGGAATTCCGCTACCCAAGCGCGAGTTTTCATCCCCGGAAGAAGCGGCAGAAGCACGGCTGCGCGCCAGGCTGCTGGATCTGCACGAATTCGCTACCGCGTGGTTCGAAGAGCAGTTGCGCTCGCCCGAGGGCGCGCTGGCGCGGGAGTATCTGGCGGGGCGGGGACTCGATTCAAAGGGAATACAAAAATTTCGCATCGGTTATGCGCCCGACAACTTCAACGCCCTGCGCGATCGGCTCAGCGGCATGGCCGACCAGGAGACGCTGTGCGCCAGCGGACTTTTCGCCTCCAAAGAACAGGGAGACGGCAGCCAGGGGCCGATCTACGACCGCTTCCGCAAGCGCGTCGTATTTCCCATTGCCAACGAAGGCGGGCGGGTGATCGCCTTCACCGCGCGGACGCTGGAAACCGGCGACAAAGCCGGCGCAAAATATATCAATTCGCCGGAAACGCCGCTCTACTCCAAGGGCATGGTGCTCTTCAACCTCGACAAGGCCAAGACGGCAATCCGCCAGGCGGGCTTTGCCCTGCTGGTCGAGGGCCAGATGGACTGCATCAGCGTCTACCTGTGCGGCATTCAGAACGTCATCGCCACCAGCGGGACGGCGTTCACAGAGCACCAGGTGGCGCTGCTCAAGCGGCACACACAAATCCCGGGGCGAAAGCCGCAGGTGGTCGCTAATTTCGATCCAGATGTCGCCGGGAACAGTGCAGCAGCGAAGACGATTTCCATGCTCACTGAGGAGGGCTTCAACCTTAGGATCGCAGTTCTTGACGGCGGTCTCGATCCTGACCGGTACGTGCGAGAAAAGGGCGTGGAAGCCTACACAGAGGCTATTCGGGGTGCACTTCGCAAGTCTGATTTTCTGATCGATCGCGCCCGGGAGCTGTTCCCGGGGGCGAGCGCGGAGCAGAACGTACGAAAGGTGAATTTCCTGCTTCCGTACATCCGCCAAACTCCTGAAATGCTGGAACGAATGCAATTCCAGGCAGACGCCGCGCAAAAGCTGGGGATCGATTCGGCCGTCCTGCGCGAAGAGCTTCGCCAGGCCGCTCTTCGTCGCCGCGACCACGTGGAAACCAAGACCACAGCACTGTCGGAAGTGGAGCGGGTCCTGCTGCGGGCACTGGCCATCACCGACCCCGAGGACGAAATCGCGCGCCGTCTCGCCGCCCAGGCCATTGCAGAGCAACCCGAACATTTTAAACACCTTGGGACCTGGACGGCCCTGCAGGCACTCACCCGGCGAGGCGCCGCGGACCCCATGGACGCGGTTGAAGATCCGGCCCAGCGGGCGCTGCTCGCCGAGGCTTTATTGGGCGAAACCCGCCCGCCGGTTGAAACTGAAGTGCGCAGCGCCATTCAGGAGTTGCAGGAGCGAGCGATCGAGAGCCGCCAGCGCGAGTTGCGGGCGCGGATCGCCGCAGCAGAACAGCAAGGCGATTTTGGCCAACTGGCCGCGCTCACCCAGCAAAAGCTCGACCTCGACCGGGCGCTGCGCCAATTGCAGAGCGCCGTGGAACCATGAACTTAGGAAGCCATTCACAAAGCGATGGTTGCGGCACAAATTGCGCATAACTTGCGTCAGTTCGGCGAATATCCGCGTCTAATGATTGAAGGGAAGGGACCGGAAGAACGCTGATTTGACGGACCGAATCCCCGAAAGAGCCCGCAAAAATCGGGAAATGGTCCCCTGATTTGCGCTGGCGAAAGCGGGGCAGAATGTGGTACTCTATTGATCTCTGTGAGGATGCGCGCCCTATTGCCCCAAACATGAGCTGCGGCTCGCGGGCGACCCAGGCAAAGCCTGATGCGCAAAGCATCCAGATCCGAGCCATTACTTCAGACCGCGTCCTTTTTGCGGGTAAGCGAAGGTCTAACTCCGGGTCTGTGCGGATTTGCGCAGCCGGGCAACGGGACCCGTACCGGCGCGCGTGACGGTGCTGAATCCGCCATGCGCTGGAGAGAAAAACACATTGGCGATTAACGACAAATTCGACGACGAGATCCAGGGCCTCATCGACGCAGGCAAAGAAAAGGGCTACCTGACCTACGGCGACGTCAACGACATGATGCCGGAAGAGATCAGCTCGGCCGACGACATGGACGACCTGCTGACCACCATCGGCAGTCAGGGCATCGACTTGCTTGACGCTCCCAAATTCCCCGGCGACAAGGACTTTGAGCTGGAAGAAGGTGAGGATGTCGAGCTCGACCTGACCCCTGGAACACTGGAAAAAACCAACGACCCCGTGCGCATGTATCTGCGCGAAATGGGCACGGTTCCTCTGCTCACCCGCGAGGGCGAGGTGGAAATAGCCAAGCGCATCGAGCGCGGCCAGATGCGCGTGCTCAAGGCGATTTCGCGCTCGCCCATCGTCATCCGCGAGATCGCGGCCCTCGGTGAAGACCTCAAGCGCGGCGTGCGCAACGTCAAGGAAGTGGTGGTCTTCGACGAGGAAGAACTCACCGAAGATGTAGTGCTGGCGCGCGTGAAAGCCACTGTGGCGCGCATCGACCAACTGGTCAAGCACCAGAAAAAAGTGGCCCTGCTCGATGAAAAACAAGCGCCTGCGGCAGCGCCAACGGCGAATAAGGGCAAGAGCGCCCGCGAGGCGCGGCGCATCCGCTGGGCCATAGCCCGCGAGAAGGTTTATATTTCGCGGATCGTCCGCGAGCTCAAATACACCGCCATGGAGCGCAAGCGGCTGCTCGACAAGGTCAACAAGACCGTCGACACCATGCGCACTCTGGAGCGGCAGATTCGCTCGCTCGACCAGAAATACGACGCCTCCAAGAGCGAGGAGCTGAAGAAGGAGTACCGGCGTCAGCAGAAAAACTGCAGGGCCGATTTGGAAAAAATCGAGGCCGACGCGGGCGTGTCGATCGCGGAGCTGAAGCGCACCCAGCGCGAGATGATCCAGGGCGACATGGACGCCGAGCAGGCCAAGCGCGAATTGATCGAAGCCAATCTGCGACTGGTGGTGTCCATCGCCAAGAAATACACCAACCGCGGTCTGCAGTTCCTCGACCTGATTCAGGAGGGTAACATCGGCCTGATGAAGGCGGTGGACAAGTTCGAGTACCGCCGCGGCTACAAGTTCTCGACCTATGCAACCTGGTGGATCCGGCAGGCGATTACCCGCGCCATCGCCGACCAGGCGCGCACCATCCGCATCCCGGTACACATGATCGAGACCATCAATAAGCTCATCCGCACCAGCCGCCAGCTTGTGCAGGAGCTGGGCCGCGAGCCTTCCAGCGAAGAGATCGCCCGCCGTATGGATATTCCCGTGGCCAAGGTGCGCAAGGTGCTCAAAATCGCGCAGGAGCCGATCTCGCTGGAAACACCGATCGGCGAGGAAGAAGATTCGCACCTGGGCGACTTTATCGAGGACCGGCAGGCGGTTTCGCCTTCCGAAGCGGTGATCAGCGTCAACCTGAAGGAGTACACCTCGCAGGTGCTGCGCACCCTAACCCCGCGCGAAGAACGCGTCATCAAGATGCGTTTCGGCCTCGAAGACGGTTCGGAACACACACTCGAAGAGGTGGGCCAGAGCTTCCAGGTGACCCGCGAGCGTATTCGCCAGATCGAAGCCAAAGCGCTGCGCAAGCTGCGTCATCCCTCCCGCTCGCGCAAGCTGAAGGCGTTCGTCGAGGGCGTGAAGGAAATGTAAGCCCGGCTGCATTGCAGCCGAAAAAGAGCCGCGGCCTTGTGGAAGGGGCCGCGGTTTTTTGTAACCCGGGCGCAGACTGGGCCGCGGAATGCGCAGATGTTTCACTTACGAATGGCGCGCGCATCAAAATACCTTCGCCGATCTATGTCCTGATCTGAAAAGGGGACGGAGGTGCGTCAAAAGGCAGTTTTGCCCTCTGCGGCCAGGCAATTTCCTCTATACACCCGCGCTTCCCGCCTATATACTCTCGTTCAACTCAAACCGGGAACCTGTGAGAATCCTGACCGCTTCTGGAGAATGACGATGCCGGACGGATTACATGTCTCCGATGTCATTGCCCTCGCATCTGTGCTTGTGGCTGTGGTCGCGCTTGCCATGAGCGTCTACACCACATACATCACCCGCCACATCGCCACCACCGGCTTTCAATCTGCCGAACGAGTTAAATCAGACACCGCGGTGCTGCTGGCCGCGCTGCGCGGCATCATGATCAAATCGGCTTTGTATACGCAACAAAATCCGGTCATCCGGAATGATCGCAGCCGCGACGACTTCATCGACATCTCTCCCGAGAAAGCCATCCTTCAAGGCTTCCTCAATTCATCAACGGCCGTGGCCTATTACGACCTGGTAGCCATGAAAAGCAGGTCCGCTGTGGAGGCGGGCAAGCAGGGAGAACCCTGGAGAGTGTTTTTTCTTTACCTTGCCACCCTGCTCTACACCGCAAACACATATGCCGCAGGGAAATGGGCTGCGCGAGTGGAAAAAATGATGGACTCGCTATCCGAAGACGACATCAAGACCATGTCCAACCGGCTTGAGAATCTTACCGGCTCCATCAAAAGGATCGCCGCGCACCGGAAAGACGATGTTTTGCTCCATGTCCTGGTGGATTCAAAAGACGAACACCAGGACTTCGAAGCTTTTATCCAGTTCCTGCACGCAAAGGGAATTCATGACCCTGACGTTGATCTGTTTCGGTCGATCATAAGCGGGGATGCCAAAGTCAGGGAAGACGCCTTGAAAAAGGGCGCCCGCCTCAGTGTTACGGATACGGAGATCATTACCCGATATAAAGAAGAGTGGAAGCAGTTCGAGTCGGCTTAGTGATGCGCCTGCTCTGAGGCTTAGTTATATAATCGCAACGAATCATGACAGGGAATCTGGAAGCATCCACGCGTTTCCGCATGACAACAGGCGTTTACCTACCCTGGTGAATTCACAGGTGATTTGCGTATGAAGGACATCACTCGCCGCGAATTCGGGAAAGCTGTAACTGCTGCCACGGCTCTGGCTGGAATTTCATCACCGAGGCATGCGCTTGCCCAGCAGCCCTCAAAGAGCGATCTCGCCTATCCGCCGGGCTTTCTCTGGGGATGCGCCACCGCCGCTTACCAGATTGAAGGCGCGGTGCATGAGGACGGACGCAAGCCCACGGTATGGGACATATTCGCGCACACTCCGGGCAAGACTTACCATGGCGAAACCGGAGATGTGGCCGACGACTCCTATCACCTCTATAAGGAAGACGTCCGCCTGCTGCACGATCTCGGCGTGAAGACTTATCGCTTTTCAATCGCCTGGGCGCGTATCTTCCCCGATGGCACAGGGCAGCCCAATCCCAAAGGCCTCGATTACTACCATCGCGTCGTCGATGAACTGCTCGCCTACAACATCACCCCGTATATCACCCTCTTCCACTGGGACCTTCCCGCTGCGCTTCCCGGCGGCTGGCAGTCACGCGACACCTCCAAGGCCTTCGCCGATTACGCCGGCTATATCGCCAGCCGCCTCTCCGACCGCGTACACCACTTCATGACCACCAATGAGATCATCTGCTTCACCGATCTCGGCTATCGCACCGGCCGTTTTGCGCCCGGGCTCGCACTGCCGGCAGGCGAGGCCAACCAGGTGCGCCATCACGGCGTTCTCGCCCATGGCCTGGGCGTGCAGGCCATCCGCGCCCATGCTCGCGGCGCGGTGCAGGTGGGCCTGGCAGAAAACGCCACCGTATGTGTTCCGGTCATCGAAGACGCGGAGCAGATTGAAGCCGCCCGCCGCGCTACCCGCAATGAAAACGCTCCTTTCCTGACCACAATCATGGAGGGGCGCTATCCGCAGACTTATCTTGAACAGGAAGGTGTGTACGCGCCGCGCGTCGAGCCGGGCGACATGGAGGCCATTGGCAGCAAACTCGATTTCGTTGGTCTCAACATCTACACACCCATTTATGTTCGCGCCGATTCCTCGCCGCAGGGCTATGCGGTTTTGCGGCCGCCCGCATCCTTCCCGCACATGGCCTCCGACTGGATCAAAGTCGCCCCCGAGTGTATCTACTGGGGCGTCCGCAACGTCTGCGATCTCTGGCATCCGCCAGCCATCTACATCACAGAAAACGGCTGCTCGTCTGACGATGTGCTCACCGCCGACGGCCAGGTTGAAGACACCGACCGCATCATGTACCTGCGCAACCATCTTTCGCAACTGCACCGCGCCATCCGGGAAGACTATCCCGTGAACGGTTATTTCCTATGGAGCCTGCTCGACAATTTCGAGTGGGACGACGGTTACAGCAAGCGCTTCGGCATCCACTACGTGGACTTCGCGACCGAGAAGCGCATACCCAAGCTAAGCGCCGCATGGTATCACGAAGCCATTGCCCAAAATGCCGTGGTGTAATGACAGGGTTCGGCGCCCAGGAATCGGCGTGCAGCAATCGGGGACGGAAACGGGATGGCGATAGTCAGGCAAATTGTGGCATTCCTGGCAGTGCTGGCGCTGTCCGTTGCCGCGCAGGCGCGGACTCTCTATGTCGCGCCGGATGGCAACAACGCAAACCCGGGCACCAGCGCAGCGCCACTGCGCACCATTCAGCGCGCGGCCAATCTTGCCCAGCCCGGCGATGTGATCACCGTGCGCGCGGGCGTTTACCGCGAGCGCGTCTCTCCTCCGCGCGGGGGCACGTCAGACGCCAGGCGCATTATCTATCAGGCTGCACCCGGCGAAAAGGTAGTGATAACCGGCGCAGACCAGGTCAGGAACTGGGTGCGTGTCGAGGGCCAAGTGTGGAAGACCACCCTCCCCAATTCCTTCTTCGGAAAATTCAATCCCTACAGCGACATGATCCACGGCGACTGGTTCGATCCCATGGGCCGCGTGCATCATACCGGCGAGGTTTACCTCAACGATAACGGGTTCGTGGAAGCGGCTAGCCTTGATGACCTGATGAAACCCGCTGCGCGCGAGCCGCTCTGGTTCGGCCGCGTGGATGCAACTGACACCACGATCTGGGCGCAATTCAAGGGTGTGGATCCGAATCGCCAGCGCGTGGAGATCAACGTCCGCCAGACCGTCTTCTTTCCGGAAAAGACGGGAATCAACTACATCACCGTTCGCGGCTTCGTCCTGGAGGATGCAGCCACTCCGTGGGCGCCCCCAACCGCCGAGCAGATCGGAGTGATCGGGCCGCACTGGAGCAAGGGCTGGATCATCGAGAACAACGTGGTCCGCAACTCGATCTGCTCGGGAATCTCGCTGGGCAAATACGGTGACAAATGGGACAACACCTCGGCCAACACCGCGCAGGGCTACGTGAAGACCATCCAGCGGGCGCTTGCCGACGGATGGTCCAAAGAGAACATCGGTCACCACATTGTCCGCGATAACACTATCTATAACTGCGGCCAGACCGGCATTGTGGGCAGCCTCGGCGCCGCTTTCAGCACCATCACAGATAACACCATCCACGACATTCATGTCACACGCACCTTCTCCGGAGCCGAGATTGCCGGCATCAAGCTGCACGCGGCCATCGACGTCTTGATTGCCCACAACAACATCTATCGCACACCTCTGGGCCTCTGGCTGGACTGGATGGCGCAGGGAACGCGCATTGCGGGGAATCTTTTCCACGACAACGACCGCGACGCGTTTGTCGAAGTGGATCATGGACCATTCGCTTTTGCCAACAATCTTTTTCTCTCGCCGATCTCGCTCGAAGACAACTCGGAGGGCGGCGCGTATGTGCACAACCTCTTCGCCGGAAGCATCAATGTGCACGCCTACGACAGCCGCCAGACTCCTTACCTCGAGCCGCACGCCACCGCCATTGCCGGCTTTCACGACAATCCGCGCGGCGACGACCGCTACTTCAACAACCTGATGGTTGGCCGCGCGGATTTGAGCGTTTACAACAACGCTCCGTTGCCCATGCGGATGGACGGAAACGTCTATCTTGATGGAGCCAGGCCGTCGCGGTTCGACGCGCACGCCGTGGTCAAACCCCATCTCGATCCCGGGCTGCGGCTGGTCTCCAGGCCCGGCGGCCTTTACCTTCAAATGCGATTCGACCGGAGCTGGATGAACGCGCAGCCGCACCGGCTTGTGACCACTGCGCTGCTGGGCAGGGCGGCGATTCCCGACCTTCCCTACGAACTGCCCGACGGCTCTCCGCTTCGCATCGACACCGATTACTTTGGCAAAATCAGAAGCCGCTCGAATCCCACTCCCGGTCCTTTTGCCAGCCCCGGCACTGGAGAACTGAACCTGAAAGTGTGGTGAAGACGCGCGCCGCAATCGCGCCTGCCACCGTTGTCAAGCCGGCTGCCGCAACTTCACTTGCACCCGGGCTTGGCAAGCTCGGTTTGCGCGCGATCCAGGTCTTCAGGCACGCCGATATCAAGGAAGAATCCATCAACTTTATACGCCGCGGGCGCGAGGCGGCTGATTCCCGGCGCCAGGAAATCCCGCTCGAAAGAGAATTCCTCAGCCACATTCGCCGGCCATTCAATATCGCGTCGCACAACATAGGCTCCGGCATTGATCCATCCCGGCCCGGAGCGGCCCTTTTCTTCGAAGCCGACAACGCGGCTCGCATCGAGATTCGCGTCAGGATTCGCGTCAGGATTGGCGTCAAGGAGGACCCCGCCATAGCGCGCAATATCCGGCTGGCGCGTGACTGCCATGGTCAATTGCACCGCCCGCGCGCGGTGAAAGCGCATCATGGCAGCATAATCGGCCTGCAGAAAAGTATCTCCGTTCAGCACCAGGAGGTTCTCTTCCGCAGCGTGAGCCAGCGCCGCCCGAATGCCGCCACCAGTTCCCAGCGGAACGTGCTCGACCGCGAAATCGATGCTTATCCCGGCCCATGCCGCGCCGAAATGTTCCTCAATCACCTCGTGCAGATAGCCGACGGAAAGAATCGCGTGGGAGCAGCCGGCACGGCGGATTTGGTCGAGCAGGATTTCCAGAAAAGGCCGGCCCGCCACCGGCGCCATCGGCTTGGGGACTCCCTTGAGCCTGCCCTTGAGCCGCGTCCCCAGCCCGCCGGCGAGCACAATGGCTTCCATTTACTTCGTCCCGGTGGTTGCGGCCGCGCTCAAGCTTTCAGTGGCAAAGTAAACGCGCTCGGCGATCATGCAGAAGATGTGCTCCAGCGCCAGGTGGACCTCCTGGATGTGCATGGTCACCTCCGATGGCACGCAAACGATGGAATCGCAGAGCGGCGCCATCTTCCCGCCGGACTTGCCTGTAAGCCCGACGGTGGCGATGCCCAGTTCGTGGCTCAACTCGAGCGCGCGCAGAATATTTGGCGAATTGCCTGAGGTCGAGATTCCCATGAACACATCACCGCGCTGGCCAATGGCTTCAATCTGGCGCGCAAACACGCGATCGTAGCCGTAATCATTTCCAATCGCAGTCAGTATGGAGGTGTCTGTGGTCAGCGCCACGGCGCGCATGGCGGGGCGGTCCTCGACAAGGCGGCTCACGAACTCCGCGGCCAGATGCTGCGCGTCAGCGGCGCTTCCTCCGTTGCCGGCAACCATGAGTTTGCCTCCCGACTTCAGCGCCTCCGCTGTAGCCCGAGCCGCCCGCACCAGCGTGGCCTGCAGTGCCTGGTCGCGCGCTGCCGCATCGAGAACGGCCGCTGCCCGCGAAAGTTCGGCGCGCACAAGATCGGTTATGGAATCTTCCATGCTGTCGCTCCTATTTCAGTAAAGTGGCACCGGTAGGCCGCGCCGGTCTGGTGCTCCGCGCGCAGTGCCGCTTCCACCGCGTCCTTCTGCACCGGGTCGGTCAGGAACATCATAAACCCTCCGCCGCCCGCGCCGGAGATGCGTGCACACTGCGCGCCGGCGTCTAGAGCGCAGCGGTAAATGCTCTCGATCTTCTGGTTGCTGATCTGCGAGGCCATCCGTTTTTTCGATTCCCAACTGCTGCGCAAAACCTCGTGCAATCGCCGCAAATCGCCGCGCAGCAGGCACTCCTTCATCCGGAAGGCCTCCTCCTTGATGGCATGCATGGCTTCGACGGCGGCGGCATTGCCATCGCGGACGTTGCGCGACTGCTCCTCGATAATCTCCGCCGAAGCCCGCGATTCGCCAGTGAAATAGAGCAACAGCGATGCCTCGAGTTCAGAAATCACCCAATCCTTGATGCGCAGCGGATTGACCAGAACCTGCCCGTTGCGCCCGAATTCCATGAAATTGAAACCGCCGAAGGCCGCGGCATATTGATCCTGTTTCCCGCCCTTCAGCCTGGCCTCGTCGCGTTCGATAACGTAGGCCGTATGGGCAAGTTCGTAATCGCCTAGCGGCACTCTGAGCCACTCCGCGAACGCCGCAAGCATGGCCACCACCAGCGTCGAACTGGAGCCCAGGCCCGAGCCGGAAGGCACATCGACATGGGTGCTGATACGCAGGCTCAGCGGCGCGCCGCCGTTGAATTCGCGCACCACATGATTGTAAACAGCCTTGAACAGGTCCAGGCATCCGTCGTTTTCCAGAACCGGCGCGGCTTCGTAAACTGCTCTCTGGCGCAGATCGGCAGAGACAAACTCTACCCCCGATGAATCCAGAGGCTCGAGAGTAGCGTAGGCGTAATAGTCGATGGTTGCGTTGAGAATGGCGCCGCCAAACTGATCGCAATAGGGAGAAACATCGGTGCCGCCGCCGGCCAGGCCGAGTCGCAGCGGCGCTCGGGAACGGATCAGCATGTGGGCCCGCTCTTCGGTTGCGACATGGCTACAGAAATAAATGCTCGAACCGGGCACGTCAAGGCGCGGGTGAGCCGCGAATACTCCAAAAGTGGCATGCGTTTCCTCTCAGTTCGTGCTCACCATCACAACTTGCCGCTATGCGGTGAGATATAGTCCTTCGTTGATTC